>JAWKIR010000004.1:0-300000 GCA_041394245.1 Acidimicrobiales bacterium
TTCGCGGTGAGCTGTTCGTCGCCTTCGATGAGCGGGTCGCTGTCCAGCTCCTTGCGGGTGAGCCGGAGCATCGCTCCACCCGGGGAGACGACGGAGCAGACGTAGCCGTCTCGACCCAGCGCGAAGTACTTGAGCTCGCTCATTCTGCCGGGTGCCTCCGCTCGCACGCTTCTGATCTCGAGTCAGCATCGCACGCTTGTGGTCAACGGTGGAGTCTGCTGGATCTGACTCGTTCTGCGTCAAAGAACATGCGCAAACCCCGACTGACGACGAGGCCTGGCAGGTGCGATCTCAGACCTTGGTGACCTGCAACCCGGCGACGTTCGGGAAGTCGTCGTCCTGCGTCACGACCGGCACGTCGAGCGCGAGCGCGGTTGCGGCGATCCACGAGTCGTTGACCGGCATGCGCTGACCGCTGTCACGCAGCTGCACCCGCAGGCGCGCCCACGCAGCGGCAACGTCGTCGTCGACAGGGACGGGCTCGAGCCGGAGCGCCGCGGTGAGGGTGGTCAACCGGCGGTCGCGAGTCTCCACGGACTCGGCGGCCAGGACGCCCGCTCGCAGTTCGCCGATCGTGATGATCGACACCGCCAGCTCGTCCGGCAGCGCCTCGACGTCCAGCGGCCTGCCGCCCTCACGGGCGATGAAGACCGAGGTGTCGGCGAGTCCGCGGCTCACAGCGGCGGGAGTTCGTCGGTCATCTCGCCGGCGAGATCGGCGAGGTCTTCGGCGAGCCCGGGATCGGCCTGATGTTCCAAGATGGTCGCAGCGAACTCGGACCGGGCGAGCCAGCGCGGCCGGTGACCGATCGGCGCCAGCACCGCCTTCGGTCGGCCGTCGACCGTGATCGTGATCGTCTCGCCCGCCTCGACGCGATCGAGCAGCGATCGTGTCGAGTTTCGCAGCTCCCGAGAGGCAACGTCAGACATGCGACAATCGTAGCGAATGTGCGACAGCGCACCAAGGGCTACTTTCATCCCCGGAGCTGACCGAGCACACTCGCGAGAAGCATCGACCGGACCGCGCTGCGTATCCTGGCCGACGAGACGACGCCGGACGGGCCGGCTCCGGGGGGATCGCGATGCTGACATGGCAGATCGGTGACGTCACCGTCACTCGGGTCGTAGAGCTGGAGATCCCGGTGCCGTACCACCCGGAAGGGGCGTTGCTCGCCGATGCGACTCCCCAGGCCCTGGCCGAGATCCCGTGGCTGTCGCCGCACTTCGTCACCGAGGACGGGGCGCTGCGGCTGTCGATCCACGCGCTGGTGGTGAACGCGCCGGGTCTCAACCTCATCGTCGACACGTGTGTCGGCAACGACAAGCCGCGGGCGCTGCTCGGGGGCAGCGCGCTCCAGACGGAGTTCCTCCGCAGTCTCGAGGAGGCCGGCTGCCCACCGGACACGGTCGATGCGGTCGTGTGCACCCACCTGCACGTCGATCATGTGGGCTGGAACACGATGCTCGTCGACGGCGAGTGGGTGCCGACGTTTCCCAACGCCCGCTATCTGATCGGTCGTCGCGAGTTCGATCACTGGACCAGCGAGGGCGACGACGATCAGCAGGCGATCCTCGGCGACTCCGTCCAGCCGATCTTCGATGCCGGCCTCGCCACCTTCGTGGAGATGAACCACCGGATCAGCGACGAGATCAGCCTCACCCCGACCCCGGGTCACACCCCCGGCCACGTGAGCGTGAGCATCGAGTCGAGGGGCGAGCGGGCGCTGATCACGGGCGACGTGATGCACCACCCCTGCCAGTTCGCTCGCCCCCACTGGTCGCCCTCGTTCGACTCCGACCCCGTGGCCGGCGCCCACATGCGCCGCGCCGTCATGGAGCATGTCGCCGACGCGCCGGTGCTCGTGATCGGCACCCACTTCGCCGCGCCCACCGCCGGCCGGGTCCTGCGCGACGGCGACGCGTTCCGCCTCGACATCGGCTGATCCACCACGCTCGACCTCGCGGCGCTCGTTCTTCGAGCGGGACGAGTCGTCGTGCCACTCGCCCGGCTCCGTCGATCTGGGTAGCGTCGACGTGTGCGCGCAACTCTCACGTTCACCGAGCCGGGCCATGTCATGCCCGACGCCGAGCGTTCCGGACTCCTGCGAGCCGACTTCGCGGCCGAGGACGGCACCGGAGATGTCCGCGGCTGCGAACTCACCGACCTGTCGGCGCCCGGCACGACGGAGCCGGGACTGGAGGCCGCGGGGTTCGAGACGATCGACCTCGAGGCCAACACGGCGCTGCAACGCGCGCTCGACGATGTCCGCCGGCGTGACCGGTTGACCGGCGACGCCGAGGCGGCCATCCGACAGAGCCTGACCGGCATGGAGGTGGCGCTGGCGAACGGCACCCGCCTGCGCATCGACCTCGTCGTCGACGACGGCTTGTTCTACCGCCGATCCGGGCCTGCCTGGACCGACGTGAATCCGGGCGGGATCGACGGTGTCAACGGTCACGGTGGTGCCAAGTACGTCCACGGTGATCAGGACGTCTACGGCACACCGCTGCGCCAGCTGATGCACGGCACCGCCCCGGACACCTTCCGTCATGTCACCCCCGACGGCCGCAACGACGATGCCACCACGTTCCTGCTCAACCTGTGGATTCCGATCCACGCGCCGGTGCAACCCCTCGCGCTGATGGATCAGCGCACCGTCGACGGCGTGCGCCACCAGCTGCGGTTCGGTCTCCCCGTCGACGGCTTCCTCGAACGCGACGAGGACGCGGAGATCAACGACATCTGGCGCTTCCTGTACCACCCGGACCAGCAATGGTTCGCGCGGACCGACATGGACTCCCGCCAGGGCTACCTGTTCAACACGCTCGGCACCGGTCACGGTGCCGCGTGCCTGGCCGGCGAGGACGCACTCGCCCCGCTCTTCCTGGCGTTGTCCGAGGCCGTCGGCGCGATCGAATCCGGCGACACCGACCCGACGATGGCCACCATCGACGTGTCGACGCCGGAGCCACCTGGCGACGCGTCCGGTGCGATCCGCGACGCATGGAAGCGGTTGACGCGGCAGGTCGACGCGGCGAACGCCATCATCGCCGGTTCCGGCTCCGATGCCCTTTGGGACGAGTGGCGCATCCAGACCCGCGAGGCGCTCGACTCGGTCGTGCGACGCTCGGTCGAGCTCCGCCTCGTCGCCTCGGTCATCGACGACGACTAGGGACCACGCGTGGGCCCACTCGATCGGGGTGACGGCGGCGCATCGTCGCGCTGGGCGCCGCGGGTCAGGCGGTCTCGAAGCTCCCCAGCCCGTAGTCGCCGGCGATTGTCGTGCGGTGCATGCAGCGGGGATGCTCGGGCGGCATGCCCGATACCGAGTGCAGCACCCGCCAGTTGTCCCAGATCACCATGTCGGTCGGCTCCCACTCGTGGAAGTAGCTGAGATCGCGGGCGGCGGCGACGATCTCGTCGCACACCTCGTGCAGGAGCGCGGCACCGTCGGCCGGGGAACGCCCGGCGATGCCCTTCGCCATCCACGGGGAGACGTGGAGCACCTTCTCGCCGGACGCCCGGGTCCACACGGCGGGATGCAGGGCCAGCGGCCGATCGGCGTATTCGTCCATCACGTTCTGGGCCTGGGCCGCCGGTCGGACCTCCTCGAACCCGTCGGGTCGTCCGAACTCGAGGTTGTCGAGGATGACGTCCATCGCATAGCGGACCGTCTCGCCCTCGATCCGGTCGCGCACCTCGGGCGAAATGGCGTCGTACAGGGCGATGCCGTCGACGAAGCCGGTGCGACCCCCCTCCGGCGGGATCTCGACGGCCCGCAGCACGCCGGCCCGGTTGAGCTCGTTGTTGTAGCAGTGGTCGAAGTGCCACGGCAGCCACTGCGACAGCATCTCGCCGCCCATCCGCACCATGCCGCCCTGCTCGGGGTTGTGGCGGATCTCGATCACGCCGAGGAGGTCGTCGCCGTCGCCGACCCGGGGAGTGGCCTTGCTCGGGTGGTCCTTGAGTGGCCCGAACACCGTGCTGAGGGCGACCTGCATCGCCGACGTGGGCTCGACATCCTCGAAGATCAGCACCCCGCGCTCCTCGAAGAGGGCGTTGAGCTCCGCCCGGAGCGCGTCGTCGGCGAGACCTTCGGGGGTGATGCCACCCACGCGGGCGCCGAGATCGAGGCCCTCGCGGGCCGGCTGGATGCTGAGGGTGGTCATGATCCTGCTCCGATCGTGCGGTCCGACCATTCGATGAGCTGCGGCACGAGGAGCGGCCAGCGCACGAAGAGCGAGCCGGTCTCCTCCACCGCGGCACGGCGTTCGTTCCATTCCTCGTCGCCCCACGGCGGTTCGGCGAGTTCAGCGCCGGGGAGTCCGACGGCCAGCGCCTCCGATGTCGCCCGGGTGTGCGACATGTCCGATGCCCCGCTGCGGAACACGAGGATCGGTGCGGCCAGGGCGGCGACGTCGTCATCGGACAGACCGGGGACGAGCGTGTCCTCGCACGGGCAGTAGGCGAGCATCCAACGATCGATCACGTCCATGAACTCCTGGCGATCCATCGCCAGGAACCGGTCCCGGTTGGCCGGGTTCTTCGCGATGACCTCCTGCCACTGGTCGAGCTCGACCACCGCCTCCATGCCGCCGTGCCACGCGGCATCGGCCGAGGGCATGCAGTAGTAGTTCGCCAGCTGGATCAGGCCCGGTGCGCCGCCGCTGATCCACAGCATCGCGAGGCCGGCGGTGACATCGGGATTGCGGGCCGCGGCGATGAGCGACACGCGGGCACCGCCGGAGCCACCGACCATCACGGTCGGGCCGAGATCGAGATGGCGCAACAGGGCGCCCAATGCCTCGGCCTGGACCTCCGACTCCGATGCCCCCCGGAACACGACCGACGATGCCCCGCAGTTGGGCCGGTCCCACGTGAGCACCTGTTTGCCGTGGTCGACCAGCGTCTGCGCCATCTCCGGAAGGCCGCCGACCTCCTTGGTGAAGCGACCCCCGGGCGTGAGTACCCACGGCTGTCCCTCGCCCACGAGCTCGTAGGCGATCTCCATCCCGTCCAAGTCCGCGATCGGCATGTGACGACCCCTTTCGTCGAAACCCGTTTCTAACACTCGCGTCAGGTCCCGTCACGGCCGACCGCGCGGGTGATGGGTCAGCCGAGCTCGGCGGACAAGGCCGTGAGAACGTCGGCAGCGACGGCGGCGCCCGCGTCGGCGTCCATCCGTTGCTCGAGCTCCTCCGCACTGTCCGCGAGGCCACCGGCCGACATGAAGTCGGGTGTGACCATCACCGTGATCAGGTTGGTGCCGTCGTGAGTGATGGCCCGGTAGGAGTTGGCGGTGGCCTGACCGTCGTCTTGATCGACGAAGCTGCGGAAGTAGATCGCCAGCACGGTTCGTCCGGCGAGCTCGACCGGGCCGATCTCCTCGACGAGGTCGGGGTTGTCGATGTGGAGACGCGGCAGCAGGCTGCGGGCGTTCTCGCGGCGCTGCTCGTCGATCTCGGCGTTGAGGTCGGTGCAGCTGAACGGGTCGCACGCCTGGAAGGTGACCAACGCCGACAGCGCCACCGGCCCGGCGGGGACGTCCTCGAGGTACTGCACGGTCGCGTTGCCGAACTCGGAGACGTTGGGGTTCTGGAGCGTGTAGCCGTCGACCTCGAGGGTCACGAGCCGTTCGAGGTCGACGTCGGTCCAGGCCGTACCGCCTGCGTCGCTGCCGTCGCTCTCGCCCGCCGGTTCCCCGGTGTCGATGGTGTCGCCGTCATCGCCGCACGCACCGAGCGCGAAGCCGCCGACGGCGAGCATCGCGACGAGCCAGGTGAACGTGGACTTCTTCCGCTGCTTGTCTGCCATCGCACGAAAGTAGTCCGGACCATGGCGGGTTCGGCCGATGTCACCGGGTGTTCGACGCGGTCCGGCTAGCCCGATCGTCGGGCGTCGGTCGGCTCGAGCTGCTCGGTCTGGCCGAGCTGCTCGGTCTGGTCCAGTGGGCGCGTGCCACGGAGCCGCTCGTAGGGGCACACGATGTAGCAGAACTCCACCAGCCGACGCATCACGGTGGGTGAGATGTCGTCGAACACGGTGCCGAGCTGGAACTCGTCGCCTTCGGGTCGGCACAGCACGACCCGGGCCCGGAGCTCGGCATCGAAGGGCGCACCCATCGCGTCGCACAGTCGGGTGGTGAGGGTCACTTCCGTTCCCGGCTCGATGGCCGCCGCGACGACCACACGGGCGCCACGCGTGGAGATGTCGAGCAGGCGGCCCGCCGTCGACAGGGGGGCGACGCGCAGCGCGCCGGACTCGATCGTGATGATCTCGGCCGGTTCGTGACACGGGAAGCGGAACTCGCTTCGTCGCTGGCGTCGCCGCGCCACCAGCCGCAGGGTCCGAGCGACGCGTCGCAGCTCGATGACGGCGAGTACCGGCACGATCGACGAGGCGATGCCGGGCAGCGAGGGCAACACGTCCGGTCCGAAGAGCCCGATGATCCGAAGGATCACCCCGAGCGTGAGCGCGCCGGCCACGGCCATGACGACCTTGAGACGACGCAGGTTCGCCAGGCCGGCATCGTCGGTCCCGCTCTTCGGCGTCACCTTGAAGGCGGTCTTCGCCGGCCTGACCGCGCAGCGCAGCGCCCGGCCGTAGACCTCGGCCGTGCAGAGCTCGAAGTGGGTCGAGTCGGCGATCTTCATGAACCCCCGGGAGAGCGCGGACGCGGCCAACAGGGACAGCACGACCGAGGGGAACCAGAACACGGCTAGCGGCAGCAACGATGCCCGCAGCGGGAGCGCCCCCGTCCACAGTGTGCCGACCAGGATCAGCAGCGACAGCACCCGGACCGGACCGGCGGCATACGACGTGAGCGACGCGAAGAACGACAGCCGCTGCTTGGCGGTGAGCTCCGACGCCCGCAGCGGCGACTCCGGGGTCGTGAACACGGCGAGGTTGCCGCGGGCCCAGCGATCGCGCTGCAGCAGGTAGCCGTCGAGGTCGTGCGGGCCGAGCCCCTGCACGAGCACCTCGTTGTGGTACTTCGTCGTCCAACCCTTGCGGTGCATCTTGATCGTCGTGTGGAAGTCCTCCGCGATGGTCTCGACCGCCACGCCCCCCACCTCGACCAGCGCCTCACGGCGGATCAGTGTGGCCGATCCGCACCAGAACGCTGCGCCGTGGCGGTCCTTGCCCGGGCAGATGACGTCGTAGAAGATCGATTGTTCGTGACGCCCCACGGCGTAGTGCTGGGCCGAGTCCTGGTTGTAGAAGTCGTGCGGGGTCTGCACGAGCGCCAGGTTCGGATCGTCCATGTAGCCGACGACGGCGCTGAGCGCGTCGGGCATCGGGACGTGATCGGCATCGAGGATGAACAGCAACTCGCTGCCGGTGCAGCCCAGCGCATGGTTGATGTTGCCGGCCTTGGCGTGGCTGTTGTCGGGGCGGGTGAGCCAGATCGCACCCATCTCCTCGGCGAGCTGTTGCATCTCGGGGCGACGCCCGTCGTCGAGCAGGTACGTCGTGTGTGGGTAGTCGAGGGCGGCGCAGCCGGCGAGTGTGGTGCGCAGCAAGTCGACACTCTCGTCGTAGGTGCACACGAGCACGTCGACCGAATGATCCGCCGACACCGGCGGCCGGATGCATGCCGGGCGTTCCCACCCGAAGAACGTCAGGGTGAACAGCGACCAGAACCCGAACATCTCGGCGACGAGAAGGGGAAGCCACAACCACCACACGGTGCCCTCGCCGCTCCAGCCGACCCGCCAGGTCAGGTACACCGCCGTCCACAGCAGTGCCCCGACCGCGACGGCCTTGATCGCCCGCGGGTGATCGCACCACCAGGCCCCGAGACGGGTCTGTGTCGGGCCGGGATGGGTCTGAGGTTCGCTCGCGTTGTAGCGCTCCGGCGCGCCCAGCACGCGGTCCACCACGTCGAACGGACGCGGCATCCGGCGGCGCCGAGGCGCAAAGGGCGGTCCGTCCGCAGGCGCGTCGAGAACGTTCGTCACGGGGGGAAGCATCGGCAGCCCGACCGCGAATACGACAGCGCGGCCCGGGGCTGTCGGTCGCGGTAGCGTGGCGATCGCGGACGAGGGGAGTCAGCCATGGGGATACGGCGGGTCGTGACCGGCCACGACGACAAGGGCGCGGCGGTCTTCGCGAGCGATGAGATCGTCGAACCCATCACCTCGGACCTCGTGCCGGGGATGGAGTTCTTCCGGCTGTGGGGCAGCGACGAGACCTGCCGCTTCCCTGACGACGGCTCGCCGCCCTCGGCGGTGCAGTACTTCCCGCCGGTCGGTGGCTTCCGTTTCGGCCTGTTCAACGTGCCGCCCGACGCGACGGCGATGCTCGCGGATCTCGATCTCGGGGCCGCCTTCGCCGAGGCCGAGGTCAAGTTGCCGGGTCTGCTCGAGCACATGGAGCCCGACAACCCGGGCATGCACACCACGGCGACGGTGGACTACGAGTTCGTCGTCTCGGGCCGTGTCATCCTCGAGCTCGACGACGGGGCGACCCGCGAGCTCGGCCCCGGCGACACCGTGGTGCAGAACGGCACCCGCCACGCGTGGCGCAACCCGTTCGACGAGCCCTGTGTACTCGTGGTCGTGCTCATCGGCGCACACCACGACGCGACGGGCTGACCCGAGCACCTAACGTCGACGCATGGACTTCGACATCCCCGCCGACATCGAGGATCTCCTGCGCCGGCTCGACGAGTTCATCGCCGACGAGATCACGCCGCTCGAACGGGAGAACGACAACATCCGGTTCTTCGATCATCGTCGGGAGGACAGCCGCACCGACTGGGACCGCGACGGCTGGCCCAACGCCGAGTGGGAGGCGCTGCTCGGCGAGATGCGGCGGCGGGCCGATGCCGCCGGGTTCCTGCGCTACCACCTGCCCGAGCGCTTCGGCGGCCAGGACGGCACGAACCTGGCCATGGCGATCATCCGTGAACACCTCGCCGCCAAGGGCCTCGGTCTCCACAACGACCTCCAGAACGAGGCGTCGATCGTCGGCAACTTCCCGACGGTGCTGATGATGGAGAAGTACGGCTCACCGGCGCAGCAGGAGTACTGGATTCCCCGGATGCTGGCGGGTGAGGCCCGCATCGGGTTCGGACTCACCGAACCGATGTACGGCACCGATGCCACGCGGATGGAGACGACCGCCCATCGCGACGGCGACGAGTGGGTCATCAACGGCGCGAAGCGCTGGAACACCGGCCTCCATTCGGCCACCCACGACTACATCTTCGCCCGCACCTCGGGGGAGCCCGGCGAGGCCGGCGGCATCTCGAACTTCATCGTCCCGGTCGACACGCCGGGCTTCAACGTCGAGTTCATGTGGTGGACCTACAACATGCCGACCGACCACGCCGAGGTGACCCTGACCGACGTGCGGGTGAGCGATGCCGACATGCTCGGACCCGAGGGCCACGGCCTGGCCACCGCCCAGCTCTTCGTGCACGAGAACCGCATCCGCCAGGCCGCCTCCAGCCTCGGCGCCGCCCAGTACTGCATCAACGAGGCGGTCAAGTACTCGCGCGAGCGCATCATCCACGAGAAGCCGCTGTCGGCCAACCAGGCGATCCAGTTCCCGCTCGTCGAGCTCCACACCGAAGCGGCCATGCTGCGTGAGCTCATCCGCAAGACGGCGTGGCAGATGGACCAGCTCGACGACGCAACGGAGATCTCCGACCGCGTCGCCATGTGCAACTACCGGGCCAACCGACTCGTCGGCGAGGCCGCCGACAAGGCGATCCAGGTCCACGGCGGGATCGGCTACAGCCGTCACCTGCCCTTCGAGCACATCTTCCGTCACCACCGCCGGTACCGGATCACCGAGGGCTCCGAGGAGATGCAGATGCGCCGGGTGGGGCAGTACCTGTTCGGTTTCGGGGGCGACCGCTCGATGTTCGACACCCCGTCGTTCGCGAGCCGGTTCAATCGGGTGCAACGAGGTGCGCCCGCCAGCTGGCTCGACTGACGGCCCACGGGGCGGGGGCCCCGGGCCTACGCTCGGGGCGTGGTCTCCGGTCGCCGCCTTCCGATCCTCATCCTGGCCATCCTCGCCGTGCTCCTTGCCGAGCTGCCCGTTGCCGCCCAGGTCGCCGCGCCCGCCGGGCTCTCTGTGTTGGTCACCGATCTCTCGGGTGGGCCGCTCCCTGGGGTGACGGTGGAGGCGGGAGCCGTCACGGCGACCACCGATCCGGCCGGTCGGGCGCACCTGGCGGGCGTCGGTGCCGGCGTCGTCACGGTCACCCACCCCGCGGCGGGGTCCCGATCCGTGGATTGGGACGGCACCGGGGATCGGCTCCGGATCCCGCTCGGGCGTTCCACGCTGCGGGCGCTCCACATCCCGGGCTCGTTTCCGACCCGCAGTGAGTGGGCCGATCTTCTCGCGCTGGCTGATCGCACCGCGCTCAACGCGGTGATGCTGGACCTGAAGGACGAGAGCGGCCTGGTGCACGCGGCCTGGAGCGGATCCGCGCCTGCGCCACCCGGGCTCGGTTCCTGGGACCTCGACGCGGTCGTCGACGAGGTCCACGCCCGCGGTCTCGCCGTCATCGTCCGTGTCGTCGCCTTCCAGGATCCCCGGCTCGCCGGTCTCGCACCGTCGTCGGCCGTCTTCGACAGTCGGACCGGTGGACCGTTCACCCGAGGGGGGCAGGTGTTCCTCGACCCCACCGATCCGGTACCCCGCCGCTACGTGCGTGAGCTGGCCGAAGCTGCGTGCGCGGCCGGTGTCGACGAGGTCCAGCTCGACTACATCCGATTCCCCGACGGGCTGCGGCCGGAGCTGCGGTTCGACGGCGTCGATGCCACCGACGAGGCCCAGCGGGTCGCGACGATCACCGACTACGTCGCCGAGTTGCGGTCGGGGCTTCCCGCCGGTTGTGCGTTGTCCGCCGACGTCTTCGGTTTCGTCACCTCGATCGCCGGTGACGGGGGTATCGGACAGGATCTCGACGTGCTGGCGGGCGCACTCGATGTGCTGTCGCCGATGGTCTACCCGAACCACTGGGGTCGGGGATGGTTCGGCTTCGCGGTCCCGGCCAACCATCCGGGCGAAGTGGTGACCGCGTCGATGTCCAACGCACGCGACCGCCTCGGCGATCGGGTCGGGCTTCGCCCGTGGCTTCAGGACTTCGGCGGCTACGGCCCTGGTGAGGTCCGGGCCCAGATCGATGCCGCCGATCGTCTCGGCATGGGATGGATGCTGTGGAACGCCAGTGGCCGCTATACGACCGCCGCGCTGCCCACCGACGCCGAGATGCGCACGCCGGCCGACCCGCCCGCGGCCCGAGTCCAGTGGCTCCCGCGGTCGGGCTTCTGGGACGTCACGGCAGGCCACACCTTCGCCGCCGACGTCGAATGGACGGGGTCCGAGACCATCACGCGGGGCTGCAACCCGCCGTGGCGCGACGAGTACTGCCCCGAGCGTCCGGTCACCCGGGGTGAAGCGGCGACGTTCTTGGCCCGAGCGCTCGACCTCCCGCCCGGGCCCGACCGGTTCGCCGACGACGACGGCACGACCCACGAAGCATCGATCGACGCACTCGCCGCGGCCGGGATCACCCGCGGCTGCGGCCCGGATCGTTACTGCCCCCACGACTGGCTCACCCGAGCCCAGATGGCATCCCTACTAGCGCGGGCCCTCCAACTGCCCGTGGCAACGGGGGACACCTTCCGCGACGACGACGGCTCCACTCACGAGGCCGACATCGAGCGCATCGCGGCCCCGGGGATCACGCGTGGCTGCGGTCCGGGGCGCTTCTGCCCGCTCGAACCAGTGACCAGAGGGCAGATGGCGGCGTTCCTGCACCGGGCCCTGGGCGATTGAGCGGAGGTGCGTCAGACCATCAGATGGCGGGCGGAGTAGACGGGCAGGTCGAGCTGGGTGAGCACCCCCGGCTCGGCCTCGATCACGTGGGGGATCGCGTTGAGCACGTGCATGGCGGTGGCGAGACAGCCGGCGTGGTTGTGGTCGCCCTTGCGTGACGACAGCTGGAGCTCCACCTTCAGGTCGGGCTCGCCGTCGATGAGGATGCGGTAGCCGTCGCCTTGCGGCCAATCGGGCGCATCCTGATCGCGCATACGGGTGACGTGTTCGACGACGATCCGTGGTTCGTCGCCGATCATCCCCCGGATCTCGAACCTCATGCCGGAGATCGTGCCGGCCCGGATCCTGCCGCTGGCGATCTCGATGTCCTCGTCGGCCCGGATGACCTCGTGGGTCTCGGTGATGTCGTCGAGCTCGACGCCGAGGGCGTCGGCGACCGTGGCGACCACCGGGCCCCACGCCATCGTCGTCGAACCGGGGGAGAGCAGCAGTGACTGGTGCGGCTCCGCCTTGCCGAACCCCATGATGTCGAACAGCGTCGGCGCGTTGTCCCAGGTCGCGTAGTTGATGATCTCCATCATGCGGACGCGCTCGACCTCCTTGCAGAGGGCGAGCGTGTGCACGGCGAGGCCGACATTGCCGTAGCCGGGGTCGATGCCCGACGTGTAGAACGAGGTGCCGCCCTCCTCGCATGCCGCCTGCAGCTGGTCGTGGAACCCGGCCTGGCGGGGGTTGAGCAGGGGGACGAACGAGGTGTTCACGACGTTCTTGCCGCCGGCCAGCATCCGGCAGAGGTCGTCGACCACCTCGGCCGGCCGCACGTCGGAATGGGCCATGTAGCTGACGCAGTCGGCGTCGAGGGCGAGCAGGGCGTCGGCGTCCTGCGTCGCCGTCACCCCGATCGGACCGATACCGCAGATCTCACCGGCATCGCGGCCGGCCTTGTCGTCGGAGTGCACCCACAGGCCGGCCAGCTCGAGGTCGGGATGCGCGTGGATGGCCGGCACGGCATGGACGCCGACCGTGCCGGTCGCCCATTGGATCACTCGATAGGTCATGTCGTTCCTCGTGTCGGTCGGTCGCGGAGCCGGCCGACCCGCAGTGTTGCACCTCCGGGTCGGTCAGAGGGCGGCGTAGAGCGCGTCGAAGATGCCCTCCCAGCGGGGATCGGACCTCGTCGGCCCCCACCACAGCCGGTTCATGGCGTAACCGAGCGACACGCCGGTGTCGGGGTCGACGATCCCGAGCGACCCGCCCGAGCCGTTGTGCCCGTAGGTCCGCTCGCCGGGACCGAACGGCCACTCCGGGATCGTGTGCTCGAACCCGAGCCCGAACGCGGTCGGCAACTCCATGACCAGGTCGTCGCCGCGCACGTGGCAGCGGCCGAACTCCTCGACCAGCTCGGGCGACGCCACCCGCAGCTCCGGCACCGACCCGCCGCAGGCCAGCACCGCGTAGAGGCGGTCGAGCGCTCGCGCGTTGGCGTGCATGTTGGCGGCCGGGATCTCGGCCCGGCGAAACATCGGGGTCGTGCAGTGGTTGGGATCGTTGCTGTCGGGCGGATTGCCGAACGACTTCGGTCCGAGCGACGTTTTCGGGTCCCAACGATCGAAGAACGTGCCGTCGGGTGCCATCTCCACGACCAGATCCGACGTGCGGGCGTCGTCCCCGGCCGGCAGCGGCATCAGCAGATCGACGCCGAGCGGACTGCCCAGTTCGTCGCGCACGATCTCGCCGACGGTGCGGCCGGTGGCCCGGCGCAGCACCTCACCGATCAGATGGCCGTAGGTCACCCCGTGGTATCCGTGCCCCGAGCCCGGCTCCCACCACGGCGTCTGCGCGGCGAGCGCCGTGGTCATCGCGTCCCAGTCGCTGAGGGAGCCGAACGGCATCCGCGTTCCGATGGCGGACAGGCCGGCCTCATGGGTCAGCAGCCATCGGACCGGCAGGTCGGCCTTACCCTCGGCGGCGAACTCGGGCCAGTACTCGGCAACCGGACGGTCGAGATCGACCAGGCCCTGCTCCACCGCCCACATCGTCGCGATCGCCACCACACCCTTCGTGCAGGAGAA
Organism: Acidimicrobiales bacterium; assembly: GCA_041394245.1. Taxonomy (NCBI): domain Bacteria; kingdom Bacillati; phylum Actinomycetota; class Acidimicrobiia; order Acidimicrobiales; species Acidimicrobiales bacterium. The sequence goes on from JAWKIR010000004.1 coordinate 13,875, forward strand.
CACGCATACGAGCGACTCGCGCTGCCACGGCCGCGTTCGGGCTGCATCGAGATGACCGCCCCACAGGTCCACCACGTTGCGACCGTCGATACTCACCGCCAGCGACGCGCCGAGCTCGAGCCCCGCTTCGAAGTTGGCGGCAAACGCGTCGCGCACGGCGGCGAAGGCCGGGTCGACGGTCCCGTCGATCGGCGCGGCGGCCACGCCGTTCATCGCAGCGCCTTGGTGGCGTCGGGGTTGTGGAACTCTTTCCAGCCGCACACGAGACCGTCGCGGAAGCGGAGCACCCCGATGTAGCTGTTGCGATAGTCGTTGCCGTTGTGGGTCACCACGGCATCGCTGTGGTACTCGGCGATCAACGTGTCGGGGTCGACGAGGTCGTACACCGCGTCGACATGCTGCACGAACGACGAGAACATGGCGAACGTCTGGGTGGTGTTGGCCATCCAGGCATCGCGGCCCTCCACGGGGTTGGGCATGAACGACGGGCCGTAGGGGAGATCGAAGAGCAGGTCTTCGGTCACCAGCGCGCCCAGCGCCTCGTACTCGCCGGCCGTGATGGCATCCATGATGGCCGTGAACGTGGCCCGGTTCGCTGCTCGCCGCTGATCATCGGCGGTGTCGGTCATGGTGATCGTCTCCTGTTCGGTGAACCCGGTCGGTTCGGTGATTCGGGTCGTGGGTCATGTGCGGGCGAGCTCGCTCAAGGTGGCAATGCACTCGGCTTGCGACGCAGCCGGATCGGCGCCGACCCCGAAGGGCGACAACACCACCTCGTCGGCCCCGGCGGCGAACAGCGCGCTCACCTGATCACCGATGCGGGCGGCGTCGCCCCACACCACGGCGGCGTCGATCATGTCGTCGCTCCACCGTCGACCGTCGAGTTCCACACCCGCGGCCTCGAACATGTTCCGGTAGTAGGGCATCTGCGGATAGATGCCGAGGTCTGTGGCCGCCATCGCGTGCACCTCGTCGCGGTCGGTCGTGAGCGCGCAGGGCAGCTCGGCGATGAGCGGGGGCGGCGTGTCCCGCTCGGTGTCGTCGGCGCCGCGGGCCATGGCCGGCGCGACCACGGCGGTCAGGTACGGCGCCGGCGTGAGCCAGCACAGGGCGCCGTCGGCGTGCCCGCCCGCCACCCGGGCCATCTGGGGCCGCAGCACCGCCAGCAGCACGGGTGGCGCGGTGTCCGGCGACCCGATCCCGGCCCCTTCGACATCGAGGAAGGCCTGCACCCGGAAGCGATCGCCCTGGTGTTCGACGGCGCCGGTGTGCAACAGCGTGCGGACGACATCGAGGTACTCCCGGCTGTGCGACACCGGCCGGTCCATGTCGATGCCGTACATGCCCATGACGGGCACGTGGCTGGGGCCGACGCCGAGCCGGAAGCGGCCCGAACAGGCGGCGTTGGCGGTGGCGGCCTGTTGTGCGGCGACCACGGGATGGCGGGGCCAGCTCGGGATCACGGCGACACCGAGGGCGATCCGGCTGGTCGCCGGGCCGGCCATCGCCAGTGCCATGACGGGGTCGAACCCGAAGGCGGAGCCCAGCCACATGCCGTGGAAGCCCTGCGCCTCCGCCGCGACCGCGAGGTCACGTACCGCATCGAGGCTCCGGGTCTCGGGGAACAGCAGTGAGAGCTTCATCGCGGCAGGTTGGGGGATCCGATGGGACCGCTGAGGTACCCACCATCGACCACGAACTCACCGCCGGTGCAGTACGACGCTTCGTCGGAGAGCAGGAAGGCGACCAAGTGGGCCACCTCGGCGGGTTCGCCGACCCGACCGAGCGGCACCACGCCGCCCAACGCCTCGATGTGGTCGGTGCCGGGCGGCATGCCCCCGGCCAGCATCGGCGTGTCGATCGGTCCGGGATGGACCGAGTTGACCCGCACGTTCTTGCGAGCCAGCTCCAGCGCCGCCACCTTCGTGAGTCCCCGCAGGGCGAACTTCGACGACACGTAGCCGGCGATCCCCCACGCCCCCACGAACCCGTTGACCGACGAGACGTTGACGATGCTGCCCCCGCCGGCCGCCACGATGGCCGGCGCCACCACGTGGACGCCGGTGAACGCCCCGATCTGGTTGATCTCGATCAGGTTGCGGTAGTCGTCGACCGAGGTCTTGACGATCGGCTTGGGCTGCCCGCTCACGCCGGCGTTGTTGACGAGGCCCGTCACCGGACCGAAGGCGGCCTCGGCCGCGGCGAGCGCAGCCCGCCAATCGGCCTCGGACCGCACGTCGAGGTGCTGGTAGATGGCCGGGTCGCCGATGTCGTCGGCCACGGCCTGGCCGGCCCCGTCGTCGACGTCGGCCACCACCACCCGGGCGCCCTGGGCGGCGAGGAGGCGGACCTCGGCCGCGCCCTGACCGCCGGCCGAACCCGAGACGATCACCACCTGCCCGGCGAGTCGGTCGGACATGTCGGTCATGTGGAACTCCCTTGGTCGAAGACCGGGATCAGCTCTTCGCCGACGCGGCGAATGCTGGTCATGACCCGGTCGTGGTCGAGATGGCCGAACTGCATCAGGCACATGAGACGGTCGAACCCGACGTCTCGGTACTTCTCGATCTTGCGCCGGCACGTCTCGACGTCGCCGATGATGACCGAGTCCTGGTCGGCCAGGGCCTCGTAGGCCTCGACCGGGTCGATCGGTTGGCCGAGCACCTGGCGGTTCATGAGCCGGATGATGGGGTTGGGATCGTCGGGGTCGAGGTCGACCATGATCTTCGACTCGTCGTCGAGGGCCGCTCGCCCCCGTGAGTCGCCCGCGTTCACGTTGCCCCGGATCATGTTGGTCCAGATCTTGCGAGGTACCGCGAACACCTTCGGCGCGGCGTTGACGTACCACATGGCGGCCTCGGCGGCCCGGCTGGCGATGGCCTCGTCGATCGTCTCGGTGCAGTGCACGAAGGTGAACACCGCCCGCTGGTCGTTGGGCTCGACGCCCACGATGTCGGTGGCCTCGGCTCGGCCGGCGTCGTACTCGGCGAGCATCTCCTCGAGCACCGACACGGGCGACAGCAGCGTGGTGCTCAACACACCGAGCCCGAGCTGACCGGCCAGCCGGAAGCTGCCGGGCGACGAGACGGTCTGCCACAGGCGCGGGTGGGGGCGCTGCACCGGCTGTGGGACGAGGGTGCGGGAGGGGATGTCGAGCCGCTCCGACGACCAGCTGAACTCGGGCTCGGTCCAGGCGGTGACCATGAGCCGGGCCGCTTCCTCGAGCTCGGCCAGGGTGTGGTCGCCGTCGATCTCGAACGTCGCCCACTCGGCGCCGCCGGAGCGGGCCAGGCCGACCTCGGCCCGACCACCGGAGAGGTGGTCGAGCACGGCCACCCGCTCGGCCGCGCGCAGCGGATGGTTGATGCGGAACGGGGTGAGCACCCCGGCATGCCCCACACGGAGTCGTGAGGTTCGCATGGCGATGGCCACGTTCATCAGTTCGGGGGCGCCGGAATGCGAGAACTCCGGGGTGCAGTGGTGCTCGACCGACCACCAGCAGCCGTAGCCGAGCCGGTCGGCCAGCTCGGCCTGCTCCAGGGCGTCGGCGAAGACGCGGCTCTGGGTGGCGGTGTCGGTCGGGCCCGGTCGCTGGAGCTCGTTGAACAGGTCGACGATCATCTCAGAGCACCGCCACCGGATTGATCGGCGAACCGGTGCCGCCGGCGATGCGCAGCGGCGACACGACGAACTGGAACTCGTACCGCCCCGCCGCCGCGCAGGCATCGGCGAGGGCGTCGAGCCGGAGGTTGTCGAGCAGGTGTACCCCCATGCCCACGAGCAGGCACTGGTGCAGGGGCATCGACCACCGATGGTCGTTCGCGGGCAGCGGATCGGTCACACCGTCGGCGCCGACCACGGCCGGGTCGGCCTCGACCAACCAGGGCACGCACTCGGGGTGGAGCCCGGCGAGGCCACCCCGGTTCGGCTCCCACGGCCCGAGGGCGGACCGTCGCCGGTCGCGCCCGGTGTGCACGAGGAGGATGTCGCCCGGCTCGGTGGCCACGTTCTGTTCCGCCAGCGCGGCGTCGAGCTCGTCGGGGCCGGCGGCATCGCCGGGCTCGAGCCAGTCCACCCCGCGGTGTGCAGCGAGGTCGATCAGCACACCCCGGCCGACGAGACCGCCGAACCCGGCATCGATGCCGCCGTGGCGGGCGCCGAGGGTGGTGACCGCGGCGGCCGGGTGCCCGTTGTACATCTGGCCGTCGACGAACACGTGACAGAGGGCGTCGATGTGCGACACCGACATGCCGTGGAACGCCACGCCCACGAAGTCGAGCGACGCCTGGAGGGCATCGGGGCCGAAGGCGCCGCACACGTCGCCCCCCATGACCATGTGGTGCATGGCCGGGCTGGGGTTGTCGACTCCGGGACGCACCGCCAGATCGCGCCCGCACGACACCACGGTGCCGTCGACCACCAACCCGGCGGCCCGGCGGGTACGTTCGGCGGTGAGCAGGTTGAGCGCGCCGCGTTCGTCGGCCTCGCCGAAGCGTCCCCACCGCCGGGCCTGGGCGAACAGCTCGTCGCCGCGCTCGGCCGTGATCCGCTCGATCGACGGGTCAGCCATCCGTGGTCCTCTCGGGTAGGTGGTCGATCCGGCTGCCGAGCAGGCCGTCGGCGTATTCGATCAGCTCGACGATGTAGCCGTCGGGGTCGCGGCACGAGCAGACGTTGACGATGCCCGCCTGCTCCGCCGACTGGGGCTGCGACACGAACTCGATGCCGCGCGCCGAAAGGTCCTCGTAGGCGGCCGCGACGTTGCGGGTGCGCAGCGCGATGATGCGGGGGACGCGTTCCTCGCGTGGCCCCGCTGGTGGCGGCGCCAGCTCGGGTTCGAGCCACTGGATCAGGTCGAGTCGGGTGTGGTCGGGGCCGTCGCCGATGCCGAGCAGCGCGCCGCGGCCCTGGGCCACCGGCATGCCGAAATTGCGGGCCACCATCCGGGGCCAGACCACGTCGCGGTTGTCGCGCAGGACCCGGAAACCGAGCGTCGTGTAGAAGTCGAGCGACCGTTCGAAGTCGGTGACCTCGACGGTGAAATGGAACAACGACTGGACCTCCCAGTCGCGTCCGTCCGGCTGGTCGTCCATCACCCCACCCTCCGCTCGTGACCCGCCCAGTACCGTTCGCGCAGGGCGGATTTGAGAATCTTCCCCCCGGCATTGCGGGGGATCGCGTCGGCCACCTCGATGCTCTGCGGCGCCTTGAAACGGGCGAGGAAGACGGCACAGTGCGCCACGAGCGCATCGAGTTCGATGTCGTGTCCGGCCGCGGGCACCACCACGGCATGGACCGCCTCTCCCCACCGCTCGTGGGGGACGGCGATCACTGCGACGTCGGCCACCGCCGGGTGGGCGAGGAGCACCGACTCGACCTCGCGCGACGCCACGTTCTCCCCGCCGCTCACGATCATGTCCGCCCGCCGGTCGCAGACCGTGAGCAGGTTCTCCGCGTCCACGAATCCGAGATCGCCGGTATGGAGCCATCCGTCGGCCAGCGCGGCGGCAGTGTCGTCGGGTCGGTTCCAGTAGCCGTCCATGAGCTGGGGTCCGCGGGCCACGATCTCGCCGACCGTGCCGACCGGAACCGGGGCACCCGCGTCGTCCACGATGCGGATCTCGGTGCCGGGAAGCGGTCGCCCGCACGATGCCAACAGCTCGGGTCGCTCGGCGAGAGCGGTGCGGTGGTCGGCCTCGGTGAGATAGGTGAGTCCGGCCGACGACTCGGTCTGACCGAACCCCTGGTAGAAGTCGCAGTCGAAGACTTCCATGGCCCGGCGAAGCACGGGCTCGGCGATCGCCGAGCCGCCGTAGGCGATCGACTGGAGGTCGGGGTACTCCCGCCCGTCGACCCCGGGAACCGCCAGGCACGCCTGGATCATCGCCGGCACCAGCGTCGTGAGCGCGATCCTGTCGTGCTGCAGTGCCTCCACCACACGGGCCGGATCGAAGCCCCGGTGGATCACCAGGCAGCCGCCGCCGATCACACAGTTGAAGGCGGTGATCACCGCGGCGGCGTGGAAGAGCGGTGCCACGATCAGCCACCGATCGCCGACGTCGACACCGGTCGCCACGCCCGCGGTGACCTGGGCACAGTTCGCCAGCACCGAGCGATGCGACAGGATCACACCCTTGGGGGAGCCGGTCGTGCCGCTCGTGTACATCTGGTAGAGCGTGGCATCGGGGTTCGGGCGCGGGTGCCCCACGGGGAGCGGCTCGCCGTCGATCCACTCGTCCCACGCCACCCATCCTTCGGGAGGTACACCGACCGCCACGTGGATGGGCAGGTCGACGGAGTCCTCGACGGTCGCCGCCACCTCGGTATCGGCGATCAGTGCCCGCGCGCCGCTGTCGGCCAGAACGAACGCGATCTCCGCCGGGGCCAGTCGGGGGTTGAGCGGCACGGGCACCGCCCCGACCATCGAGGCCGCGTAGTAGACGATCGCGTGCTCGACCGAGTTGGGCCCGGCGAAGGCGAAACGGTCGCCCGGGCCCACGCCCGACCGCACGAGGGCGCCGGCCGCCCGCCGCGCCATGTCGAGCGCGGCGCCGTACGTCAGCGTGCGGTCACCGTCGACGGCGAACACGATCTCGGGTCGGGACCGGGCATGGAACTCGAAGACGTCGTGCAGCAGCACCGATCGACCTCCCCCAAGGCTCTCGACCGAGACCGGACCGTACCCTGCCGACCCGCACGCCTGCCAGCGGCACGTCCGGGCCGGTCGTGTCGATCGATCTGGGCATGAGGGCGCCGATCCTCTAGCGTCGCGGCGCGCCGCAACCGGCACCCGAGCCAGGGGAGACCTCCATGCCCATCGCCATCTCCGACGATCACCTCACCCTCGGCGAGACCGCCGCCGACCTGCTCATCGCCCGCGACTCCCGCGGCGCCAACCGGGCGCTTCTCGACGCCGCGGAGGAGACGCTGCCCGATCTGTGGAGCGAGATCGTCGGGCTGGGATGGCTCGGCCTCCACGTGCCAGAGGATCTGGGCGGCTCGGGCTACGGCCTCGAGGAGCTCGTGGTCGTCGTCGAGGAGATGGGTCGGGCGCTGACGCCCGGTCCGTTCGTGCCCAGCGTCATCGCCAGCGCCGTGCTGCTCGCGTCCGGCGACGAGAACGCCCGCCGGTTCGTCTCCGGCCTGGCCGACGGATCGGTCACCGCCGGCATCGGTCTGCGGACGGGCGTGCGGGTCGACGGCGGCACCGTCTCGGGAACCTGCGACGCCGTCCTGGGTGGTGCCCTCGCCGACGTGTTCGTGCTGGCGGCGGGAGACGACCTGGTGGTCGTGGAGAACGGCGCCGGCGTGACCGTCACCGTGCCTCCGGCCCTCGACCCCAGCCGGCGCTCGGCCCGGGTGACGCTCGACGGCGCCGACGCGACCGTCGTTCCCGGCTCCGCCGCTCACCTGGTCGACATCGCGCGGCTCGTGCTGTCGGCCGAAGCGGTCGGGGTGGCCCGGGAATGCACCCTGCTCGCCGCCGACTACGCCCGTGAACGAGAACAGTTCGGCCGCCCGATTGCGATGTTCCAGGCCGTCAAGCACCACTGCGCCAACATGTCGGTGGCAACAGAGATGGCGACCGCAGCGGTGTGGGACGCGGCGCGGGCCGCGTCGACCGGTGGCGACCAGTTCGCCTTCGCCGCGGCGGTGGCGGCCACGCTGGCCGCACCGGCCGCCGATCTCTGCGCCAACCTCAACACCCAGGTCCACGGCGGCATCGCCATCACCTGGGAGCACGACGCGCACCTCTACATGCGCCGGGCCACCACGCTGCTCCACTACCTCGATGCGGCCGGTGCCGCGGAGGACGTGACCGACCTCACCCGTCGGGGCGTCGCCCGCGCCAAGGCGATCGAGCTCCCACCCGAAGCCGAGCAGATGCGGGCCGACGTCCGCTCCTTCATCGGCGAGCTCGAGGGTTTGGGCGACGACGAGCGACGCGACCGGCTCGTCGAGTCCGGCTATCTCCTGCCCCACTGGCCCGAGCCCTACGGTCGTGCCGCCGGGGCCGTCGAGCAGCTGGTGATCGAAGAGGAGTTCACGGCGGCCGGGGTCGAGCGCCCGTCGCTCGGCATCACCGCGTGGAATATCCTCACCATCATCCAGCACGGCACCGAGGACCAGCTCGAACGCTGGGTGCTCCCCGCCCTGCGCCAGGAGGTGGTCTGGTGCCAGCTCTTCTCCGAGCCCGACGCCGGGTCCGACGCCGCCGGTGTGAAGACCAAAGCCACCCGGGTCGACGGCGGCTGGCTGGTCAACGGCCAGAAGGTGTGGACCTCCGGTGCCCACGTGGCCGGGATGGGGTTCGCGACGATCCGCACGAACCCCGACCTGCCCAAGCACGAGGGCATCACGATGATGGCCATCGATATGCACGCCGAGGGCGTGGAGGTGCGGCCGCTGAAGATGACCACGGGCAACTCCGAGTTCAACGAGGTCTTCTTCAACGACGTGTTCGTGCCCGACGACGACGTGGTCGGGCCCGTCGACGGCGGGTGGACGGTCGCCCGCGCGACCCTCGGCAACGAGAGCGTGAGCATCGGCAGTGGGACCGGCGGGGGCGCGTCGCTGTCGGCCCAGCTGATGGTGGGGTCCTTCGACGCCCACCCCGAACGGCTCGCCGGCGGTGCGGCCCGAATCGGTCGCCACCTGGCCGACAACCAGGCGATCGGCCTGCTCAACCTGCGCTCGGCCCATCGGGCCGTGGCCGGCGGCGAGCCGGGCCCCGAGGGCGCGATGACCAAGCTGGTCCTGTCGGAGATCGGTCACGAGGCGGCCGCCATCGGCACCGAGCTCGCCGGACCCGATGCTGTCTACCTCGATGGCGCCGGCTTCGCGAGCAACATGATGGTGCTGATCCACCGGGGCATGTCGATCGCCGGCGGGACGTCGGAGATCAAGCGCAACCAGATCGGCGAACGCATCCTCGGTCTGCCGAGGGATCCGCTGATCCGCTGATGGTCAGGCGCCGGTGAGTCGGGTGCGTTCCGGTTCGATAGCGAAGCGGTCGCAGTAGGAGCGAATCGGCGCACTGGCGAGCACCTGGTCGTGCTCGTAGCCCATCGTTGCCAACTCGGCAGGCGGCGACGACCGCCGTCCGGCCCGTTGCGCATCCAGGAAGGCGTCGATGCCGGCTGCGTCGTCATCGTCGAACGCGATGTCTGCGGCGCCGAAGACGTCCGATACGACCGCGCTCGGGTCCGAGACCAGCGCCGGATACGCCACATGGGTCGGTCCCTCCTTCGACGTGTCGGTGAAGGCGTGCAGCGCAGCGAGTTTCGGCTCCACGCCCGCTTGGATCACTCGACCTCGTACACCGTCATCGGTCATCGGATTGTTCACGCAGAACGGGTCGACGATGGATTCGCCCATCGCCGCCATCGACACGATGCATCGGAACGGGTCACGGTCGGTGATGACGAAGCGTGCTTCGGGGAACACCGTTGCGAAGGAGTCGATGTGTCGCCCGATCTGGGGTGCCTTCAGCACCAGAAATCCGCCGGGCTCCACCGGGTGCTTCCACAACAGGAGCTGGACCACGCGTCGGTAGTTCTCGTAGGAACGGCGCTGATCTTCGAGCGCCAGGAAGTCGGCCCATGCCGGCATGCACAGGCCAGCAGCGCCCCCCAGCATCGAGACACCATCGATGAATCCCCACACGCACTCTTCGGGTTCGTCGGCGTTGACCCAGTGCATGCGTTCGAGCAGTGATCCCCGGAGCTTGTCGACGGACTGCTGCACCATCTCGATCCGTGGGTCGGTGTCGAAGGTCGCGGTCTGCGGCGGTGGCAGCGGTTCCATCAACTCCCACCGCAGCAAGGAGCGTCCGTGTCGATGGGTGGCGAGCAGATTGTGGAGGAGTGTCGTGCCGCTCCGTTCGAGTCCGGTGATGTAGAGAATCGGTGGGAGAGCGACCTCGGCGATCTCGGGATGGGCGTCCAGCGTCGCGATCACCCGAAGCCGCCGGGCCACGTCTCGCACTGCGAGACTGCGGAGGAACCGTCGTCCGAAGTCGGTCAGATTGTCCTGTGCGAGATCGTTCACCCACGCCGCGAGGGGCGCGAGAAACCAGTCGTCACCGAAGTCGTCGAGGCCGGTCTGCCGGCTCGCCTCGTCCAGAATCCCCTGCACGGATCCGGTGTCCATGCGAGCCGACGCTAGCGGACGGCCCGAAGTCCTACCGGCGTCGCTCCGAGCGGACCGCGGCGCCGCCGAGGCGGAGGAAGCGGAGATCGCCGAACGGCGTGCCCGCCACCGCGTTGCACACGAAGGCGACCGCCAGGCCTGAATCGGGGTCGCCCCAGCCTCCCGAACCACCGAATCCGAAGTGCCCGAACCCGTGCGGCAACACCCCGGCCGTCGTGGCCGCCATGTGGTAGCCGAGGCGCCAGCGCATGTTGAACCCGATCACCGAGTCGCGCGCGCTCGTCTGGATCTCGGTGGCCCGCGCGGTGGTCTCGGGCGACAGCAGACGCGGCTGGTCGAACGCATCGGGAGTGGCGAGGGCGGCGTACATGCGGGCCAGGGACCGGGCGGTGAACACACCATTGGCGGCCGGGATCTCGCCGTCGTGGATCCGGTCGGTCAGGGTGAGATCGAGGAAGCCGTCGACCAGGAGCGCTTCGACGAACGGGCGGTAGCGGTCGCGCGTCTCCAGCCGGCGGCCCAGCCGCTCCAACCGGTCGACGGATTTGCGCGACATCAGCAGGTCCGCCGCCCGCGCCCGCTCGGACTCGGGGAGACCGATACGGAGCCCGTCGAGACCGAGAGGCTCCGCGATTTCGCGTTGGACGGCCTCGTCGACCGTGAGCCCGGTGACGCGACGGATCACCTCGCCGACGAGCCACCCGTAGGTGACGGCGTGGTAGCCGGGTCGAACGCCCGGCTCCCAACGCGGTGCGGCCGCGGCGAGACGCGCGGTCATGTCGTCCCAGTCGAGGAGCGTCTCTGGTGTACTCACCAACCTCCGCACGTCGTGCATGCCGGCCTGGTGGGTGAGGAGGTGACGGATCGTGATGCGGTCCTTGCCCGCCGCCGCGAACTCGGGCCAGTAGCGAGCCACCGGATCGTCGTAGTCAAGTTCGCCGCGATCGACGAGCCGGTGCACGACCGTCGCGACCACTCCCTTCGTCGTGGAGAAGCTCGTCGCCATGGTGTCGCGCTCCCACGGGTTGCCGGCTGCGTCCTTGACGCCGCCCCACGCGTCAACGACCAGCTCGCCGCGGTGGTACACCGCCACCGCCGCGCCACCGCGGCCGTTCCGGAACCGGCCACCGCCCAGCGCGCGACGCAGCTTCTCGGCAACCGGGGCGAAATCGGGGTGGACGTGTCCGTGCATGAGCGAGAGCTTGCCTCGGCTAGCCCTCGCTGCCGGGCTCGTCCGGGGGTGTGGCTGGGACGACGGGCTTCCAGTCGTCGGCCGCGTTCTGGACCACAGAGGTCGAGACGATCTCGATGCCGGCCCGCTCGAGGCTCGTATGGATCCGGCGCGTCACGTCGTCTTTCACCGTCCGGGCGTTTCGAATCGGGACGACGAATCGGACCGCGAGGCGCATGTAGTCGGTGTCGGCGGACGCGAAGACCTTCGGCTCCACTTCGGCCGCGGGCACCGGGAAACGCCGACGTACGTCACTCATGGCCTGCCGCGCCCCTTCGGAGGCGGACTGGCGGCGGGCTTCGCGTTCGAGGATCTCCGAGGCGCCGTGCCAGTCGCCGTGGTGCGGGATGGCTACTTCGAGTTCCTCCCAGATGAACTCGAAGTAGCTGCTGTAGTTGTAGACGGGTTCCGTGAACGACGACTTGTTCGACACGGTCACGACCCGGCCCGTGTATTGGTTGCCCTGCACCCAGGTGGACCCGCCGGCCGACCCGATCTCCATCAATCGCGTCTTCAGCAACGAGATGTCGATCACGTCGCCGTGCACACCGGCCATCTGGACCCGGTCACCGACCCTGAAGATCGAGCCGAAGGTGATGTTGAACCAGCCCGCGATCGCGCCGATCACTTCCTGCATGGCGAACGCGACACCGGCCGTGGCCAGTCCCAGTGCCGGCGCGAGGTTGCCGTCGAGTGGGCGCCAGATCAGGATCAGCGCGACCAGGAGCGCGAGCCAGCCGCCGGCGCGGATCAGCCGCCGGGCGTTGTAGCTCTGCTGAGGGTCGTCGAACGCCCGACCCACGCCGCGGCCGAGGCTCCACGTCACCAGGAGCGCCACCGCGGCGATCGCGACCGTCAGTGCGCCTCGCCCCCACGCCGAGTCGACTTCGAGGGCCGCAACCACTGTCGGGTGCTCGGCCGCAACCGTCATCAGTTTCGTCGTGTGCACGTGGCGTGCCCCCTTGCCGGGTTCGGGCCCCTGCCCAGCGGCTCCCATCGACCCTAGCGATGTCGGCGTCGGTCGGTGCGGGCTCGGTCAGCGGCCGCCGAGGGCGAGATCGTGGAGCATCCGTTCGGCGACGTCTCGACGGGCCCGGGTCGGTCGGCTGTTGGCGATCCCCACGAACTGACGGACGGTGCCGGCGCGGAGCTCGAGGGCGGCGACGAGTGTGCCGCGCTCCTCGAGGCCGACGACCACCGACCGGCCGCTGCGCACCGGACCGGCATAGTCCGCGAGGCAGTTCGAGAGCCGCCGACCCCACCGCGCCAGCTCCGCCGGGTCGCGGGGCAGTACCAGTCGGTGCTCGCCGAGTCGATAGCCGTGGGCGATCCCGACACTCGGCGGATAGTCGAACACGCCGGCGCCGGCGGGGCCGTCGTTCGGGGCGATGCGGGGCACGGCCGGGAGGGGATCCGGCTCCGCCGCGGGTGCGGGGTCGACCGGCTGGGCACACGGCGTCCGCTCGACCCTGGGGACGGCTGGTTCGCGCCGCTGGAGCGGCACGGCCCGTGCGGCCTGGCGTTCGAGATCGGCGACGTTGCGGGCCAGGGTCAGCTCCGCGACGACCGCGAACGGCTCGACCACCGTCAACGCCCGTCGCAGCCGGGCGCCGCCATGCTCCACACGGAGCGCATCGACGGCGAGCTCCGTGGCAGTGGTCTCGCCGACCGTGCGCCACAGTCGGCGCAGCTGCGCGATGTCGTCGTCGCTCGGCCAGTGCTGTGGTGGCAGCCATCGGCCCCCGCCGGCGAGGACCGTGGCCAGCCGCTCCGGCGGGAGGTGGTCGGCCAGCGAGATGGCGAGTCCGAGGGGCCGCAGGTCGGGCGCGGCCCCGGCGGGTGCGCCGTCGCCGGGCATCATTCCCCGAGGGAGGGCGCGAGCGACACCGCGCGTTGCCGTAGGGCCGAAGGCGACCCGGGCCGCGGCACCGGCCGACTTCGCCCGCAGGATCGCAGCCGCCCAGCGGGGAACGTGCGGAAGGGGCCCGGCGCCGCCCCGCCGGGCCAACAGGGCAAGGGGGAACGACAACGACGCGAGCAACGCATCGAGATCGCCGCGGTCGCGGTCGGGGAGGTCGCCGAATCCCCACCGGTCGGCCTCGTCGTACGCGGCGCCGGCCACACCGGCGCACCACCGATTCGGGTCCTCGCGCCGAGCCCGCGCCTCACGGCGCAACATGGTGGGAAGGGTTCCGGGCTGGGTGCTGACATCGATGCAGCGGTCGCCGCCGAGCATGGAGATCCACACGTGCACGACGCCGTCGTGATGGTCGATCCGCGCCACCGTCCGGTCGAGGATGGTGATGTCGAGCCGACCGCTCGAAGGGGTCGCCGAAAGAGAAGAGGTGATCACAGGCATGGGGAATGCCGGCCCCGCAACCGGCTCGACCCATACAAGTGTTCGCCCGGGCCGCCGTCAAGCGCGTCGTTGCGATCGGCTCGTAGGGTCGTGGTCGTACCGGCCGAACCGATCAAGGGAGACTCACGACCATGCCCACCACCGTCACCTACCTGGTTCCCGGCATCAGCTGCGATCACTGCAAGCGGCGCATCGAGAACGGAGTCGCGCCGGTCGACGGCGTGGAATCCGTGGATGTCGACGTCGATGCGAAGACGGTCGCGGTGACGGGTGGTGACGCGGCCGCCATCGAGGCGGCGCTCGTCGAAGCCGGCTACGCCCCGACGAGCAGTTCGCGCTGACGGGTCGACCGGCGGCGGTCAGGTACGCGTGGGTTTCGCGCCGGCCGCCGTCACCCGGATGACCGGCCGGCCGGCGAGGGACTGACGTGACGCCTCGACGTCGGTCAGGCCGGCCGCGCGGAGCAGCACGCCCATCTCGTCGGCGTCGACCATGGTGAAGCCGTGGTGTTCGGGACCGTGCTCGCGCCCGAAGCGTTCGTAGTCGGGGTGCGACGGATCGGTGAACAGTTCGTCGACCAGCAGCACCCGGCCCCCCGGCTGGAGCACACGGGCGATCTCGGCCACACCGCGTTCGACGTCGTTCCAGTGATGCATCGTGTTCACCGCCCAGATCGCGTCGATGGTGTGATCGCCGACGGGGAGACGCTCGGCGGTTCCGTCGACGACCTCGACGTTGCGGCGGCGGCTTCCCATACGGCGGATCGTGAGCACCCGCCGCATGAACGGTGTCGGTTCGACGGCAACCACATGCACGCCGGTGCCGGCGGCCCGCATGGTTCCGGCGCCCATGCCCGCACCGATGTCGAGGACCCGCTCGCCCGGCTGCGGATCGATGCTGTCGACCACGGCGTCGTTGAGCGACGACCGCCACATCGTCGGCAACCAACGGAGGTAGCGCAGCGCACCCTTGATCCCCTGGTCGTTCTCGTGACCGTGATGGTGATCGTGGTGCTCGTGAGCGTGCTGCTCATGGTCGTGCTCGTTCGGCATGTGGTCAGTGTCGCAAGACTTCGTGGGGTTCGCTCGACTCGAGCGCCGTCGGTGGCCGTCTGGTCTACGGTTCGGAGAGGCGAGCGACTTCCGTCTCGTCGCTCGGGCTCCCCCGACGATCGGCGGGACCCCGTCACCGGCGATGACCGTACGTTCGATCCGTTCACCCTCGTGGCCACCTGCGGCGGGTGACATCAGGGGAGTAGACCGGTGCATGTGATCTTCGCCGCAGCACAGTCGATCGACCCGAATCCGTTCCTGCTCACGCTGGCCCTGGCCGCGGTCGTAGGTGCCGGCGCGGTGCTCGTCGTGCTGTGGGCGACCACCCGGCCGCCGCGCCCGGAGGTCGGATCCGTCACGATGGATGTCGGCGCGGAGCCGCCGGCGATCGTGGATCTCCTGACCGGTGGGTTCGAGGTGGAGGACGATGCGGTGCCCGCCACCGTGGTCGACCTCGCCGCCCGGCGATGGTTCGACATCGAGGAAGTGGCCGGCGGCAATGTGATCGTGCGCCTCCGTCGACGCGAGGGCAAGGGTGAACTGGCTCGCTACGAGGCGCGGGTCATGCGTCACGTCGAGCAACATGCCGTGGACGGCGTCGCCCCTGCCGCCGCGCTCACCGTCGGCCCCGAGGGTGTGTCGAAACGATGGTGGAGGGGATTCGTCCGCGAGGTCACTCGTCACGGTCGCGATCTCGGCCTGTGCCGTCGGCGGTGGGACTTCGTCCATCTCGCCATCCTGTGGGTGCCGATCGTCGTGGCGTTCGCTCTGCTGTACCTCACGGTGGCCACGGCCGAGCGGGTGGAGGCGGCCGGCGGCTGGGGGGAGCCCGGCTCGGTGCTCGCCACCGTCGGATTCGCAGCTGCGATCGCGATTGCGGCCATCGCCCGCCGGATCACCAGGTCCGACGCGCAGGCCGAAACGGCCGCCGGGATGGAGGCAGCCTCGCGCTGGCTCGGCGTGCGCGAGTACCTGGCCCAGACGGGCTCGTTCGACGAGGCCGGCGCCGCCTCGGTGGCGATCTGGGAGCGACAGCTCGCCTACGCGACGGCGATGGGTCTGGCTCCGGTCGTGCAACGCCAGCTCCCGTTCGAGACCGAACACGACCGTCATGCATGGAGCCTCGCCACCGGTCGATGGCGACGGGTCAAGATCCGCTACGTGTCGCTGCGCCCCGGCTGGGGCGAACCGCCATGGTGGGTTGCCATCGGTGGCGCCGTGCAGACGGCGCTGCTCGGTGTGGTGGTGTGGGTGGGTCTGTCGCTGGCCAGGGAGGACTTCGACCTCGGCGACTTGCCCGACGGCGCGCAGACATGGCTTCCCGTCGCGGGCACCGTCGCTGCGGCCATCGCCGCTGTCGTCATCGTGTGGACCGCCGCGAAGGCGGTGTTGGGTGTGCTCGACCTCTTCCCCCGCCGCGAGATCGAGGGTGTACTGGTCCGACGCCGCGAGTACCGGACCGGCCATCGCCTGCCCAAGGTCGTCCAGTGGGCGATCTGGTCCGGACGCGACTCCGGGGGCATCTCGCGAGATCAACGACGCCGGCGGCGGTACATGCTGGCCATCGACGACGGAACCGACGAACGCATCGTCGCGTACCGGTGCCGGCGTTCGGTGTTCGACGCAGTGCAGCAGGGGGCGACGGTGAAGGCGAAGGTGACCCCACGGCTGGGCTATGTCGCGTCCATCGAGCAGCGGCGGGCCCCGCTCACCGGCGGCGAACCCGCCGTCGTCCACGAACTCGTCGAAGACATGACCGGGCGGGCCACGGCCGCGGCCGGAGCGTTCGCCGCCCAGGTCGCCGAACGGTTCGGTCAACTCGAACACATGACCGACGAGGATGGCCGACCGGTGCTCGATCGGCGCGACGAGAACGGTCGTTCGATGCGAGAGGCGTTGACCGGGGCGCAGGAGCAACTCCGGGGACTCCAGGTCCCGACGACCGGTGTCGGCCCGCGAGACTCCGCGGGAGCGAGCGTCCTCGGGGGGTTGATGAGCAGTGTCGCGGAGGTCGTCCGCCGTCTCGAGGAGCCGGGCGACACGACGGTCGACGACCCGTCGACGCATCCGTCGGAGTGACCAGTGCCTGATCCGGGACCGATGGCTCGGTGGATCCCGGGTCTGGCGCGTCTGCGTACGCCCACGCCAGGCGGCCTGCGGGCCGATCTCGTCGCCGGCCTCGCGGTCACATCGCTGCTGATCCCGCACGGGATGGCCTACGCCGAACTGGCCGGTGTCCCCGCGGTGACGGGTCTCTACACGACGGTGTTGGCGCTGATCGCCTACGCCCTGTTCGGGCCGTCGCGGCTGCTGATGCTGGGGCCCGACTCGGCGCTCGCCCCGCTCATCGCCGCAGCGATCGTGCTCGTGGGGGCCGACGGCGACCCGGGCCAGGCGGTCGCCGCCGCCGGAATGCTGGCCCTGCTCACCGGCGCGGTGTGCCTTGCCGCGGGTCTGGCTCGGCTGGGCACTCTGGCCGAGTTGCTGTCACGGCCGGTGCGGGTCGGTTACCTCAACGGGCTGGCGATCGTGATGGTCGTCAGCCAACTCCCGAAGCTGCTCGGTTTCGCCACCGACGGCGACACGACCCTCGAGACTGCGATCGACGTGGTCGAGGGCGTGGCCGACGGGGCGACCGACACCACCACTCTCGTGGTCGGGCTCGCCAGCCTCGCGGTGATCGCGGCGTTGTACGTGCGCTCGCCGCGCGCGCCGGGGGTGCTGGTCGCCGTGGCCGGGGCGACGTTCGCGGTGGCGGTGTTCGATCTCGACATCGCCATCATCGGCGAGGTGCCGTCGGGGTTCCCGCGACCCGATTGGCCCGGGATCGAGGCCGGCGACGTGGCGCCCCTGCTCGGTTCGGCCGTCGGCATCGCCTTGCTGACGCTGAGCGACACCTCCGCATTGTCGCGAGGTTTCGCGTCCCGCCACGGGCAACCGGTCGATCCCAACCGGGAGATCGCGGCGTTGGGGATCGCCAACCTGTCGGTCGGGGTGTTCCAGGGCTTCCCGGTCAGCGCCAGCACCACCCGGACGACGGTCGCCGAGGTGGCCGGCGGGCAGTCGCAGCTGGTGGGTGTCATCGGCGCGGTGCTCGTGTTCGCGCTCGTCGCGCTCGGGAGCGGCCTCGTGCACGACGTGCCGTCGGCCGCGCTGGCTGCGATCGTCATCGCCGCGGGCGTGCGGCTCTTCGACCTCGCAGCCTGGCGATGGTTGCTCTCGGCCCGCCGCAGCGAGTTCCTCCTGTCGCTGACCGCGACGGTCGGTGTGGTCGTCATCGGTGTGCTCGAAGGGATCGTCGTCGCCACGATGCTGTCGCTGGGCGTCTTCATCCGACGCGTGTGGCGTCCACACGACGCCGTGCTCGGCCGGGTGGAGGGTCGCAAGGGCTACCACGACCTGGGGCGTCACCCCGACGCTCGCCAGGTCCCGGGGCTGCTGCTCTTCCGTTTCGACGCACCCCTCTTCTTCGCCAACGCCGATCACTTCGCCCGTCGGGTGTGGCTGGGGATCGACGCTGCCGCTGATCCGGTGCGTCGGGTAGTGGTGGCGGCCGAGCCGATGTCCGACATCGACACCACCGGTGCCGAGGTCCTGTCGCGTCTGCTCGACGAGCTCGACGAGGCCAACATCACGCTGGTGTTCGCCGGCCTCAAAGGCCCGGTCAAGGACCGTCTGCACCGCTACGGCCTGTACGAACGGATCGGGGCCGGTGGTTTCCACTCCACCCTCGGCCGCGCCGTGCAGGACTATGTCGACGCGAGCGGGGTCGAGTGGGTCGACTGGGAGGAACGTCCCGAGACTCCCGACTGATCCTCGGACCGCCCGTGTCGAGGTCGATCAGAGGTCGCCGAGGAGATCGGCGAGGAGACGGGCGGCGTCGGGATCGAGCACGACGGTGCGGTCGAACGCGTCGGTGTGGAGACGAAGTCGTACGGAGTCGTCCTCGCGGGCGACGCCGATCCCGCGCCAGCGTGGGTCGTCGATCAGCGGGCCGGTGGTGCGGCCCGGCCTGTCGCCCAGGGCGATGCGAACCCGCTCCGCCAGCCGGTGGGCGCCCGGATGGGGCAGATCGGCGCGTACCGGCAGTCGACCCCTGGTGAGAAAGATGACCGATGGTCTCGACGGCCGGGACAGGAGGACCAGACCAGTGGCGCCGCGCTGCTGCCAGGCGCTGCGGGGAACGAAGCGGGCGCCACCTCGTCGGAGGACGTCGATGTCCTCGGCGAAGAGCTCGTCGCTGTCCGGAACCGGAATCGCATTGCGTTCCCCGGCCCGCAGAGTGGTGATCGACAGTCCGCGCATGGGGTCCCGCGGCCGTGTCCGGCGCCTCGGGCGAGGCTCCCGCAGCTGTGCGATGGCGCGCTGGAGTTCGGTGCGGTTGTCGTAGGGACCCGAACTGCGGTCGTCGGACATCGATCGAGTGGGCTCAGCTGCCCGTGAGTCGCAGGGCAAGTCGGACCGCGGCGACGACCGCGGCCCAGCTGGCAAGTGCGAGTCCTGCGATGACCACCGCCCGTCGTCGTCGCTGCCGCCAGGTCTCGTGTCGTTCCGCCATGTGGGAATTGTCGCTCGTTGCTGTGACATCCGGGAGTGTCACACCCCCTCTGCATCATGGGGATCGTGACATCGGGGGATGTCACGGACTTCCCCGACTGAGGAGATGCAATGGTTGAACAGGCGATGAACGAATCCGACGACCCCCTGAATCAGGTGATGGCGGGCATGGCCGCGGGCGATGCTGCGTTCCTGTTCGCCTTCGTCGACGAGTTCGGTCTCAAGGTGCGCTGGGTGGTGCGCTCCATCCTCGAGGGGATGGGTCGCCACGACGTCGTGCGCAATGCCGATGAGCTCGATGGGCTCACGCTCGACGCGTGCGACGTGATCTTCCGTCGGGCCGGTGGGTGGAAGCCCGGCGGCGCGGCGCCGTGGAACTGGGCGTTCAAGGCGATCCGGGCCGACGTGGCTCGCTCGATCGGTCATCGGGTCGTGGAGCTCGGCACCGACGACGATCGCGACGGCGAAGTGGAATCCCACGGCGACGTGGTGTTCGACTCCGCCGTCGACGATCTGGCGGTGCTGATCGGGCGACATCCACGGGTCGGGGTGCTCGACCGGGCGATCCGCTCGGTCGGTTCCGAACGCGATCAACTCGTGTACTGGGAGTACCGGATCCAGCAGGGTATGGGCGATCCGTCGCCGGCTCATACGGTGGGCGCGAGGTTCGGGCTGAAGCCCGACAACGTGCGCCAGCTGTGTCGGCGCCACGGCAAGAAGGTGTGGTCCCTCGTCGAAACCGATCCCGACTTCGCCGAGCTCCGCGATCATGGATGGTTCGCCGCATGAGCGGCATCGATCCGACCGTCGTCATCGAACGCATGGCCCGGCGGCTCAGAGCCGACCGTGCGCCGCATCCGGTTGCCGGTGCGGTCGCGCTCGCGGCTCGGGGACACACCTGCCTGACGCTGCACGAGTTCGCCGCTGTGGTGGATCTGCCGGCGGCGACGGTCAGATCGGCCGAGCTCGGCTGTGTCGCGTTCGGCGAACTCCCATCGGCGATCGGTGCGCAGGCGGGGGAGACGGGTGCCGACCTTCTCTCCCTCGCCGATCTCGAAGTCGAATGGCGCAGCGGCCCACCGGCCAGCGCGGCCGCCCCGTGACCGAGCTTTTGGGCTGTCCAGCGGCGCCTGAGCTGCGTGCGGCGGCCGCGGCTGGACGCCGCAGAGGTCGCGATCAGAGTGTCATCGAACCCGATGGCGAGTTGATTCTGGCCCGCAAGGGAGCGATGTCGATCCTGAGGTTGCCGCGATCGGCGGCACTCTTGGGCTGAGACTCGGACAAGTGTGTGGCCAGCACTTCCCTGACTCCGGGATCGCCCCGCTCGATGTGATCGGCGATCGAGCGATGGAACGAGAGGGCGTCTCGGCGCTCGGCCATAGTCGGATGGTTGCCCGCGTGGACGACCTCGGACACCCAGCGATGCTCGTGTGCAGACCACAGGCGCTCGAGAGCTCCGGTGACGAGGCTCAACGCGCCGTTGCCACAGTTGGCCACGAGCGCCTCGTGGAACTCGCGTGACAGCGCAACCGCCGAGATCGCGTCGTCGAGCTGTTCCTCCATGCCATCGTTCAATCTCGTGAGCAGGGGAACGACGGCTTCCGCTCGGTCTTCGCGCAGGGCGCAGAACACTGCACACTCGGGTTCGAGGACTCGGATCGCATCGCCCACCTCGCCGAGGGTGACACTGTCGGCGGTGAGGACGAGGCCCAAGGTGTAGGCCGCCGACGCACTGGTCGGGAGGTGGATGTCCGATCCGCCGACATTGCCGCGACGCACGGTGATGAGGCCCTCCGCCTCCAGAATCGCGAGGGCCTCGCGGATCGAAGCCTTTCCGACCCCGAAGCGGGCCCGCAGCTCGTCCTCCTTCGGGAGGTGGTCGCGCAACGAGCGGTCGAGGATGTCCTCGCGGATGGCGTCGGCGACCAGCTCAGAGGTCTTCATCGGTCGTACGCTGCGTTGTTCGGCCGCCGTCGACGGTTCGGAATTCATCTCGTTGGTTCCTCAAGCGGTGCTAGGGCCGACAATCGGCGATGTGCGGATCCCGCCATCATTCGTACCATATGCACGTCGCGTCCTGACGGCCCGATCGTTGCTCGGCGCCGACGCGCCGAGGCGCATTCTCCGGTTCCGGGTGGTAGCGGTTGCTGCAAGGGCCAGGCGGCAAGGGTGCCAAGCGAGACCCGACCCGGTCCCTGCCGGTGCGCCCGACGGGTCCGAAGCCATGTCGGAGACACGGCGAGATGTGGCAAGGGACGCTGCGACGGACTCGGTCGATGCGATGAGGGGATCATCATCGGAGTCATGCTCGAGGGCATGAGTTGCGCTCCAGTCGACAGGCATATCATCAGTATGATACGAATCATACGCCCACCGCACTGGTACGGGCCGTAGATCATCTCGTGAGGGGAAGTTGATGAGGAACGTCCGATACTGGGTGTGCCTGTTGTTGGCGCTGATGCTGATTGCCGCATCGTGTGGTGACGACGACTCGGGCACCGCCGACGACATCGGCGGTGACAGTGGTGACAGCGGTGGCTCCGGCGACGCTGAAGACAGTGGGGACTCCGGCGACGCCGGTGACGCGACCGAGTGCACGGCAGAGAACGTCGGCGGTGATTTGACCTTCGGAACTTTCGCCCCGACGGCGGGTCTCGATCCGGTCCAGATCACGGGCGGCGGCACGTCGGGCGAGATCGAGAGCGTGGCGGTGTTCGACACGCTCGTGCGCTACGACCAGGCGTTGAACGACTTCGTGCCCCACATGGCCGAGTCGGTCGAACCCAACGACGACTACTCCGAGTGGACGGTTGTGCTCCGTCCAGGTATCTCCTTCTCGAACGGCGATGCTCTCGACGCCACCGCGGTGAAGGCGAGTATCGAGCGACACACCGCCGAAGACAGCACCTCTCGGCTTCGCGGTCTCGTCGCCGGCAACGTGGTGGCCATCGAGATCGTCGACGATCTCACCCTCTCGTTCGAGCTCGCGGAGTCCTGGCCGAAGTTCCCGTACCTGCTGAGCCGCCCGCCCGGAATGATCACGAATGAAGCCGTCGTTGCCGATGTCGGCGCCGAGGCATTCCAGCTCGATCCGGCCGGCGGTGGTGCGGGTCCGTACACCGTCGCTCGTTTCGTGCCGAACGAGGAACTCGTTCTCGAGGCCCGGGCCGATTACTGGGGTGGCCCGGTGTGCATCGAAACGCTTCGTTTCATCTGGGTGCCCGGGGGGCAGGGAACCTGGGAGGCTTTCCAGTCCGGTGAGATCCAGGCCGGGTTCCTTCGGGAGCCGGCCGCGAACGCCGACGCGATCGATGCCGGTGTCGACGTCTTCCGCTACCTCAAGAACGCAGGTGGCATCGTCGTTG
The DNA here is from genome assembly GCA_041394245.1 of Acidimicrobiales bacterium. Taxonomy (NCBI): domain Bacteria; kingdom Bacillati; phylum Actinomycetota; class Acidimicrobiia; order Acidimicrobiales; species Acidimicrobiales bacterium. Next base: position 36,591 of record JAWKIR010000004.1, read on the forward strand.
CGAACAACGGTGCGAGAGGTTCGGACACGCCGACGTCGGACGTTCGGCTCCGCCGAGCGCTCCAGTTGGCGATCGATCCGGTGCTGTTCGACGATCGCGTGAATGATGGTGAGAGCCTCCCGACATCCGCGGTCGTCCACCCCGACAGCATCTTGTCGACGGGAGCCGAAGGCTTGCCCTACGATCCCGACGCTGCTGCGGCGCTGGTCGAGGAAGTGAAGGCCGAGGGCGAGTGGGACGGTTCCATCCGTCTGTACTGCCACAACGCTCCGAGTCGTGCCGACTGGCCAATCGCCATGGAGGCGCAGCTCGAAGCGGTCGGCTTCGACGTCGAGGTGAAGAACGACTGGGACATCCACTCGATGATCAAGGCGGTGCTCATCGATGGTGACTTCGACCTGGCGTGCTGGGGTTTCAACATCGAAGAGGAGATTCCCTACAACGCCATGCAGCTGAATTTCACGACGGACAATCCCTCGAACTTCATCGGCTACTCGAATGCCGAGATGGATCAGGCGATCGCCGATCTGAAGGCTGCGGACTCGCTCGAAGCGGAACAGGCAGCGATCGCGGACATCCAGGAGGTCTGGAACGAGACCGTGCCCAGCCCGATCTACGAGGCGCTCGAGGAGATGATCATTGCCGACGATTCGGTCCGGGGTCTTCTCAGCGGTTCTGCAGCCAGCGTGGTGTTCAGCGACGCGTACCTCGTCGGCTGAGACGGGGCGTCGGGCGATGTGCGCTGAGGTGCTCACGCCGAACGGTCGGAGGACCCCTCGTGGGGGTCCTCCGACCGGAGCGCCATGACTGCGGGGCGGGTACGAGTATCGCTGGGCCGGGTCGCATCCCAGCTTTTGCGGTTGGTGGTCGTGTTGCTGATCGTTTCGATCGGCACGTTCGGGTTGGTCGAGTTGATCCCGGGCGATCCGGCGCAGAACTTTCTGGGGGAGACGTCGACGCCTGAGGAGTATGTGCGGATCCGGGGTGAGCTCGGGTTGGATCGGCCGGTGGTCACCCGTTATGTCGATTGGTTGGGTTCGGTGCTGACGGGTGATTTCGGCAAGACGCTTTCCCAGCCGGTGCAGCCGGTGAGTGATGTGATCACGGCGGCGTTGCCGGTCAGTTTGCAGTTGGCGGCGATGGCGATGGCGATCGCGTTGTTGATCTCGATTCCGGCGGCGATGTTGTCGGCGCAGAGGCCCGGTTCTCGGCTTGATCGGGTGATCGGGGTGGTCACGTTCAGTGCGGTGTCGATTCCGAGCTTTCTGGCGGCGTTTTTGTTGATTCTTTTCTTCGTGCGGACGTGGTCGTTCTTTCCTCGTGTCACGTGGGTTCGGCTCAGTGCGGACCCGCTCGACAATCTGCATCATGCGTTCCTTCCGGCGTTGTCGATGGCGATCGTGGAGATCGCGGTGTTCACGCGGCTCCTACGGAGCGATCTGATCTCGTCGTTGCAGGAGAGCTATGTCCTCGCGGCGCGGGCGCGCGGCATGGGGAAGTGGGAGATCATGTTCAAAGAGGTTCTGCGGCCGTCGTCGTTCTCGCTGGTGACGCTGGCGGGTGTGAGCCTCGGCCGTCTGATCGGCAGCGCAGTGATCGTGGAGACGATCTTCGGCCTGCCGGGCCTCGGCCGGGCGATCGTGGGTGGTGCCGGGCAACGTAATTACACCCTGGTGCAGGGTGGGGTCCTGGTTCTGGCGTTCATCTATGTGCTGGTCAATGCTGCGGTCGATGTCGGCTACACGCGACTCGATCCCCGTCTACGGAGGCGTGCGACATGACCGACACCATGCCCGAGCCGACACTGGCCGACAACGCAGCCACCGGTGAGGACGAAGCAACGGCGTCCAGAACCCAGCTGGTCGGCGCCGGGCTCTTCGTGCTCGGTCTGGTGGTCGTGTGGGTCGGTCTCGATCTGATGTCGGGATTGTCGGCGTGGCCCCGGTCGATCGTGTCGGTGGTCGGGGTGACGGCGTTGTATCAGGGGTTCGATCAGTTTGTCCGGCTGCGCTACCCGAGTGTGGAGCCGGGCCTGGTCTTGGCGGTTGGCTGGCTCGTTCTCGTCGTGTTGGTGGCCGTTTTCGCTGGTGTTCTGCCGTTGGGTGAGCATCAGAACGCGTCGGCGACGCTTCGGGTGCCGTCGTATGAACGCCCGGACCTGTTCAGTTCGCACCCGCTCGGGACGAATCAGCAGGGTCTCGACATGCTGGGCCGTCTTGTGCACGGGGCGCGGGTGTCGCTGGTGGTCGGGATCGGCGCGGTCGCGGTCGGCATGTTCATCGGTGGCATGGTCGGCCTGATCGCCGGTTTCTACCGGCGCGGTGTCGACACGATCGTCGGCATCATCACCGACGCGTTGTTGGCGTTCCCGCCGCTGGTCATGCTGGTGGCGTTGGCGTCGGTGCTCGACCGGAACCTGCGCAACACGGTCATCGGTCTCGCAATTCTCGCGGTGCCGACCAACATCAGGCTCGCGCGGGCCAACACGATGCGGTTCACCGAGCTCGAATTCGTCCAGGCCGCGCGGGGCATGGGGGCCAAGAACCGACGCATCATCCTGCGCGAGCTGCTGCCCAACATCGCGTTGCCGATGCTGTCCTACGCGTTCATCATCGTCGCAGTGTTGATCGTCGCCGAAGCATCGATCAGCTTTCTCGGTCTCGGTATCCAGCAGCCCAAGCCGACCTGGGGCAACATGATCGCCGAAGGCGACGGCGGCGTCTTCGAAGACCACCCCCACATCGTTCTCGTGCCCGGCCTCACGATGTTCCTCACCGTGTTCGCGTTCAACCGGGTCGGGGAGTCCGCCCGCAACAGCCTCGGAGCCAGCGAGCTCAGCCTGTAACCGAACCCGCTCCGCCGACCGCCACCGGAACCTCGGCCGGGTGATGGCACGCCACGAAACGGCCCCCGCCGAGCGCCCTGATCTCGGGCTCCTCACGGGCGCACAGATCGCTCGCTCGGTCGCAACGCGTGCGGAAGCGACAACCCGACGGCGGGTCGAGCGGGGACGGCGGCTCCCCGACGATCGCAGTGTCCGGCAACAGCCGGGTCGGATCGGGTTGCGGGATCGAGTCGAGCAACACCCTCGTGTACGGATGCGCCGGCGACTCGTAGAGCGCCTCGGAATCGGCGATCTCACAGATTTTGCCCAGATACATCACGATGATCCGGTCACTCACGTTCTTGACCACCGCGAGATCATGCGAGATGAACAGCATCGTCAGCCCGTAGCGGGCCTTCATGTCCTGCAGCAGATTCAGGATCTGAGCCTGCACCGAGACATCGAGCGCCGACACCGGCTCATCACACACCAGCACCGCCGGGTCGAGCATCAACGCCCGGGCGATGTTGATCCGCTGGCACTGACCACCGGAGAACTCGCCCGGCATGCGATCACCCACCACATCGGGATCGAGACCCACGTCGAGCAGGATCTTGTCGATCCGCTCCTCGGTGGAACGGGCCGGATCGGCACCCCAGATATCGATCGCCTCGGCAACGATGTCGCGCACCTTGCGGCGCGGATTCAGCGCCGCGATCGCGTCCTGGAAGATCATCTGGAGCCGGGTCCGGTGGCGACGCATCTCCTCGCCATGCAACGTCGTCAGTTCCTGCCCCTCCAGCTTCACCGACCCACTCGTCGCCGGCTGCAACTGCACCACCGCACGACCAGTGGTCGACTTCCCACAACCCGACTCACCAACGAGCCCGAGCGTCTCACCGCGAAGAACGTCGAAGCTGACCCCCGACACCGCGTGGACCTTCTGGCCACCGGCGGCCGGATACTCCACGACCAGATCCTCGACCGAGAGGACGACATCGCCATCGCGAAGATGCGCCGTACCCGTACCCGCCATCAGACCGGAACCTCCACGTCCACACGCAACCCCGCAGCGGTCACCCCCGCACGACGATTGATCTCCAACGCCTCTTCACCCGCCTCGGTACCGATCGGGAAGTGACACCGATGCCAATGATCTCCATCGACCGCAACCGGCGCCGGTTCCGTCTCGAGACACTCAGGCTGCGCAAGACGACACCGCGGCGCATACCGACACCCCGCCGGCGGCGCCGCCAGATCCGGTGGCCGTCCACCAATCGCCTGCAACCGTTTGCCCGGCGGATCCTCGATCCTCGGGATCGACCTCATCAGATCCACCGTGTACGGGTGCCGGGTCTCCGCGAACAACGCACCAGTCGGCGCCGACTCCACCACCCGCCCCGCATACATCACCAAAATCCGATCCGTCCGCCCGGCGACGACACCGAGATCATGCGTGATCAAAATCACCGACATGTGATGACTCTGCTGCAACGACTCCAGCAGATCGAGAATCTGCTTCTGAACCGTCACATCCAACGCAGTCGTCGGCTCATCCGCAATCAACAACGCCGGATCACAACTCAACGCAATCGCAATCATCACCCGCTGACGCATCCCACCCGACAACTCATGGGGATACTGACGAAGCCGCTTGGTCGGCTCAGGAATCCCGACCTGCCCCAACAACTCCACCGCCCGCGCCGTCGCATCCGCACGACTCCCCCCGAGATGACGTCGGATGTTCTCGACCAACACCCGCCCGATCCGGCGAACCGGATTCAACGACGTCATCGGATCCTGGAACACCATCGAGATCTGATCACCCCAGTAATGCTTGCGCTCCGACGAAGTGATCGCCGAGAGGTCCACGCCATCGAACACGATCTGCTGCCCGGACCCGGTCACCGCCGAGGACGGCAACAAATCCATCAACGAACGAACCAACACCGACTTCCCCGAACCCGACTCACCCACGATCCCGATCGTCTCCGCCCGCCGCAACGAGAACGAAACATCATCCACCGCCACCAACGGCCCACGAGGCGTCGAAAACGTCGTCCGCAGCGACCGCACGTCCAACAGCACGTCGTTCTCAGCCGCCATCAATCGCCCCCTGTGTAAGTATCGTAAAATATGTATAATAGTCGGGTTGGCGTCAGCGCACCCCTTCCGTCGGGATTGCGAACGCGGCGCCTTGCTGTCGTATGGTCCGCCGTCCGTCTGACTCGAGGGGGTCATCGTGCTGGAACCGCAAATGAGCTGGGATGAGGCGGTCGCGATCCTGACGGCGCCTGGTGCCGACTTCGAAACGGTCGAGGAGATGGTGCTGGGCGAGTCGATGCTCGTCTTCAAGAACCGGGCTCGCACGTTGCCCGATCTCCTTCGCTCTACGGCGGAACGATTCGGCAACGCGGACTGTCACGTGTTCGACGGTGGCCCCCGCGCCACCTTCACCGATGTCGCGGATCGGGCTGCGTCGGTCGCCCTTGCGCTGTCCCGTGACCACGGCATCGGACCCGGCGACCGCGTCGCGATTCTCGCCGCGAACTGCATGGAGTGGATCGACGCCTTCTGGGCCGTCGTTTCGTTGGGCGGGATCGTCGTTGCCATGAATGGCTGGTGGACCGCCGAGGAAGTCGACTACGGCATGGCCCTCACCAGCCCGAAGCTGCTCGTGGTCGATCGGCCCCGTCTCGAACGCATGTCCGAGCCGCCGGATGTGCCGACCATCGTGATCGAGGACGACTTCGCTGATCTGCTTGGCACTGACGCCTCCGCCGGACTCCCCGAGGTCGAGATCGCCGAGGACGACCCGGCGGCGATCCTGTTCACGTCGGGTACCACCGCGCGGCCGAAGGGTGCCGTCACCTCTCACCGTTGTTTCGGCGCGTTCGTGTCGATGTCCCACGTCGGTGCGGCCATCAATGCGCTTCGATTCCCACCGACCGATCCTGCGCCGGCTCCAGCCGGGCTCGCGACGAGCCCGCTGTTCCACGTGTCGGGGCTGCACACAAGTGCCATCACGGGCATGGCCAGCGGCGTCAAGTCCGTTTGGCCGGCGGGTCGTTTCGACGCCGACAACATCATGCGGCTCACCGCCGAGGAGAAGATCTCCCATTGGGGAGGAGTCACAACCCACCTCTGGCGGCTCGTGCAGTCTCCCAACATGGCGAACTACGATCTCTCCAGCGTCCGATCGGTCGGCGGTGGGGGGTCGGTGTGGTCGCCCGAGCTGCAGCGCACCATCAGACAGGCACTCCCGAACGCCTCCCACTCGGTCATGGTCGGGTACGGCCTCACCGAATCCGGTGGGCTCGCCTGCACCGCGCACGACGAGCTGCTTCGCCGTCATCCCGACTCCGTCGGGCGGCCGATTCCCACGGTCGAGGTTGCGATCAAGGACCCGTCGGACGTCGACCTGCCGGAAGGGGAGGAGGGTGAGGTGTGCCTGCGGGGGCCGGGGATCATTCCCGGCTACTGGAACAACCCGGAGGCGACCCGACTCGCCCTGCGCCCGGGCCGGTGGCTTCGCACCGGCGACATCGGCCGGTTGGTCGATGGCGTCCTGTATCTCTCCGCGCGCAAGGGCGACATGATCATCCGCGGCGGCGAGAACATCTCCCCGGTGGAGATCGAGAACCGCCTGGATGAGCATCCGTTTGTCGTCGAAGCGGCAGTCATCGGCGTCGAGCATCGTGAGCTGGGCCAGGAAGTGAAGGCCATCGTCGTGCATGCTCCGGGTGCTCCCGTCACGTCAGAGGAACTGTCGGCCTTCGTCGGCCAGGCGCTGTCGTACTACAAGGTGCCGAGCATCTGGGAGATCCGCACCGAGCCGTTGCCGCGCAACATCACCGGCAAGGTGCTCAAACGTGAGCTCCTCGAGGGCTAGGCATGTCCGGGCATGGCGATGCCGGCGCGCCAAAGGGGTGAGAGCTTCGTAGCGGGGTGAGCATGCCGGTTGCGCGCCGCCGCGCCTATTGGCGAGGCCCACTGAAAGGAGCGCGACACCGTTGCACCGCCCTGGGATCTATCATTCGTATGATACGATTAATTCGTTCAGAAAGGACGACCCCCCATGGCGAATCTCCAGTGGAAGATCGGTGATGTCACCGTGACGAAGATCGTGGCCCTCGAAACCGCGCTGCCGGAGGGCATGCTCGTCCCGGAGGCGACCACTGCGGCGCTCGAACCGTACCGTTCCTGGTTGGCCCCGAACTTCATGACGAGCGACAGCCAGCTGCGCGTGTCCTTCCATGCGCTCGTCGTCCAGACGCCCACCTGTCGAATCGTCGTCGACACCTGCGTCGGCGAGCACCGGATCCCGGGGATGGGAGGGCTCTTCGCCGGCGCCAAGAGCCTGCCTGACGCACTCGCCGAGAACGACACACCTCGCGAGAGCATCGACTACGTGATGTGCACCCACCTTCATTTCGATCATGTGGGGTGGAACACCATGCAGGTCGACGGTCGCTGGGTACCCACCTTCGAGAACGCTCGCTACATTTTCGCCCGGGAGGAATGGGAACACTGGAGTTCGGTCGAGGAGAACCATTTCGCGATCAACTTCAATGATGCGGTCCGTCCCGTAGTCGATGCCGGTCTCACCGAACTCGTCGACACCGACCATCAGCTCTGCGATGAGGTCCGGCTGGTCCCGACTCACGGCCATTCTCCGGGCCATGTGTCGGTGCTGATCGAGTCGGGCGGCCAGCAGGCACTGATCACCGGGGATTCGGCCCACCACCCGGTCCAGTTCGCAGAGCCCGATTGGGGCGTGCCCGCAGACAGCGACACCGTGGCTGCCGCAGCGACCCGCCGCTCCATGCTTGCCGAGTACGGAGACCGCGACGTGCTCGTCATCGGTACCCACTTCGCCGGCTGTACGGCGGGTCATCTTGTCCAGACCGACGAGGGCTGGCAGTTCCGTCCCCACGATGGGGGAACGGACGCAGCGTGAACGAAGACATCCGCGCGATGGTGCAAAGCGCGCCGGAAGTGCTCTCGCTCGAGTCCTTCCGGAGGCCGAAGACGGGTGACAACGACGGCTTGGTGCGCATCGAGGTCTGTGGCATCTGTGGCACCGATGTCGAGACGCTCTCCGGTTCAGGGCCCAAGCTGACGTACCCGCTGATTCCGGGCCACGAGCCAGTCGGCATCATCGAAGAGATCGGAGAGCGTGCGGCGCAGCGTTGGGATCTCGTCCCCGGTGATCGCGTCGTTCTCCAGTCGGACTTCGGGTGTGGGCGATGTCGTCGCTGTATGGACGGCCATTTCTGCGCCATCGCCCCCGGCAACTACGGCTTCATGCCCACGGCTGTCGAGCCGTCGCTCTGGGGGGGATTCTCCGAAATGCTGTACCTCGCCCCCGGCGCGGTTCCGCACAAGATCTCGAAGGACCTCGATCCCCGTATCGCTGCTCTCTACAACCCGTTGGGTGCGGGGTTCGCGTGGGCGATCGAAGCCCCCGGACTTCAGTTCGGTGACACCATCGCGATTCTGGGGCCGGGGCAGCGCGGCCTGGCTTGTGTCATCGCCGCGAAAGCGGCCGGCGCTGATCGCATCTTCGTCACCGGGCTCGGGTCGAAGGACCAGATGAAGATGTCGTTGGCGGTCGAGTTCGGCGCCGACGTCGTCATCGACGTCGAAGAGGAAGCCGCACTCGAGCGCGTCCTCGAGGAGACGGACGGGCGCGGCGTCGATGTCGTGGTCGATACCACCCCGTACGCCACGCAGCCGGTGGTCGACGCCATCCGTATGGCGTGCCTCGGCGGCACGATCGTCCTCGCCGGCATGAAGGGTGCGGACACGGCCATTCCGGCCTTTCCGTCCGATGAGGTGCTGCTGCGCTATCAGACGATCAAGGGCGTCCGTTCGGTCGACTACAAGAGCTTCCAGCGTGCCGTCAAGCTGATCGAGTCGGGCACTGTTCCGGTGGAGAAGCTCCACACGCACCATTTCCCGCTCGAAGCGGCATGGGAGGCAGTTCACGCGCTGGCGGGAGAATCGGACCGTCCTGCGGTCTCCGTCACCGTCGAGCCATGACTCAACTCGGCGGCGCAGCGAGACCGCGCCGCGTTCGTCGACCAACTACAGAAGGATTGCCAACCATGGAGCATGAGCATTTCGCCACTGCGACCTACGTCACCTACTCGCTCGAGCGCACGCTCTCATCGGAACCCGACGCGGTCTGGGAGGTGGTCAGGGACTTCGGCAATGTCGGCTGGATTCCGGGCGCGACCAAGGCGGTGTCCTATGACGGCGGGCCGGGGGTCGGACTTTCCCGCATTCTGCACAACCGGGACCAGGGTCCGATTCGGGAGACCCTGATTGCGTTGAGCGAGGCGGATCGCACGATCACCTACACGGTCAGCCGCAACATCCCGTTTCCGGTGAACTACTACTGCGCCACCATGCGGGTTGGCGAGGACGGCGGCAAGGCTCATGTCACGTGGTCCTGCGTGTACGAACCCGAGGACGCCACTCCCGAGCAGGCAGCCGCGGCGATCGAGGCGCTCTACAACCTCATGCTCGACTGGATTGACGACTTCGCCGCCTGATCGCGGTCAACCCGCGTCGGGACGGTGCCCATGGTCGCCGAAGAGTTCGGTGACGCGGGCGCGGAGTTCGGCCTTCGCGATCTTTCCACCCGAGGAGATCGGCAGCGCATTGAGTACGGCGATGTGTTCCGGCCACCATTCCTTCGAGACACCCCGCCGGTCCAGGTGCTCGGTGATGTCGCCGAGTTCGAGTGAGTGGCCGTGGCGTGGCTGGATGCAGATGCCGACCCGTTCGCCGAGTGCGGTGTCGGGGACTGCGATTGCTGCGGCGAAGGCGACGTCGGGGTGGGTGAGTACCTCTTCCTCGACTGCGGGGGCGCTGATGTTCTTGCCGCCGCGGACGATGAAGTCGGCGGATCGGCCGATGACTGTGAGCCATCCGTCGTCGTCGATCTCGACGATGTCGCCCATGAGCATCCAGCCGTCGTCGGTGAACAGCTCGTCGTTGGCGCTGTCGTCGTCGAAGTAGCCCGGGCTGGTCGCCCGGCCGCGGCAGGCGGGTCGGCCGATTCCCTGGTCGCCGGGGATGCGATGGCGCTGCTCGTCGTAGAGGCGGACCTGCATTCCGGGAATGCATCGACCCCCGGTTCGGATGCGCTTCTCGAGCGGATCGCTGACACGCGTTCCGGAGAGAAGGCCCGTCTCGTTCGAGCCGTAGAAGTTGAGGACGGCGCACCCGGTGGCTTCTTCGAAGGCGCGCGCTTTGGCGATCGGGAGCCGCTCGCCACCGGTGAACAGCACCCGCAGCGAGGACAGGTCGAGACCTTCCGCCTGATCGAGAATCATCGCGAACTGAGAGCTGACGGCGCACAACACGGTGACCCGGTGGCGTTCGATCAGCTCGGCGGCGGCGCGGGAATCGAACTTCCGCTGCACGACGCAGGGCACGCCAAGGATCGTGGGGCTGTAGTGGCTGGTCCAGAGTCCGAAGCCGAACGGGGCCGGCACGACACTCATCCACACCTCGTCGCGTTGAAGCTCGCCGAATTCCGCGGCCAGCTCATGGAAGTAGAACCATCGGTCCTGCGTTTGCATGACGCACTTCGGGAGGCCGGTCGTCCCGGATGTCGAGTTGAGCATGCAGAGCTCCGAGGGCCCCACCGGTTGGAGGGGTTTGGCGGTGGGACCCTCGTCGAGCCCGGGGGATCCGTCACCGTCGTGAACGGTGATGAGATTCGCAATTCCGAGCCGCCCGCACAGCGATCGAGCGGCGCCGAGCCTGGTGCTTTCCGGCATGATCGCGATCGTCGGGGACGTCTTGGCGACCAGGCTGGCCAGTTCGCGCTCTCCCGCGCGCCATCCCACTCCCACGGAGACCACGCCGGCGCGTTCGCAACCGAGCAGGGCCGCGTGGACGGCGCCGCCGTCGGGAAGGAGGACCACGGCCCGTTGGCCGTACCGCACCCGCATACCGGCGAGGCGCTCGGCAATCGCGTCGCCCAAGGCGTCGTACCCGGACCAGGTGAGGGCGGTGTCGCCCCAGCGGTAGGCATCGTCCGTAGGCCGTCCGGCGGCGAGCGACCGGACCTTGTGGTCGAGTGTCGAGGGCACCATTGAATCAGACATAAGATACGAATGATAAACCTAGCTGACGGCGTTGATCGCGTCGAAAGTGGTGTAATATCCGAATGATTCTGATGTAGAGACCTTGGAAAGGTGTCGAGCATGGCACTCCAGCAAGATGCGTTGGCCGTACCGCCGCTGGGGGTCACGTTGCGCCCCGAGCAGGAACTCGCCTGCGCGTTTCGCGCGCTCGCCGCGGATGGGTTCAGCGAGAACCTCGCCGGCCACATCACCTGGGTCGATCGCACCGATGGGTCCATGCTCGTCAACCCCTGGGGTCTCTGGTGGGGAGAAGTCTCGGCGTCGGACATCTGTCGCATCAGTGCGGGCGGCGCGGTCCTTCAGGGTCATTGGGATGTCACGCCGGCGATCCACATCCACACCGAGCTTCATCAGGCGCGCCCCGACGCGGCGGTAGTCGTCCACAACCATCCCTACTGGTCGACCGTCCTCGCCGCACTCGGTGAGCTTCCTGAGATCTTCCACCAGACGGGTTGCCTCTTCCACGAGGAGATGGTCTTCGTCGACGAGTACGACGGCACCATCGAGACCCCGGAGATGGGTTCGGCCCTCGCGGCGGTCATCGGCGACGCGAACATCGCGCTGCTCGCCAACCACGGCGTCATCGCGATGGGCGCCACTCTCGCCGAAGCGGTGTACCGAGCCGGGACGTTCGATCGGCAGTGCCGGTTGGCCTACGACGTCCTCCGGGCGGGCGGAAGCCCTCGCTCGGTCCCGGAGGCGGCCCGGCGTCCGTTGCAGAGGACCTTGGTCGAGCGGGCCGCAGACGTCTACTGGGCCGGCGTCGTGCGTCGCGTGGTCGGGTCAGAGCCGAGAGTGTTGGCGTGACCTCGCGCCGCCGAAACGACGGAATGAGGACTGAGCATGGCAAGTCTTGAGGAACTCCAGAAGAACACTGCGTTCACTGTTGCCGGCAGGGAGGGCAGCAGGGCGGTCACCTTCCTTCCCGAGCCACCGAGGGCGAGACGTCGCTTTCCGGTCATCTCCGTCGACGATCACATCGTCGAACCCCCGCACACATTCGAGGGCCGCTTTCCGGCGGCGCTTGCGGACCGCGCGCCCCGCGTCGTCGAATCCGACGACGGCGGGCAGGCGTGGGTCTACGACGGTCAGGTGATGCCCAACGTCGGATTCAACGCCGTCGTCGGTCGTCCGGTGTCGGAATACAGCTTCGAACCGGCACGATTCGATCAGATGCGGCGCGGCGCCTGGGACATCGACCACCGCGTCGCGGACATGGACCTCGCCGGGATCTGGGCATCGATGTGCTTTCCGTCCTTTTTGCCCGGGTTCGCCGGTCAGCGTCTTCAGCTGACGGTCGACGACCCTGCGCTGGCGTTGGCATCGGTGCGCGCGTGGAACGACTGGTGCATCGAGGAATGGGCCGGAACTCATCCAGGCCGGATCATCCCGATGCAGCTCCCCTACCTCCTCGACGTCGAGATCGCCGCCGAGGAAGTGCGGCGCAACGCCGATCGGGGGTTCAAGGCGATGACGTTCTCCGAAGCACCCGACAAACTGGGTCTCCCCAGCCTCCACAGCGGTCACTGGGATCCGCTGATGGCCGCCTGCGAAGAAACGGACACGGTCGTCTCGTTGCACATCGGATCGTCGGGAGAATCGCCGTCCACCGCGGCGGACGCTCCGCCAGATGTCGTCGGCGTGCTGTTCTTCGGCCACGCGATGTTCTCCGCCACGGACTGGCTCTACTCGCAGATCCCCGTCCGGTTTCCCGGTCTCAAACTGTGCATGTCCGAGGGGGGCATCGGGTGGGTCGCCGGTCTCCTCGACCGACTCGACCACGTGCTCAAGTACCAGGAGATGTACGGCACCTGGAAAAGCGACCTCACGCCTCGCGAGGTCATGCAGCGCAACTTCTGGTTCTGTGCAATCGATGATCCCGCAGGCTTCGAAACCCGCCACCACATCGGGGTCGATCACATTCTGATCGAGTCCGATTACCCACACGCCGACTCGAACTGGCCCGACACGCAGGCACACTTCCAGCGTCAGTTCCGAGACATCCCCGACGACGAAGTCGCGCGGATGGCTTGGCAGAACGCGGCAGACCTGTTCCGCCTCGACGTCCCGGCCCCTGTGATCGCCGACCCCAACGCGCTCTGGCCCAGCGAGCGCTGATCTTCGCAGGGTCAATCGTCGTCGGTGGGGAGCGTCTCGCCCTCGTTGTCGCAGATCCGCGGGTTCTGCGCGAGTTCGACGGATTGCATGGCCAGGCTTCCGGCGATGACGGCCCCGTGAATCGTGAGGGCGAAGACGGCGACGCCGATGATGAAGATCCAGATCTCACTCATTGGTGACCCTTCCGGCCGGCTGGGCGGCAGCATCGTTCTCCCAGACGGCCTGCACCTCGGGATCGGCCGCGACCTCGGCGTTGACCGGCAGATACGAGCCCTTGGGGTGGATGATCTTCTGCTGGCCGGCCTCGGAGCGGTCGGGGAACGGCGCGACGTCGACGTCGATGGTCAGGTCGGTCGTGCCGACGGCCTCCGGGTCGAGTCAGGCGTCGGCGATCAGGTCCGACAGGTTCGACGTCCCGCCGAGCACGCCGGCGATCGTGGTCGACGCCGTGGAGGTCTCGAAGAGCATCGACGCGGTGCCCGGGTTCGCCAGGGCAAGGAACTGGCCGACCTCGCCGGGCACGTTGCTGAACGGGAGGATGAGTCCCTCGTCGTTCATCTCCTTCAGGAGTTCGTAGATCTCGAGCGCCTCGGGACCGTTGAAGATGGCTTCGGTGGCGTTGCCGGCCCGGCCGTTGTCGGCGTTGATCAGCGCGACGTCGGCACCGGTGAGCCAGGTGTCGACGAATAAGCCCTGCATCAGGAACGACAGGGGGGTCGTGGCGACGCCCGCTGCCTTGATGGCCCGGCCGGCGTCGCGCACCTCGGCGAGGGTCTGCGGTGGCGAATCGGGATCGAGGCCGGCCTCCTCGAAGTGGGTGCGGTTGTAGTAGAGGAAGTGGGTGCGGTTGTAGTAGAGCACCGGCGTCGAGATGAAGGTGGCGGACGGATAGAGCGTCCCCTCGATGCTGAACGACGAGCGGATTAACTCGTCGATCCCGGTCAGGGGCAACTAGTTGTAGATCCCAGTGAGGTTGTTCAGTCGTCTTCGTGGTGAAGGCGACTGATGGGTGTCTTGTGGCCGAGGGCGCTGTGGAGTCGTTGGTTGTTGTATCGCCAGACCCAGGGTCCGCCAGACCCAGGGTCCGAGTGCCTCGCGGCGCTGGTCTGAGCTCTGGTAGACGGCAGCGTAGGCCCATTCGCGCAGCATGGTTTGAATGAAGCGTTCTGCTTTGCCGTTGGTGCGGGGACGGTATGGCCGGGTCCGGAGGTGTCGGATCTCGAGCTCGGTGCAGTGCTCGGCCCAGGCTTTTGAGACGTAGGCGGAGCCGTTGTCGGTCATGACCCGTTCGATGGTGATGCCGTGGGCGGCGAACCAGGCGATGGCCCGATCCAAGAACCCGATACAGGTCACGGTTTTCTGGTCGGGGAGTACTTCGTGGTAGGCGACGCGGCTGGTGTCATCGACACAGACATGCACGGCTTCCCAGCCGGCCTGGTGGGTGTGGTGTCCGGGTCCGCGGCCGGTCACGCGATGGCCGGGCTTGTTGAAACGGCCGAGTTTCTTGATGTCGATGTGGATCAACTCGCCGGGGTGGCGGCGGCAATACCGGTTCGGTGGCTCCGGCGGTTCGAGCTTCGATAACCGGTTCAGACCGATCCGTTTCAACACCGAGGTCACGGTCGACAACGGCATCGACAGCTTCTCCGCGATCTGCGGACCGGTCATCCGCAACCGGCGCAGCGCCTCGATCACCGCTTCGGTCTCGGCCGGCGTGCGCGTCGGCGAAGAGTGCGGCCGCGACGATCGATCGGTCATTGGTTCGCCGGCGTCGAAACGAGCCAACCACTTCTGGACGGTTCGTTCGCTGCACCCGGCCGCCGCTGCGGCCCTGGCGATCGGCCAGCCCTGGCGGCGGACTCGGCGGCACATCAGCTCGCGCTGAAACGGACAAAGGCGGGCGTTACCGTGAAGATCCACGGGTCTCCTTGAGGTGTGAGTGACTAAGCACCCTCATTCTCAAGGAGACCCACCAAACCGAACAACGTCCTCAGGATCTACAACTAGTCGGCCTCGACACAGCTCTGGGCCGGCAGGATCGTGCCCGAGTCGACGACGTCACGAAAGGCCTGGGCGTCGGTGACGGCCAGGGCCGGGAGGTCATCGAACGCGATCGACTCGCGGTACTTGGCGAGCAGTTCCTCGTAGCTCCCCTGCGCCTGGGGCGTGACCACGATCTTGTCCTGGTTGGCGTTGAATCAAAGCCGGACGAGGAACGAGGAGTTCGCGGTCGAGCGCGACCGCCGGGATCAGGCGACGAGCAGGCGCTCGTCGACGCCTTCGAGCACACGTGCGGAGATCGCCGGGCACGCTCGCAACAGCGAGGTGAACTCTCGCCGGCTGAACGCGTAGACGATGCTGTCGTGCGTCGCGGTCACGGTCGCGTTGCGCGGCTGCGAGGTCAGCAGAGCGATCTCGCCCATGAAGTCGCCGGGAACGAGGTCGGCGATCCACTCGCCGTCGCGCTCGACGACGAACGAACCGTCGACGACGACCATGCATTCACGGCCGACGGCGTTCTCGACCATGGCGGTGCGGCCTGCGGCAATGCGGACTGCGGTTCCCATGGACTGCAGCACCTGGAGCTCGCGGGCCGGGACGGCCTCGGCGAGCGCGCTCTCGGAGAGGGGGGTGGGGATCGGGTTGATGCGTCGGAACATGTCGACACCTCCTGCTGACAGGCTACGGAGCCTGCGGTTCTTCCGGATGCACGCGTGGTCGCGCTCCACAGATTCCATCGGCGCACAGTGAGGCTGCCTTGACCCGAATGCGCGTGACCTCGGTCGCACCCTGGCTGGCGGTCGTCGGTCACCCGACGTAGACGTGACCTACGGCCCTGCCCGCTGTCTCCCCGGTTCTGCCATCATCACGACGTGAGCGACACCTCGGATCCGCGTCTCGATGCGCTCGAAGCGCGCGTGTTGCAGCTCGAGTCCGAACTCGCCGAACTCCGTCGCCCGTCCTCGCTCGTGGAAGCGGCGCCGCAGCCTCCGCCGCCGTCGCCCGATTCGTTGTTCGTTCCCGGCGCCCCGCAACCGTCGGTCCCGCCCGAACCCCGAACCCCGATCGCCGTCGAGAGCGAGACGGTGCTCAAGTGGGTGGGAGTGACGCTCGTCGTCCTCGCCGTCGGTTTCGCGGTGAGCACGGCGATCAGTCGCGGATGGATCGGGCCCGAGCTCCAGCTGGCCGGCGCGGTGGCGCTCGCCATCGCGTTGGTCGCCGCCGGGCTGCGGCTGCGCGACACCCGCATCGCGTGGGCCCACGCACTGTGCTCGGGCGGCGTGGCCGCGCTCTTCACGACGTTCGCGTCGAGCCTCTTCGTCGATCAGACGAACACCGATGTCGCGTTCGCCGCCATCGCTGCCGTGGCGGTGGCCGGCTACGCACTCGCCCGGTTGGTGCCGTCGGAATGGGTCGCCATCGTCGCACTCGCGGGAGCCCTCGTCGGATGGTTCGTGGTCGCCGACGGCACCCCGCCCTTCGAGAGCACGCTGGCACTCGCCGCCGGGCTCGCGCTGGTCGCCGTCGGGCTGTCGCTCGACCGCGGCTGGTTCGGGCTGCGCCTGCTCGGGCATCTCACGGCACTGGTGATGATCCTCGCGCTGGCGTCCGACGCCGACACCGGTCCTCGCCAGGCCGCCATCGTGGCCGCCGTGATCGCGGCATTCCTGTCGCTCGCCCGGGTGCCGAGCATCGGAGACCAGGACAACCCCTGGGTGCAGATCGAGACCCAGCTGGCGATGGTCGGTGCGCCCTGGGCGGTGGCGGTGGGTGCAGCGACATTCGAGATCGACGACCGCTACGAGATCGGGTTGTCGGCCTTCGCGGTCGCCCTTGTGACCGCAGGTGTCGCGGTCGCGCTCCAACCCGTTCTCCGCCGAGTCCATCTGACATCGCTCGTGGTCGGCGCGAGCGTGGCGGTCACGATCGGGCTCGCCTCGGTGCTCGACACCGAAGCCGTGTTCGTGGCGCTCGCCGTGCAGGGCGCCGGGCTGCTGGCGATCGGGCGTCAGTTCGGCAGCACGATCAGGCTGCCGATCAACGCCGGCATCCTGCTCTTCATCGCGGCGATGTCTGCGCTGGTGGGCGGCGTCGACGCGTGGAGCGACGACGCGTCGGTCGGCGTCGACCTCGCCCATGCGGCCGTGATCGTCCTCCTGGGTGTCGCCTCTTGGCAGACCGGTAGCGACCTCGTCCGCCGCTGGGGCGCGGCCGTCGTGCTCGGCCTCACGCTGATCTGGCTCGGTTCGGTGCTCGTCCATCTGCCCGAGGGTCAGGCCGCCGTGTCGGTTTCGTGGGCAGTCGTCGGTACGGCCCTGCTCGTCGCCGGCGCCGTCCGCAAGGTGCCCGAGCTCGGCGCGGCCGGCCTGGCGGTGCTGGCGCTCACCGTCGGCAAACTGCTCCTCGTCGACATGCAGGAGGTCGACACGCTGTGGCGGGCCGGACTCTTCCTCCTCGTCGGCCTCGGTCTCATGCGGCTCGGGTTCCTGCTGCCTCGCCTCACCGGAGTCGACGACCGCGACCGCCGGTGAGGGTCCTGCGATGGTGGTTCGAGAACCGCGAGACGGGCGCCATCACCGTGGCCCAGTTCCCCAACTGGCCGCTGTTCGGCGTCGGTTCGGCCTGGCTCGTCGGCTGGATCGCGAGTGACGGTTCACGGCTCCACGACATCGCCGGCGTCGCCGCGACGGGGCTGTGGCTCTACTGGGGGGCCGATGAGCTGGTCCGTGGGGTGAACCCGTGGCGGCGCCTGCTCGGGTCCACCGCGATCGCATGGCAGCTGGGCGGACTGGTGCGCTGACCGGGTTGAAGTACCGCAACTGGCAGTCGATCGGGTCGACGTGCGTTCTCCATGTTCCGGAACGGGTCCCCGTCGGCGCCCGGCGTCGGCAGGTCAGTCGCGGGTCGACCAGTAACGCGCGACGCGATCGACGAACGCGGTCGGGGTCTCCGCGTAGAGCCGTGTCGCCAGCACCGACGCCACGGTCATCAACTCGCCGCGCTCGTGCCCGCACAAGGATTCGACGACCGCGGCGGTGATCTCGTCGACGGCGACAGGCCGAGAGTCGTCGGGCCCGGGCTCCAAGGTCGATCGGAGCGCCCCGATGTGTGCGTACTCGGCGAGGACATCGGCCAGGTCGAGCGACGTGGCGACGGTGCCGGCCATGCCGTCGGGCCAAGCAGCGCTGATCAGCTCGACCTGATGGGCCAGGTCTCGCGCATGACGCTGCCACATGGGCGACTCGCGTTCTTTGCCGGCGCACTTCCGACCCTTGCGGTAGCTGCGCTCGAGGCCCTCGGCGAAGGCGTCGAAGGAGTCGGGCACCGGCCGTTGGCCGTGCATCGGCTGATCCACGGGCCAGGCCGCGAAGCGGGCCCGGGCCCGACGCAACTGGTGGACCACGTCCTCGAGCGCGCCGCCCGGCTGGAGCGCGGGCAGCTGCTCGAGCCGTGCCAGTTGATGGCGTTCCACGAGCTGGTCCCGGAGATCGGCGAGTGCGTCGGGGCGCAAGGCCGATTCGTAGCGGGAACGGATCTCGTCGAGCGAGCGGATCTCGATGGAACCGGCAACCAGCCGATCGAGAAGCGCCGTGGCATCCCGCAGGATCGCGATCTCTGCAGCGCAGGTGTCGGCCCCGATCGACGAGCGGACGAGCCGCAGGAGCGCGGCGATCCGACCGAGACTCGATGCTGCGGTCGACACGGCGGCGCCGATCTCGATGCCGGGGTCGGACAGCGCATCGATCGCGACGCTGAACTGGTGTGTGGTGATCCGCTGCAGGGCGGTCGCGACCGACTCGTCGGTGCCGATCACGTGTGGTTCGGCGACGACGGCGGGGAGATAGCGCCGGCGTGGCATCGCCGCCTTCACCCGAGTGAGCTGCACGGGCATCCCCATCACGCCGCCCCGCTCCGTTGGCTCCACAGCGAACGGCATCCGGTCCTCCACACAACCCGCTTCGGACGGTCAACCTACTGCCGGAGGGGGCGCCTGTCCCGTTCGGGCGCGGCGGTGCGCTAGACCGGCCCGATGACCCGATGGGAATCGACGTGAGCGGAGAGGCGCTCGATGGCCGAGACGTTCTCGGCCTGTGGGTCGACGCGCACGGGCCGTTGGACGCGGCGAAGCAGGCTGCGTTTCTGGCTCGGCCCGAGCTCGACGAGTTCCGGCGAATGGATCGAGACACCGTCAGAACGGCGATCGGGTCCTCGCCGAAGCTGGCGGAGGCGCTCGAGCACGCTCGCGCGCTGATCGGCACGAGACGGCACCCCGGCGAGCGAACCGATGACCGAAAAGGCGACCCGGGCGACTTCGACGGTGAAGCCCACCGACACCTCGCGGCCCTCACCCAGCGAAGCGATGCCGAGTTCCGTGCCGGGCAGCTCGACGCGATCCGTGCCCTGGTCGTCGACCGTCGGCGCACGCTCGTGGTGCAGCGCACCGGCTGGGGCAAGTCGGCCGTCTACTTCCTGGCGACCCGCATGCTGCGCGACCGCGGTGCGGGCCCGACCCTGCTCGTCTCGCCGCTCATCGCCCTGATGGACAACCAGGTGCAGGCCGCGGCCCGGATGGGTCTGCGGGCGGCCATCGTCAACTCCACGAACCGCGACGAGTGGGACGACATCAGGGCGCGGATGGAGAACAACGAGATCGACCTGCTCCTCATCGCCGAGCAGCGCCTGTCGAACCCGAAGTTCCGCGACGAATGGCTCGACCGGATGGAGAGCCGCATCGGTCTCGTGGTGGTCGACGAGGTCCACTGCATCAGCGACTGGGGTCACGACTTCCGGCCGCACTATCGGCGGATCGGGTCGTTCCTGGCCGGCCTGCCGGCGACGCTTCCGGTGATCGGTTGCACGGCGACGGCCAACGATCGGGTGGTGGCCGACGTCGAGAGCCAGCTGGGCGACGACATCCTCACGATCCGCGGTGGGCTCGGCCGGGAGGGTCTGCGACTCGAAGTCCACACCGACAAGCGTCGGCCCGACGCTCGTCTCGCCTGGCTCGCCGAGAACGTGCCGAACCTGCCGGGCAGTGGGATCGTCTATTGCCTCACGCGGCGTGATGTCGAGGTCGTGGCCGCCTTTCTGCGCGACCACGGCATCCGCTGCGCCCAATACGTCGGCGGTGGACCCGAGGACGAGGTGGCCGAGAAGCGCGCCGTGCTCGACGCGTTCCTCGGCAACGAGATCAAGTGCGTCGTCGCCACGTCGGCGCTGGGCATGGGCTACGACAAGCCCGACGTGGGGTTCGTGGTGCACTTCCAGATGCCGCAGAGCCCGATCGCCTACTACCAGCAGGTGGGTCGTGCCGGTCGTGCGCTCGACGAGAGCTACGGCATCCTCCTCAGCGG
This sequence comes from Acidimicrobiales bacterium, assembly GCA_041394245.1. Lineage (NCBI taxonomy): Bacteria > Bacillati > Actinomycetota > Acidimicrobiia > Acidimicrobiales > Acidimicrobiales bacterium. The sequence goes on from JAWKIR010000004.1 coordinate 57,053, forward strand.
ATCGGAAGACCGTGACATCCAGGACTGGTTCATCGGCCAGGCGTTCCCGGCCGAGGAGGAGGTCGACAGCATCCTCGCTGCAGTCGAACAATCGGAGGAACCGGTGCGTCGCGGTCAGCTCGCAGCCCGGGTCAACATCGCGACCGGTCGACTCGACAACCTGATGGTGCAGCTCGAGGTCGAGGGCATCGTCGCCAAGGACGGCACCGGCTGGGTGCGCACCGCCACGCCATGGGTCTACCCCCGCGAACGCGTCGACCAGGTCAACGGGTGGCGGCGCGCCGAACAGGCCGCGATGGAGGAGTACCAGCGCATCGACAGCTGCCGCATGCAGTACCTGCGGGCCCAGCTCGACGACCCCGCCGGCGAGCCGTGTGGCGTGTGCGACAACTGTCGTGCCGCCCGGTTCGGCACCGCACCCGATCCTGGCGTGGTGACCGAGGCCGGAGTCCGGCTGCTCCACGACCATGTGGAGATCCCGCCACGCAAGCAGTGGGCTGCGGAGGTCGATGGCGTCTCGGGACGGATTCCGGCCGACGAGCAGGCGGCCCCCGGCTGGTGTCTGGCCCGCTGGGGTCAGTCCGGATGGGGTCCGCTGATCCGGCAGGGGAGAGACGACGGCGAGTACGCCGACGAGCTGGTCGATGCGTTGGCCGCGGCCTGTGTGTCGCAGATCTCGCCGATGCCGGCCTGGTTGACCTTCGTGCCGTCGGAGCGGCGTCCCGAATCGGTGTCTTCGCTGGCCCAGCGCCTCGGGGAGCGGCTGTCGGTGCCGGTGGTCGAAGCGGTGAGGCAGATCCGGCCGACCGAACCTCAGGCGAGCATGCACAACTCGACGGCCCAGCTCCGCAATCTGTGGGGCGCCTACGCGGTCGGTGAAGTACCCGAGGGTGACTGCCTGCTGCTCGACGACCTGATCGACAGTCGGTGGACGGTCACCGTCGTGGCTCGCGAGTTGCGGCGGGCCGGATGCGAACGGGTCGTGCCGATCGCCCTCGCCGCCATGGGGCAGTGAGGCGAGTCAGCCGGTTGCGATGTAGGTCGCGGCGAGTCCGAGCACGCCGGCGAACAGCAGGACGACCGACACGACCACGAGCCGTACTGCTTCGGTGAACCGCAACGACAACCGGCCTTCGAGCCCGACCAGCTCATTGGAGATGTAGCGCTCCATCTGATCGAAGCGATTGTCGTGTTGGCGGAAGCGCCCATCGATCAGATCGAGTCGACCGTCGATCTGATCGAAGCGATCGTTGACCTGTTCGAAGCGATCGTTGACCTGTTCGAAGCGATCGTTGACCTGTTCGAAGCGATCGTCGACCTGTCGAAAGCGGGCGTCGATGCGCTGTTCGAGCGTGGTCAGGTCGCTCTTGGTGGCGATCTCGGACCACGGGATGGGCGGCATGGACTCCATGATGGCATCTGCCAGCTCTTCGTTCATCAGTTCGACGAAGTGCTGTCGGATGAGAAGGCGGGTGCGTTCGTCGGCTGGCATCTCGTACTCCCTCGGGTTCGCCCTGGAGGCGGGTGACGAAGGCTCCTGAGAGGCCGGGAGCGAGCTGAGACGAGCGTAGCGAGGGGGTGTGACGCGGGGAGTGGACTCAGATGTCGGTGTCGATCAACAATGCGGCGAGGTCGAGGGCGCTCAGGATGCCGACGAGCTTGCCGCCATCGGTGACGAGCACCCGGTGGAGGCGCCCGGAGACCATGGCCTCGGCGGCAACCGAGATGTCGTCGGCGGGAGCGACCGTGACAGGGAGCTCGGTCATGGCCTCGGCGACGGTCATCTCGACCATCCGGTCGGCGATGGCGGCACGGTTGCGGGAGATCTCGGCGAGGGCCGGCAGCGGGATGGGGAACGGGCTCAGCAGGAACTGCGATACCTCGGTGGTGGCGACCTGATGGTCGTAGAGCACCCGCACCACGTCGGACTGCGAGATCACGCCGACGACGATCCCGCCATCGAGCACCGGTGCGCCCGAGATGCCGTGGGTGGTGAAGAGGTGGTCGACATCCTTCAGCGTCATCTCGGGTGACGCCGTCACCACCTCGTCGGTCATCAGGTCGGCTACCAGCATGAGAGAACCTCCGGTTCCCTTCCGACACTAGGCACGCGAGGCGTCGTCGACCCGGGACCAAGGGCCCGATCAGCTCGGTGGTGCGTAGCTCGTGAGCGTCTTCATGTAGTTGGCCCGCTCGAATGCGACCGGGTCCGGTACCGACGCCTGGCTGACACTGCCCCGAGCCTGCTGCAGCGAGTCGTAGTCGCGTTCGGTGAACCACCGTTGAACCTCGTCGAGGACGGCCGTCAGGTGCGTCGGTCCATGGCGCAACAGCGCCGAGGTCATCATCGTCACCTGGGCGCCGGCCAGCAGGAGCTTGACCACGTCGTCGGCAGTGTGGACACCGGTGGTCGCCGCGAGGTCGGCGTCGACCCGGCCGGCCATGATGGCGATCCAGCGGAGCGTGAGGCGCATCTCGCTGCTCGTGCTGAGCTCGAGGTCGGACGCGACGTCGAGGGTGCGCAGGTCGATGTCGGGTTGGTAGAAGCGGTTGAAGACGACGAGCGCATCGGCCCCGGCTTCGGACAGCCGCCGGGCCATGTTGGCCGGTGAGCTGAAGTGCGGCCCGATCTTGACGGCCAGGGGGAGATCGACCGCCGCCCGCACCCCGTCGACCAGGCGGAGATAGCGATCCTCGACCTCGCGGCCGGTGGCGTCGGGGTCGGCGGCCACGAGATAGATGTTGAGCTCGAGTGCATCGGCGCCACGATCCTGGAACGCCTTCGCATAGGCGGTCCAGCCGCCGTCGGTCGTGCCGTTGAGGCTGGCGATGACAGGGATGCGGAGCTCGTCCTTGGCGCGTGTCACCAGATCGAGGTGGTCCTCGACCCCGGACTCGTCGCCGCCGATGTCGGGGAGATAGCCGCCCGATGCCTCGACATTGAAGTCGGCCCCGGCGACCGAAAGGTGGTCGAAGGCCCAGGCGTGGTGCTCGATCTCCTCCTCGAACAGCGACGGCAGGACCACCGCGGCGGCGCCGGCCGCCTCGAGCGCCAGGAGCGAATCGATCGAACCGGTGAGGGGCGATGCCGACGCCACGATCGGGTGATCGAGGTTGAGGCCCATGTAGTGCGTGTAGAGATCGGTCACGAGGTCTCCTCCTCGCCGTCGTCGACGATGCCGTAACGGGCGGTTCGCTCGACGTCGACCATCTGCTCGTAGAGGTGCCAACGGTTGTCGATGTCCTGCTGGGCCAGACCCATCAGATGGTCGGCGACGTCGGGCCGGGAACGGGCGAGCATCGAGAACCGTGCCTCGGTCATGGCGAACTCCTTGAACGAGATCGTCGGTCGACGACTGTCGAGGTGCAGACCGTGTTCGCCGGCCGCCTCCTGGCGAGGGTCGTAGCGGTAGAGCGGCCAGTAGCCGCTCGCCGCAGCCATCTTCTGGTGGCCCATCATGTCGCTCATGTCGATGCCGTGGGCGATGCACGGGCTGTAGGCGATCACCAGCGACGGGCCGGGGTGGGCGGCGGCTTCGGTGAGCGCCTTGACCGTCTGGGTCATGTTCGCACCCATCGCGATGTGGGCGACATAGACGTCGCCGTAGGCCATGGCGATCATGCCCAGGTCCTTCTTCGCCGTCGTCTTCCCGCCCGCGGAGAACTTGGCGATCGCGGCGCGAGGCGTGGCCTTCGAGGTCTGACCGCCGGTGTTGCTGTACACCTCGGTGTCGAGCACGAGGATGTTGACGTCGCGCCCTGATGCGAGCACGTGGTCGACGCCTCCGAACCCGATGTCGTAGGCCCAGCCGTCGCCACCGATCAGCCACACGGTCCGCCGCACCAGGTGATGGGCGAGGGTGGCGAGCCGTTCGGTCAGCGGCTCGGGATGCGCGGCCAGCCACGTCTGCAACTGCTCCACGAGGTCACGCTGCCGTTCGATCGAAGCCTCGTCGGCACCGGTGTTGGACAGGATCTCGTCGGCGACGGGTCCGATGCGGTCGGCGAGCTCCGCGACGAGATGGCGGGCCGCGGCCTCCTGGTGATCCAGCGCCATCCGCATGCCCAGTCCGAACTCGGCGTTGTCCTCGAAGAGCGAGTTCGCCCATGCCGGCCCGCGGCCGTCTCCGTTCGTGGTCCAGGGGGTCGTCGGGAGGTTGCCGCCGTAGATCGACGAACAACCGGTCGCGTTGGCGACGACCATGCGATCACCCATCTGCTGGGTGAGGAGCTTGAGATACGGGGTCTCGCCGCATCCGGCGCACGCCCCGGAGAACTCGAACAGCGGCTGGGCGAGCTGTGAGCCCTTCACCGAATCCAGGTGCAGCGTCGTCCGGTCGTGCTCCGGCAGTTCGAGGAAGTACGCGAAGTTGATCCGCTCGGCATCGAGATGATCGGCGATGGGTGTCATGTCGATCGCTTTGTGCTTGACCGCCTCCTTGCTCTTGGCCGGGCAGATGCTCACACACACCCCGCAGCCCGTGCAGTCGTCGGGCGCGACCTGGATGATCGAGCGGCGGGCGGGGCCGCCCTTGTCGGTCCACTCGCGGTGACGGAACGTCGGCGGTGCATCGTCGAGCGCATCCGGCTCGACGACCTTCAGCCGGATCGCGGCGTGAGGACACACCAGCGCGCACCGGGCGCAGTCGATGCAGATCTCCGGATCCCAGATGGGGATCTCCGCGGCGATGCTGCGCTTCTCCCAGCGGGTCGTGCCCGTGGGGAACGTCCCGTCGACGGGGAGCGCGCTGACGGGGAGGAGATCGCCGTCGCCGGCCATCATCGTGGCGGTGACCCGCTGGACGAAGTCGGGCGAATCGTCGGGGATCAGACGCGTCGGCGTGCGGTCGTTCGTCGGCGCCGCGGGCACCGAGAGTGATTCGAGCGAGGCGAGCGCTGCGTCGACGGCGGCATGGTTGCGTTCGAGCACCGCGACACCCCGTTTGCCGTAGGTCTGGTCGATGGCCGACTTGATGGCGGCGATGGCCTGGTCGACGGGCAGGAGATCGGTGAGGGAGAAGAAGCACGTCTGCAGCACGGTGTTGACGCGGCTGCCGAGTCCGTTGTCGCTCGCCACCGCGGCAGCGTCGATGACCCAGACCCGCAGCCCCTTGTCGATGATGGTCTGCTGCACCTCGCGCGAGAGCTGATCCCAGACCTGGTCGGCCGGGAACGGGGCGTTGATCAGCAGCGTGGCACCCTGGGCGGCGACGTCGAGGAGATCGCGCCGGTCCAGCGAGCCGAAGTGGTGGACGGCGACGAAGTCGGCCTCCTGCACGAGATAGGCGGACTGGATCGGCTCGGGTCCGAATCGGAGGTGCGAGGTCGTGGTGGAACCCGACTTCTTCGAGTCGTAGACGAAGTAGCCCTGGGCGAACAGTGGTGTGAGATCGCCGACGATCTTGACCGTGTTCTTGTTGGCGCCGACGGTCCCGTCACTGCCGAGGCCGTGGAACACGGCGCGACGGACGCCGGCCGGTTCGTGCCACGCGTCCGCGTCGTACTCCACATGGGTGTGGCCGACGTCGTCGATGATGCCGACGGTGATCTCGTGGCGGGGTCGGGGCGCGTCGAGTTCGGCGAACACCGCCATCGCCATCGCCGGTGTGAACTCCTTCGACGAGAGTCCGTAGCGCCCGCCGATCACCTCGGGTGCGACGCCGTGCGACCAACGACGGGCCAGCGCGGCGACGATGTCGAGATAGAGCGGTTCACCGACCGAACCGGGTTCCTTGGTGCGATCGAGCGCAGCGATCCGTTCGACGGTCGGAGGGAGCGCATCGACGAGTGCGCCGGTGTCGAAGGGCCGGTAGAGACGCACGGTCAGTACGCCGACGCGCTCGCCGGCGGCGACCATCGCGTCGACCGCCTCGCGCACCGTGCCTGCGCCCGAACCCATGATCACCACGACGCGGGTCGCTTCGGGATGGCCGTGGTAGTCGAAGAGTCGATAGTGACGGCCGGTCAGCTCGCCGAAGCGGTACATCTCCTGTTGGACGATGCCGGGCAGCGCGCGACGGTAGGAATTGGCGGCCTCGGCGGCCTGGAAGAACACATCGGGGTTCTGGGCCGTGCCCCGGATGACCGGACGATCCGGGTCGAGGGCCCGGAGACGATGGCGGACGACGAGGTCGTCGTCGATCATCGCCCGGACCGTCGCGTCGTCGATCTCCTCGATCTTGGCGACCTCGTGGCTCGTGCGGAAACCGTCGAAGAAGTGGAGGAAGGGCACCCGGCTGCGCAGCGTCGCCGCATGACTGACGAGGGCGAGGTCGTGGGCTTCCTGCACCGAGCCGGAGGCCAGCATCGCCATGCCCGTCTGGCGGGCCGCCATGACGTCGCTGTGATCACCGAAGATGCTCAGCGCATGGGTGGCCACGGACCGGGCGGCGACATGGATCACTGCCGGAAGGAGCTCGCCGGCGATCTTGTAGAGGTTCGGGATCATCAGCAGGAGACCCTGTGACGCGGTGAACGTGGTGGTGAGCGCCCCCGCCTGGAGCGCACCGTGGACAGCCCCGGCCGCGCCGCCCTCGCTCTGCATCTCGATCACGTCGGGGACCGCGCCCCAGAGATTCTCGACCCCGGCCTGCGACCACGCATCGGCGTGCTCGCCCATCGGCGATGCCGGTGTGATCGGGTAGATCGCGATCACCTCGCTGACCCGGTGGGCGATCCGGGCCGCGGCCTCGTTCCCGTCGACGGTGATGTGGCGGATGTCAGCCATTCGTGGCACCTCCGGACCTTCGACCCTGTGGTCGGTCGTTCCCGGCGTCTTCACTGGGCTCGTACCGCCAGGAAGGACTCGCCATGGCCCCCGCTCCCACCCCTGATTCCGCCGCCCCCGAGCCGGTGGCGATCGATCTCGTCAACCACACCGGCGTGCTCGATCGGACCACCTGCATCGAGCTGATCGAGTCGACGCCGATCGGCCGGATCGGTTTCCAGGTCGACGGGGCGCCGATGGTCCTCCCGGTCAACTTCGCCTGGTCCGAGGAAACGATCGTGTTCCGGACGTTGGAGGGAATGAAGCTGGCCGCAGCGGCGGACGAACAGGCCGTCTGTTTCGAGGTCGATCGCTGGGACGAATCGGCACGGTCCGGTTGGAGTGTGGTCGTGACCGGCGTCGCGAGGGAGGTCACCGAGTGGGCCGAACGCGAGCTGCTCGAGCAGATCGGACTCGTGCCCTGGGCCCGCGAGGCGTGGCGGACGATGTGGGTGCGGATCGAGCCGAACGACATCAGCGGCCGGGTCCTTCGCTGAGTTCGGCCAGCGCCGCGTGGGCAGCGGCGAGGCGGGCGACCGGCACCCGGTAGGCCGAGCAACTGACGTAGTCGAGGCCGAGGCGTTGACACAGTGCGATCGAGGCCGGTTCGCCGCCGTGCTCGCCACAGATGCCGATGGCCAGCCCGGGTGACGCGGCTCGTCCCTCGGCGATGGCCAACTCCATCAGTCGACCGACGCCGTCGACGTCGATGGTGTGGAACGGGTTGGCTTCGACGATGCCGCGCGACTGGAACGCGAGCAGGAAGCCCGCCTCGGCATCGTCGCGACTGATGCCCAATGTCATCTGGGTGAGGTCGTTGGTGCCGAACGAGAAGAAGTCGGCGTGCTGGGCGATCGCCCCGGCGGTCAGCGCCGCACGGGGCACCTCGATCATCGTGCCGATGGGGATCTCGAGGGATTCGCCCCGTTCCTCGAAGACGACCGCCATCTCCTCTTCGATGAGCGCCCGAGCGGCGGCCATCTCGGTGGCATGGCTCACGAGCGGCACCATGATCTCGGGGATCACGGTCGCTCCGGCGTCGCGTGCGTCGAACGCCGCCTCGACGATCGCCCTCGTCTGCATCCTGATGAGATCCGGCACCCGGAGGCCGAGGCGGACGCCACGCGTGCCGAGCATCGGGTTGCTCTCGCGCAGGTCCTCGACCCGCTCGAGCATCGTGCGCACCTCGGTCAGTTCCTCGACCAGCGCATCGAGGGTGGCGGCATCGGCCGCCCGGATCAGGCGGATCTGCAGGTCGGCGGCTCGGCTCGTGAGCTCGTCGAAGCTCGGCAGGAACTCGTGCAGGGGTGGGTCGAGCAGGCGGATGATGACCGGATTGCCGTCCATCTCGGTGAAGAGACCGCGGAAGTCGCCTCGTTGGAGGGGGAGGAGCGCGGCGATTGCCTCGCGGCGCTCGGCCGAGGTCGGCGCGGTGATCATGCGCTGCACGATCGGGAGCCGTTCCTCGCCGAAGAACATGTGCTCGGTGCGACACAGGCCGATACCGGTGGCGCCGTAGCCGCGGGCCCGAGCGGCCTCGACGGGATCATCGGCATTGACCCGCACGCCCAGCGTGCGGAACTCGTCGGCCCACCCGAGCAACGTCGACAGCCACTCGTTGTCGATGTCGGGATCCGTCGTCTCGAGCCGTCCCTCGTAGGCCTTGCCGGTGCTGCCGTCGACCGAGATCCAGTCGCCCTCGTGGATGACCGTGTCACCTGCCGTCATCGTGCGCCCGGAGATGTCGATGTCGATCTCGCTCGCTCCCACGACGGCGGGGCGGCCGAACTGGCGGGCGACGAGGGCCGCGTGGCTCGTGCGACCGCCGCTCGACGTGAGGATGCCCTTCGCGGCGAGCATGCCGTGGACGTCGTCGGGCTTGGTGTCGGGCCGCACGAGCACGACGTCGCGCCCTTCGGCCGCCCAACGCTGGGCGAGGTCGGCGTCGAACGCGACCACCCCGACGGCGGCGCCGGGCGAGACGTTGAGGCCGGTGGCGAACGGGTGAGCGCCGTCGACCGCCGCCCCGGCGAACTGGGGATGGAGGAAGAAGTCGATCTGGTCGGGGGTGACCCGCAGCACCGCTTCCTCACGGCTGATGAGGCCCTCATCGGCGAGATCGACGGCGATGCGGACAGCGGCCTGGGCAGTCCGCTTGCCGGTGCGGGTCTGGAGGAGCCAGAGCTTGCCGCGCTCGACGGTGAACTCCATGTCCTGCATGTCGCGATAGTGCAGCTCGAGCTGCTTCGCGATGTCGGCGAACTGGCCGGCCACCGTGGGCATGTCGTCGGCGAGTTCCGCGATCGGATTGGTCGGCCGGATCCCGGCGACGACGTCCTCGCCTTGTGCGTTGATCAGATAGTCGCCCTCGAGGCGCGGTTCGCCGGTGGTGGCATCACGACTCATCGCGACGCCGGTGGCGGAGTCGTCGCCGGTGTTGCCGAAGACCATCGTGACGATGTTGACCGCAGTACCCAGATCGTGGGCGATGTGGGCGGCGACGCGATAGTCGTGGGCCCGCTTGCCCCGCCAGCTGTCGAAGACCGCTTCGACCGACATGCGCAGTTGCGACATCGGGTCGGTCGGGAACGGCTGGGGCGACCGCTTGGCGATGATCTCCTTGAACGCCTCGATCACCGTGCTCAGTTCGGTGGCGTCGAGCGAAGAGTCGTCGGTCGCGCCGACGCGCTCGCGGGCTTCGGCCAGAACAGACTCGAAGGCCTCGTCGCTGACGCCGAGAACGACGCCGCCGAACATCTGGATGAGCCGACGGTAGGAGTCGAGGACGAATCGTTCGTCGCTTCCCGCCGCGATCATGGCGGCGACCACCTCGTCGTTGAGCCCGATGTCGAGCACGGTGTCCATCATTCCCGGCATCGAGAACTTGGCGCCCGAGCGACAGGCCAGCAGGAGGGGTCGCGCGGGATCGCCGAACCCTTTCCCGGTCGACCGCTCGAGGTCGGCTACGGCAGCGACGACCTGATCCCAGAGACCGGGAGGGAGTTGGCCGCCGAGGTCGTTGTAGGCGTTGCAGGCTCTGGTCGTGATGGTGAACCCGGGGGGCACGGGGATGCCCAGGCGGGTCATGTCGCCGAGGTTCGCGCCCTTCCCGCCGAGCAGACCTCGGGTGCGGTCCCAGTCACCGTCGACCGCAGCCTGCGCCGCGTCGATCTCGTCGAACGCGTAGAGCCACTTGGTTTCCATTCATCCTCGCAGTGCGGTCGGTCTCCCTTCGATGCTCGACGTCCCGACCACGTGCGGCCAGGGTCGAAGGTCATGTCCGAGGACACGCGATCCGGTGGTGCGGTAGCGTCGAGCTTCGATACGAGGAGACGCGCATGCGGCAGGTTGTGCTCAGGACCGGAGAATTCACGACGGAGGCCGAGGCGATCGCTCTCGCCGAGGCCGAAGGGCTCGTCCCGCTGGCGTTCGACCTCGAGCCGAGCGGGATCGATCACTGGCACGACTTCGGCGCGAAGGTCTTCGTCGTCGACGGGTCGGTGCGGATCACCGACGTCGAGTCCGGTTCGAGCTTCGAGCTCACGGCCGGTTGCTCGATCCAGGCCGACCCGGGCGGGGTGCACCGCGAGGAGGGCGCCCCGTTTCGGGCCGTCGTCGCCTTCGACCGTGATCCCGCCACGCTGACGATGCCGATCGACAGGTCGCCGGCGGATCAACCCGCCTGAGTCGTCACGGCACCGACATCGGGACCTACGGCACTCGCCGTCGCTCCCGCTGGCCGCGACGCTGACGGCAGTAGTTCCAACCACCCCCGAGGGAGAAGCGACATGTCGGTCAAGGAGAGGCTCCAAGAACAGTTCAAGGACGTCGAGACGTCGTACCGCGATCTCGTCGCCGAGATCGAGAAGCAGCTCAGCGAGTTGGAGCAGCGGGCCAACAAGGCGCTCGACGATCTCCAGGAGCAGGTGCCCGAGGAGGTGGCGGAGACCATCGCCCGGCTGCGCGAGATGAACGCCTCGATGCGCAAACGGCTCGCCACCATGTCCGAGCAGGCCTTGGAGACCACCCGTGAGGCGGTCGAGTCGCTCTCCGAGAGCGCCGGTCGGGTGACGGGTCGTGCGCCGAAGAAGAAGCCGGCGAAGAAGGCCGTAGCCAAGAGGACGCCAGCCAAGAAGAAGGCCGCGGCGAAGACGCCCGCGCCGAAGCCGGCCGGCAAGGCCAGCTCGAAATGGAGCAAGGCCGAGCTCTCGGCCGAGGCGACCCGGCTCGGGATCAGCGGTCGGTCGTCGATGACGAAGGCCCAGCTGGTGCGGGCGATCAACACGGCGTCGTAGACGCCCGATCAACCCAGCGTCGTAGACGCCCGGTTGATCCGGGCGCTCAGGCGGGCACGCCGACGCCCATGATGCGGGCGAGGTTGCCGCCCATGACCTTGGCGACGTCTTCCTGGCTCAGCCCCTCGAGATCGTCGACGAACGAGATCGGATCGGACATCCCCTCGGGATGGGGGTAGTCGGACCCGAAGAGCACGTTGTCGGCGCCGATCAGGTCGATGAGGCCGATGGGGTCGTCCTCGTGGAACGGGTGCACGTAGACGCAGCGCTTGAAGGTCTCGAAGGGATGCTCGTCCCAGCTGTGTGGGTTGAAGTCGTAGGCGTCGTGCATGCGGGCGACGAGCGGCCGGACCCAGTTGGAGCCGTTCTCGACGGGGGCGAGCTTGAGCCCCGGGAAGCGGGTGCAGAGTCCGTGTCCGATCGCCGACGAGATCGTGTCGGTGATCGCCCGACCGTGTGAGCCTGACAGTGCCTCGAAGCCGCTGCTGTCGGTGAACGGCGTGAACTCGTCGCGGATGCCTTCCCACTCGTTCGAGTAGCGGGTGTAGCCGCTGTCGCTCGCGTGCATGCCGGTGACGATGCCGGCCTCCTCCACGAGCTTCCAGAACGGATCGAACTCGGGGAGCGCGAACGACCGTGGTCCTTCGAGGCCGAACACGGGCGCAGGACGGACGAGGATGATCTTGGCGCCACGTTCGAGGACCCACTCGAGTTCCTCGATGGCCCGGTCGACGATGCCCAGGTGGATCACGGGTGTGGCGAAGATCCGGTCGTCGAAGTTGAACGTCCATGTCTCGTGCATCCACTGGTTGAGCGCGTGGATGATCACATGGACGGTCGACGGGTCGTTGCGGAGCCGTTCCTCGAGGAGGCTGGCGAGCGTCGGCCACATGAGGGCCCGGTCGATGCCGAGCTCGTCCATCAGCTCGATGCGGGGGCCGGGCTCGAAGTAGGCGGGCGGCGATTCGATCGCCTTGCCGAGCATCTCGCGGCGGGACTTGCCCTCCGGGTTGCCGTTCTTGAAGAACTCCTCCTGCGCACCCGGCGCCGCGACCTTGCGAAATGTCGGGTTCGGGATGTATTCGCTGATCTGGCCCTTGAGCGCGATCTTCGTGCGGCCGTTGACCTCCACGTAGCGCACCACGCCCTGGTACTTGTCGGGGAGGAACTTGGTGAAAGCGTCCGGCGGCTCGTACATGTGGTTGTCGGCATCGAACACCGGGAAGTCGAGTTCTCGTGACGGCATCGTGGTTCCCCCTGCTGAGGCCTCGTCGGCCAAAGGTGACATGACTGTTAGAAGCACTCTAACGGCCGAGCCGGCCGCGTGCGAAGCCGTGGTGGACAGTGTCGTCAGAAGGCGGTGCTCGGAAGGTCGGTCAGACCCTGTTCGAGAGCATCGCAGATCGTCACGGCGACATCGTCCGGGCGCAGCCCCTCCGGGAACGCCGGTGCGGTGCCCTCGATCGCCCGGCTCGCCAGACCCGTCTCCGTGTGGGGCGGCCGGGCATCGAGCACCCGCACCCTCGACCGTCGGAACTCACGGACGAGCGCGTCGTCGAAGGACCGCAGCGCAGCCTTCGACGCACCGTAGGCGGCCATTCCCGGCAGGTTTCGTTCGGCGATCACGCCGGAGATGTTGACCATCGCGCCGCCGTGCTCGATCCGCTCGGCCGCCATGGGCGATCGTCGCGTCGACGGCCCGCACGCATTCCGCCGGGGTTCGCAGATCGGCGGTCACGCGCGCACCGGACACGGGGAGTGCCTCGAGACGGTCGAGGTGGCGCGCGGCCAACGTGAGGATCGCGCCCCGACGATGGAGTTCTCCCGCCAACGCACTCCCCAGACCGCCGGTGGCTCCCGCGATCAGAACGGAGGCACCGGCGATCGGATGGGGGGTGGTGGCGTCATTCGACATGGGTTGGGGTCCGTGCGAGAACAACTCGGTCGTCGAACCGACCACACGGTCCCTGATCCGATCGATCATGTCGCGTCCTCGCCGAGCTCCATGTCCGCGCGACGGGGCGACGATGGTCCACGGATGCGGCACCGACACGAACGCAGGTCAAGATGGGCCGATGGGCGACCTCGATCTTGCGACCGTGTGGGTGCTCGGCGACCAGCTGTCTCGTCGGCACGGGCCGCTCGGCGACTCGGGTCCGGGCGATTGTCGGGTGCTGTTCGTCGAGAGCGCCGCGCTGGTGCGGGGGCAACGATGGCATCGTCAGCGCCTCCACCTGGTGCTGTCGGCCATGCGGCACCTCGCCGAGGAATTGCGAGCCGAAGGGTTCGATGTCGACTACCGCCGCAGTGCGGATCTCGCCGCCGGGCTGGCCGCGCATCGAGCCGACCATCCCGGGAGCCGGGTTCTGGCCGCGCGCCCGTCGAGCATCGACGGCTGCGACCGCCTGACGGCCCTCGGCGTCGAACTGGTGGACCACGACTACTTCCTGACCGCTGCCGCCGACTTCGCCGACTGGGCCGGCGCCCGCACCCAGCTGCGGATGGAGGACTTCTACCGTTGGCAGCGGCGACGTCTCGATGTGCTCATGGACGGCGACGAGCCGGCCGGCGGCGACTGGAACTTCGACCACGACAATCGCGAACGACCACCGAAGGACGGCCGGTCGTGGCCGGGTGTCACGCGTTTCGAGCTCGACGAGATCGATCACGCCGTGCTGGCCGGTCTCGATGCCGATCCCGAGGTGACGTGTTGGGGCGATGGCCCCGACGGCCTCTGGCCCGTGACCCGCGAGCAGGCGCTCGTGCGGCTCGGGGAGTTCGTCGAACACGCGCTCGCTCCGTTCGGCCCCCACGAAGATGCGATGCTCGCCGGCGAATGGAAGCTCGCCCACAGCGTGCTCAGCAGCTCGCTCAACCTCGGGCTGCTCCATCCCGACGAGGTGGTGCGGGCCGTGGAGGTCCGCTACCGGGAGGGCGGGGCGCCGATCAACAGCGTCGAGGGATTCATCCGCCAAGTGATCGGCTGGCGGGAGTACGTGTGGTGCCTCTACTGGTACTGGGGCGCCGACTATCGCACCCGCAACGCGCACGGCGCCCACCGCCCGGTGCCCCCGTCGTTCACCGGCGAGGCATCGACCGAGATGGCCTGCGTCGAGGCGACCGTCGCCGGGCTCCATGCCCGTGCCTACGGCCATCACATCCAACGGTTGATGGTGCTCGGCAACCTCGCCCTCACCGCCGGGGTCGAGCCGTGGGCATTGAGCGAATGGATGCGCGTGACATTCATCGATGGCGCCGAATGGGTGATGGTGCCCAACGTCATCGGAATGGCGCTCCACGCCGACGGCGGGGAAATGGCGACCAAGCCGTATGCCTCGGGTGGTGCGTACCTCAACCGGATGAGCGACTACTGCCGCGACTGTCGGTTCGATCCGGCCAAGCGAACCGGCGAGAATGCGTGTCCGTTCACCTCGCTCTACTGGGACTTCCTTGCCCGCAACGAAGCCGATCTCGCAACCAACCACCGCATGGCGCGACAGCTGGCGGGAATGCGTCGCCTCTCCGATCTCGACGCCACTCGCGTTCGAGCCGCCGAGGTGCTCGAGCGGCTCGATCGCGGCGAGCTGTAGCGCCGACGGCTACTCGAGCGCAGCGGCGAGGCGGTCGAGCGTGGTGGTCATCGTCGAGCGGTTGTGGATGCCGCGGTCGGCAACTCCGGAGATCCCGGCGCTCGCCTCGCGCATCTCCTCGGGGATGAGGTTGGTGCTGTACTCGGTGATCCGGCAGCCGTCGTCGGTCGGCTCGATCGCGTAGCCCCACTTCGCGAAGACGAAGCCGTTCATGTCGCAGTCGAAGAAGAATCGCTCGTTCTCGACCAGCTCGACGATGGTGGCGGTGGTGGACCACTCGGCGTCGCCGTTGCGGTTGTGGCCGGTGAAGGTTGCCCCCATGGCCGGCCCGTCGAACCCCTCGTTCCACTCCGCTGCGTAGGTCTCCGGCGACCACTCGCCCATGCGGGTCACGTCGGTGATGGCGGCGTAGACCGCCTGGGGTGAGGCCTTGATCTCTCGGGTCACTTCGATGTCGAACGTCATGGTGCGGACGCTAGAGCCTGTCGGCGGTCGGATGGAAACGGACGACGACGCTCAGGCGTGTTCGATGCAGCGGTCGGTTGCCGGCAGCGCGGCCTGGCGCTCCGCACCGATGGTCGTTCCGCACACCGAGCACGTGCCATAGGTGCCGTCGTCGATTCGACCGATGGCGCGTTCGACCATCGTCAGCTGGGTCTGCAGCGTGTGGGCCAGCACCTGGTTCTCGCCCTGTTCGCCGGCGACCTGACCTCGATCGGCGAAGTCGTCGTCGAAATCGAGGTCGATCTCGCCGCCGACGGTCAGCTCGTCGATCTGGACCAGCAGCTGGGTCCGCTCGGCCTCCAGCGAGGCACGGATCTCAGCGTCGTTCGAGGGCACAGCGTTCGAGGGCACAGCGTTCGAGGACATGGGCGCAACGTAACCCTTTCGTCGACGGCTGACCCGTGACCTTCGACCCTGTCTGGTGCGACCGGCTCCCGGGTCCGGATGATCGGCCTCCGCTTCGGCATCGGCGGCGATGCCGTCGAGGAGGCCGGGGAAGACGAAGTGGTGGAACGGCGCCACGCTGTACCAGTAGACGCGTCCCCACAGGCCTCTCGGGACGAACACCGCGGTCTGACGGATCCGGCATCGAGGGCCGTGCTCGGAGTCGGGCGCCGGTTCTATGCGCCACTCGAGGGAGGCCACGCCCGGCAGGCGCATCTCGGCTCGCAGACGGAGTTGCGTGTCTGGCTCGATGGCCTCGACCCGCCAGAAGTCGACGGGATCACCGACGAACAGTTCCTCGGGGTCACGTCGGCCGCGGCGCATGCCAGGGCCGCCGACGAGCTTGTCGGCCAGGCCGCGGATCGCCCAGAGACCGTCGGAGGCGTACCAGCCCCGCTCGCCGCCGATCCGGGAGACCACGCGATGGGCGGCCTGTGGGGTTGCGTCGACGAACCGCTCTCGCTCGTCCATCAGCACGGCGCCGCCCGCCCAGTCGGGGTCGGTCGGGAGCGTGCCGGCGAGGGTCGTGCTCTGGGCTCCGGTCCATCGGGTCGCCACCTCGTGGTGGCGGGTGCGGTCGAGGGCTCGGGACACCGCGGTGCGATAGGTCGAACGTTCGCCCGGGCACAGCTCGACGATGGCCGGGTCGTTCACGATGACCTCGTTGACGAGGCTGCCGACGAGTGGACGGGCCAGCGATCGGGGAAGCGGGGTGACAAGGCCGACCCAGTGCGAGGAGAGTCGGGGGGTGAGAACCGGGACGGGGATCACCAGCCGCTTGCGCAGGCCCGCCTCCTCGGCGTAGATGGCCATCATCTCCCGATAGGTCAGGACTTCCGGACCGCCGATCTCGAGGACCCGACCAGCGGTATCCTCGGTCTCGAGCACCTCGACGAGATAACGGATGACGTCGCGGATCGCGATCGGTTGGCAGCGCGTGTCGACCCACTTCGGCGTGACCATCACCGGCAGGACCTCGACGAGGTAGCGCAGCATCTCGAAGCTGGCGCTGCCGGCGCCGATGATCACCGCGGCTCGGAGTTCGGTGACCGGAACCGGGCCGTCGGCCAGGACCCGCCCCACCGCGTGGCGGCTCTCGAGATGGGTCGAGAGTTCATCGCCCGACGCGTCGCCGAGTCCGCCGAGATAGACGATGCGCTGCACGCCGGCCTTCGTGGCCGCGTCGCGTAGGTTGGCGGCACCGGCGGACTCCCGCTTGGACCAGTCGGCGCCCTCGCCGATGCTGTGGACGAGGTAGTAGACGACGTCCACCCCGTCGACGGCGGCCGAGAGGTCACCCTCGATGTCGCCCTCGATCACCTCGACCTCGGATCGCCACGGTGCGCGGTCCAGCTTCTTCGGTGTGCGGGCGAGGCACCGGACTCGATAGCCGGCCTCGAGCAACGCGCCGACGAGGCGCCCGCCCACATAGCCGGACGCGCCGGTGACCAGAACCAGGCCACGGGGATCGGGGGAGGGGTGCACATCGAGTCCTACGTGGTGGAGTGGCACATCGGATGCGCCGATCCGTGCCGGGGTGTCAGCCCGCGGCGTGGAGCAGTGCGTCGCGCAGGTGGGTCTCGGAGACCGGACCGGGTTCGGTCGACGCGAGGAAGTCGCACAGGATCTCGACGAACTGCTCGGGGGCCTCGGCGTGCGGGAAGTGACCGACGCCCTCGAGGATCTCGAGTCGGGATCCGGCGATGGCCTCGTGGGCGGCGTAGGCGTGCTCGAGCGGGATGATGGCGTCGTGGTCGCCCCAGACGATCAGTGTGGGGATGTTGGCGGCCAGGTAGAGCCGATCGAGGGCGCTGACGGTCTGCCCGCCCGGTTCGATCACGCCGCGCATCGTGCGCACGAACGCCTTGCGGTTCTCAGCGCCGGCCAGCGACGCGTAGGCCCGCCACATCTCGCCGACGAGCGGCGCCCGCAGGCCGCGATCGTGCAGGAACGCGCCGATCGCCGTGCCGATGCCGACGACGGGGCGGGGGAAGACCAGCGGCATCAGCTGTTCGGCGCCGGGGAGACTGCACAGGCGCAGGATCCAGCTGACTTCGCGACCGAGTCCGCCGGAGCCCACGAGTACCAGCCGATCGCACAGGTCCGGATGCTGATACGCGAGCTGCATGGCGACACCGCCGCCGAAGCTCTGTCCGACGATCGTGGCGCTCTCGACACCGAGGATGGCCAGAAGGTCACGTAGGCCGCTGGCCATCGCGCCGAGCGAGTAGTCGCCCATCGGCTTGGCCGATTCGCCGTGTCCGAGGAGGTCCGGCGCGATCACGTCGTAGTGCTCCGAGAGCGGACCCATGACGTGCTGCCAGGTCAGCGAGCTGCCGGCGAGCCCATGGATCAAGATGATGGTCTCGCCGCTCCCCGCTCGGCGATAGCGGACGTCGTGTCCGTGGATCCTGACGTGTGAGAGCGCAACGGTCTCCATGGCGCAAGTGTGCATCGGCGGGCCGCGAAACGCTCGGGTCGAACGTCCCTCAGCTGGCGGCGATGCGGCGGGGGAGCCCGACCCGGACGGGCACGCCCGGCGAGTACATCGCATGGGCCGGACCGTCCGGGGCGGGGAGTCCGGCCGCTTCGACGAGCGAGTCCGCGATGCGGTCGACGCGGGCCCGATAGAGCTGCCATTCGGGATGGTCGACCGCCGCCCAGCGGAGGCGTCCGCCCCGTCCGGGAGCGACGAGGCCCCATCGCGACGTCAGGAAGTCGGTGAGCGGACCGGTCGCGGATGCCGAACCGACCACGACCTCGAGATCCGTCGTCGCTCCGGTCGCCGTGCGGGGCCGACGGCGCGACACATGGGTGGTGATCCGGTCGCCGGCCCGTTCGTGGCGGACGTCGCCGACGCAGTAGGGCAGGTGGTACCAGCCTCGGGCGACGAGCATCGGGAGGAGCAGGTCGATGTCGAGCGAGAAGAACCACACGCCGCGATGGTCGCCGGCGCGGACATAGGTGCGGACGTTGACCTCGGGGAACGTGCCCAGGCGGGGGACCGGCGGGAGCGTGCCGAACCCGAGCCGTTCCATGCGAAACGGCACCAGGCCGACCCACGCTGCACCGTCGAACACGTCGACCTCGACCCCCGGTGGTAGCAGCGACTGGACCATGGTCGGGTCGTAGCGCCAGTGGAGAAAGGTGACATCGGCCCAGAACTGGGTCATCACGGGTCGATCGATCGGTGCGGCCTCGAGCGGCGGCAACAGGAGATCGGTCATGTCGAGGCCGTGTCGACGCCGCCGGTCAGGCAGAGCACGAGGGCGGTGGTCGCGTCCATTGTCGGTGACTACGGCAGACGAATGCCGGGTGGATGCGCCGTGTCGTCGGACGACGACGGTTCATGACATTCATGTGACGAATATCACGGCGAGGTGACGAAGAAGCCGTCAAGTCCAGGACGGATGCGGTCGAACCAGCGTGGAACCCCTGGAGGGCCCTGCCATGTCGATCTCATTCCCGCTCCCGCGTGCGCTCAGCGCCGCAGTACTCGTCGTCGCCGTCTCCTTCTCGTCGATGGCACCGGTGGCGGCCCGCGGCGGGCCCAAGACCCCGGTCGACGACGAGCTGCCGCCGCCGACCGGACTCCTCGCACCGTTCGCCTGCGGGACCGAGTGGCAGGGGTCCACGTATGCCGGTCACGGTTCGAACAACTGGAACCTCGACCTCAACCAGGTCGGCGACACCGGCACCGACCTCGGCCAACCGATTCTCGCCCAGGGCGACGGGGTCGTCGTCTGGTTCAAGCAGACCGGGTACAACAATCACGCCGGGACCTACATCGAGATCGACTACGGCGACATCACCGTTCGCTACATCCATCTCGTCGAGAGCTCGATTCCGGAGCATCTCGCCGAGATCGGCGCCGCCGTGACCACCGGAGAGGTCATCGGCCTCCTCGGGGCGACCGGTCGGGTCACCGGGCCGCATCTGCATCTGGAGTACTGGGACAGCGCCGAGTTCGAGGACTCGGCCTGGTACCAACTGCCGAGGTCGAACCACATCCCGGTCGTGCTGGAGGGCCAGGAGCTGGTCGCCACGCCGGGTCATCCGAGCCCGGCGGTCGTCTCGACCAACTGTGGGGCACCGACCGTCTCGCAGCGGTGGAGCGAGGTGCGTCTCTGGCGCCACGCGAAACTGGACGCGATCTAGGTTTCGTTGTCGCCTTCGGCGACGCGGTCGAGAATGGCTGCGACGAGCCCGTCGAGATCGTCGACGGTGACGGTCAGGGCGGAGTGGTCCTTGAAACCGATGACCCGGTGGACCCGTTCGGCGAAGTGCACACAGACGCCCCCGTGCGTCGCGGTGCCGAAGGTGAGACCGTCGTCGGCGAACGACAGGCGCATGCCGACCGCCTTCCACCATGTGTAGTCGTGGGTCGCGTGGGCGCCGGTCACGTTGGTCATCGGCGTCTCGAGCCGGGCGCGGCCGAATGTCGCGACGAATGACGAGTCGGTGAGGGTGACGCCGTCGCGTTTCCCGACACCGAGGGGGCGCAGGAGCACTCGGTAGCGGGGATCGAGTCGGTAGGGGAAGAACACGGCGCACCTCGGGGTCGGCGCGCAGCTTCCCACGCCGGGGCGGCGGTTGCCTTCCGACACAAAACGAAACGTTGGCGTTCAGTATCGAAACGATTACGTTTCACGACCATGACCGTGACCGCAGATATTCCCCTCCACGAGCAACCCGAGATCAGGGATCGGCGGTGGTTCCTGCTCGGCATCATGTGTCTGAGCCTGGTCATGGTCGTCATGGCCGTGTCGGGACTCAACGTCGCCATTCCGTCGATCCAGCGCAGCCTCGGGGCCACGGCGGCCGACCTCCAGTGGATCATCGACTCCTACGCGATCATCTTCGCCGGCCTACTGCTCTCGGCCGGCGCGATCGGTGACCGTTTCGGCCGCAAGCGGGCGCTCCAGGGCGGGTTGCTGCTGTTCGGTGTGGGTTCGCTGCTCGGTACCGTCGTCGATTCCGTCGGGTGGGTCATCGCTGCCCGGATCATCATGGGCATCGGCGCCGCGTTCGTCATGCCGTCCACCCTCTCGATCGTCACCGCCGTCTTCCCGCCCCAGGAGCGTGGGAAGGCCATCGCCGTGTGGGCCGGCTTCGCCGGGGCCGGTGGTGCCCTCGGCCCGCTGGTCGTCGGATTCCTGCTCACCGACTGGTGGGTGTTCCCGGCGTACTGGTGGGGGGCCGCGTTCCTCGTGAACGTCGTCCTCGTCGTCGGCGTGTTCAGCGCCGTGACGATCTGGTCGCCGCGATCGAAGGACGACGAAGCGACGCCGCTCGACCCGATCGGTGCGATCCTCTCCATCGTCGGGCTCGCCGCGCTGCTCTACGCGATCATCGAAGGCCCGGTGAAGGGCTGGACGAGCACCGAAGTCCTGGCCGCCGCCGTCGTCTCGGCGGTCGCGCTCGGCGGCTTCGTGCGATGGGAGCTGCGGGCCGAACACCCGATGCTCCCGATGTCGTACTTCCGCAATCGCAGCTTCTCGATGGGGTCGGGCGTGGTGACCTTCGCGTTCGGCGTGATGTTCGGCTTCTTCTTCCTGATGACGCAGTTCCTCCAGTTCGTGCGCGACTACTCGCCGCTCGACTCCGGCGTCGCCACGCTGCCGCTCGCCGCCATGCTCGTCCTGGTCTCTCCCCGGAGCGCGGCGCTCAGCGAGAAGCTCGGCGCCCCGAAGGTCATGGCCGCCGGCTTCGGGTTCGTGGCGGTGGGCTTCTCGGTGATGAGCACCGTCGACCGTTCGTCGTCGTACCTCCTGATCGCCGGCGCCCTGATGCTGTTGGGGATCGGTATGGGCATCACGGTCGCGCCGGCCACCGGGTCGATCATGTCGGCGGTACCGCTCAACAAGGCCGGTGTCGGCTCGGCGGTGAACGACACGACCCGGGAGGTCGGTGGCGCACTGGGGATCGCGATGCTCGGTTCCATCGCCAACTCGGCATACCGGGCCAACATCGACGAGAACGTGATCGCGGCGCTGCCGGCGGATGCGGCCGCGGCCGCCGGTGAATCGGTCGGCGCCGCGGTGCAGGTCGCGACATCGCTCCCGAACGACATCGGCATCGCGCTCCACGACGCCGCCGGCGACGCCTTCACCATCGCCTTCGGCAACTCGCTGCTCGCCGCGGCGGTCGTCGCCGCGGTCATCGGCGTGATCGTCGTCGTCACGGGTCGTCAGGCACCGGGCGCGCCATGACCGCGGAGCTCGATCCTCGAATCGAGCGGTCGCGGCGGGTCATCGCCGAGGCGGCACTCGAGGAGATGGCCGAGGTCGGCTACGGCGCGATGACCGTCGAGGGCATCGCGAAGCGGGCCGGCGTGTCGAAGGCGACGATCTATCGGCACTGGGCGGGCAAGCTCGAGATCGTCGAGTCGGCCCTCGAGATGGTCAAGGCCACCATGACCTTCGACGAAGCGGCGCCGCCGCGGGAACGCCTGACCCAACTGCTCAGGTCGCTCGCCGACTACGTGGGCGACGACGCCAATGTGGGCGCCTCGTGCCTTCCCTCCATGGTGAGCGCGGCCCGGTACTACCCCGCGGTGCGCGACTTTCTGCATCGGTTCAGTGCGAGTCGTCGCAAGGTGCTCATCGACATGGTGATCGAGGGGCAGGCGGTCGGCGACATCGACTCGTCGCTCGAGCCGGAGCTGGCCGCCGAGCTGCTCGTGGGTCCCATCTTCTACCGACGGCTGATGACCGGATCGTCGTTCCCGGCCGCCGACATCGACCGCGTGGTCGACGCGGTCCTCGGACCGCCACCCGCCTGACGGGTGCCTCGGGCGCGATACTCGGTTCGTGCCGTTGTCCGCGCCAACCCGAAGTCCGCGGTCTGCTCGAAGGCGCAATCGGACGACCGCGCTGCTGGCGGCCGCCGTGGCCGTGGTGCCGTCGGTGTTCTGGATCGGCACCGAGGAGTCGTTCATCATCCCCAAGCTGATCGTGTCGTCGGTCATCGCGGTGGCCTGTGCCCTCGCGCTCGTCGCTGGTCTGGACCGCTCCCGCCCGCAGCCGACGTTCATCGACATCTGCGCGCTGCTCTTCGCCGGCGTCGTCTTCGTCAGCTACCTGGCGTCGGTCGATCGGGACCAGAGTCTCTGGGGCGAGGAGTACCAGCGCCAGGGGTTGTACAGCGGGGCGCTCTACCTCGTCTTCTACGCGTTCGCCCGGACGGCGGTGGTCGATCGCGTGCGGCTTCGGGTCCTGGCGAACGGTGTCTCGTTCGGTGGCATCCCGGTCGCGCTCTACGCCGTTGCACAGCGGGCCGGCCTCGACCCCCTGTGGGACGAGATCCCGGGCGGCCGCGTGTTCTCGACCATCGGCCAGACCAACTCGCTCGGCGCCTATCTCGCGCTGGTGCTCCCGATTTCTCTCGGTCTCGCGATCGTCGGCGGCCGTCGGACGATCGGATGGATCGTGGTCGGCATCCAGGGGGCCGCGCTCGTGCTCACCGAGAGCCGGGGCGGCTATCTCGGCATGGTGATCGGCCTCTCCGTGTTCGCCGTACTGACCGTCCGACTCCAACGTGCCGACCCCCGCCGGGTTCTGGGCATCATCGTCGTGGCCGCGGTCGTGCTCGGCGTCGGGGCGACCACCACACCCGGGCTGTCCGATTCCTCGAGGCGGGCGTGGAGCCGGGCGTTGTCGGCCGACGAATGGACCACCGGGTCGGTGCGGAACCATCTCGACCTCTGGGAGGTCGCCGAGGCCGTTGTGGCCGATCACCTGCTCCTGGGCACCGGTCCCGACACCTTCCCGCTCGTGTTCGGCGACTATCGCGACGATGTGCTGCCGGCCGACAGCGCCGCTCGTCTCCGCATCTATCGAGTCGAGAGCCCCCACAACATCGTGCTCGCCCATGCCGCCGGCTCGGGCCTTCCGGCCGCGGCATTGTTCCTCCTGATCATCCTCGGCCCGGTGATGCTGGCCACCGGGTCCCTCGGCCCTCGCCGGGAGGGGCAGCAACGTGGCGGACCGGTCGATGTCGGCGTGGTCGCCGGGATCTGTGGCGGCTTCGTCGCGTCGCTGTTCATCACCGCCGACTTCTCGACCACATGGTTGATGTGGATCCTCGCCGGCGCACTCGTCGCCATCGCGGCCAACGACGACCGGGCGGAGCGTTATCGAACCATCGCCTCGATCTCGGGCGGCATCGCGACATCGTCCGCCGACGCAGGACCCCACTCGACCAGCGTCTGAAGATAGGTCGAGCCGGTGTCGCGGTCAGTCGTCTCCGTGAGGACGGCGACCCCGGTGTCGTCGTCGGCGCAGCTTCGCCCGGCGATCGGCCCGTCCTCGAACGTCCAGCACGAAGCGGCTCGGCCGGCGAAGGTCGATGCGACGGCGTCCTCGGCTGCGAACGTCAGCTTGCCCGCCGTGGGCACGAGCGGTGACGGGTCCGGATCGACCTCGCACACGGTGTCGTCGCCGGCTGAGTAGCAGAGAAAGGGTGCACCGTCGACGAGGTATCTCCTCAGCGCGCCCTCGATGCGGACCTCCAGCCCGTCGGCGATGATCACCACGAGATCGCTCTGGTCGCCGCGTTCGGTCGTCGTCGTCCACCGCAGGCGGGCCGGCCCGTCGGCGTCGATCATCCGGAAGTCCGGGGCGACTGCGTCCGGTGGCGGCGGCGTCACCGGGTCGGTGCGGTCGCGCAGGATCCGGTAGCCGACGAAGGTGATGACGGCGAGCCCCGCGACGGACGCGATCACCCGCAGCGCCGGTGTCACCCCTTCGCCCCGCCGGCCGCTTCCTCCTCCGTCAGTTCCAGGCGGGCGTGGCGGAACCCGACGAGGAAGAGGAGTCCGATCGCGAGTGAGGTGCCGGCGAACCCGACCGGTCCCTGAAGGATCGGGACGATGTCGCCACTGCTGATGCCGAGGAAGTCGCCGCCCGAACTGGCGGGTGGACTCGCGTTCGGGCTCGCGGTGGGACTCGCGGGCGGGCTTGCTGGTGGGCTGAGTGTCTCGTCGGTGTCGATGGTGATGCTGTCGCACCCCCAGAACCGCTCGCCGCTCAGGGTGCTTCCCTGGGTGCAGGCGACGGTGTCGCCGAGGGACAGGCCCGCCGACCCGACTCGGTACTGGAACACGGCGTCGGCACGCGTGTCGTTGTTCACGTCCGCGACATAGGCGGAGAGTGCGGCTGCCTCGTCGCCGTCCTCGCCGAAGGTCCAGGTCGCGGAATCGATGTCGCCGGCATCGAAGTCCTCGTCGCCGAGGACGGCGACGGCCAGCGGGCGGTCGGGATCGCCGAGACCGATCACGTTGAGCGGCGACTGCGGATCGATGTCGACCGACATCCGAAGGCAGGTACGTCCGCTGAGGTCGCTGAACGCGCCGTCCGGGCAGCGGTTGCCGTCCCATTCCACGTGGGCGAACGAACCGCCGGCCAGGTCGGCGCCGAGCAGGTCGTCGTCGATGACCTTTCCGCCGTCGAGGTCGGCGTTGCGGAGATCGACTCCCGTGAGGTCCGACTGCACGATGGTCAGTCCCTCGAGATCGGCCGATGCCAACGAGGCGTTGGTGAGGACCACGCGTACGAGTCCGCCGGCTCCGCTCAGATCCACATCGGTGAGGTCGGCCCCGGTCAGGTCCGAGTTCACGATGGCGCTGTTGCGCATGCTCGCGCCGCCCAGATCGCTGTTGATGAGCGTTGCGCCCGAGAGGATGCTGCCGTCGAGGTGAGCGCCGGTCAGGTCGGCACCCGTCAGGTCGAGGCCGGCTGCCGTCGTGTTGTCGATGAGTGCGCCGCTCAGATCGGCTCCCGGGAATGCGGCACCCGACAGCGCTGCCGTGGAGAGGTCGGCGCCCTGGAGGACGGCGCTGCTGAAGAACGAGCTGCGGAGAGAGGCGCCGCGAAGCGTCGCATTCGTCAGGTCGGGTCGGATGAGCACCGCATTGTCGAGGAGTGCGCCTCTCAGATCGACGCCGATGAGGACGGCATCGACGATCACAGTGTTGGACAGGACCGCATTCGTGAGGTCGGCCTCGGTCAGATCGACGCCGATCAACACGTGTCCGTCGAGGTCGACGCCGACGAGCGATGCGCCGGGGCCGAGGAGATGGCCGGCCACGAGCTGCCAGCGTGCCGGCAGCAGCGGCGAACCGACGATGCCACCGGAGGCCACACCGGTGAGGGTTGCGCCCGAGAGGTCGGTGTCGGTGAGGATCGTGTCGGTGAGGATCGCGTCGGTGAGGTCGGCACCCGAGAGGTCGAGGCCCGAGAGGTCGAACCCCGTCAGGTCGCATTCTCGGAGCCTCGCAGCGGGTCCGGGGTCGAAGGGATCGCAGTCGAGGCCCTTGTCGTCGTCGAGAATCGTCACGGCGCCGATACCGAAGAACCCGCCGATCGTCGCGTTGGTCGGATTGCCCGTGAGGACCACAGCCCGCTCGTCGATCTCGCTGACGGTGTCGCCGAGGACGGTGATCGGCAGGAGGGCCGACGTCTGCCCGGGAGGGATCAGGACGGAGCCCCCGTCGGCGGTGAAGTCGACGCCCAGCGTCGCCTCGAAATCCGTTGCCACCCACTGGAAGGCCACCGGGAAGCTGGACGGAGCGCTGAGTGTCACCGGGATCTGCGCGACGATGCCGTCGGTATCGCCTTCGAGCACAGAGGTGCTCCCGGGGATGATCACCGGTGGGTCGTCGTCGTCGAGGATCACTCCGAAACCCAGGCCGAGGAAGCCGCCCAGCGACGCGTTCACCGGGTTGGAGCTGGAAACCACGACCCACTCGTCGTTCTCGTCGATCTCGTCGGCGACGATCGGGAACTCGATCGTCGCGTCGGTGGAACCGGGGGCGAAGGTCACCACACCAGAGGCCGGCGGCACGTCGTCGGGCACCTGGGCGTCGTTGGAAAGGACCGTCCAGTCGACGGAGACCGGATTGCCCGATGGGTAGGAGAGCGTCACGGGGAGCACCATGGTCGTGAGACCGCCCGTGCCCTCCACGACGGTGGTGCCGCCCAGTTCCACCACGGGCTTGACGGTGGGGTCGCACGCGTCGCCGATGCCGTCGCCGTCGGTGTCGGCCTGGTCGGCGTTGGGGATCGCCGGACAGTTGTCGCCCCCGTCGCCGACGCCGTCGAGATCGCCGTCCGGTTGGGGGAGCAGGTCGACGACGATGCTGAAGATCGATTCACCGCCGGTGAACCCCGCGAATCCGTCCACGCGGATCCGGCAGGCGAACGCGCCGCCCGCCACGCAGGTCGTGTCGTTGATGCCGATCCCGGTGTTGCCCCAGACGTAGGTGAAGTCGTAGTCGCCCGTCGGGTTGATCAGGATGCCCACTCCCGCAGTGATCGTGCCGCTGCCGCTCAGGATGCTGATGCCGCCCGGGTCGATCGGACCCCAGCAGTTGTTCGGGTCGGTGGCAGCGACCGCCGGCAGCGGGGTGCCGCCGGCATCGGCGTTCCCGCACGCGGCGATGGCGACGAGCGCGGCGCCGTCGTAGCCACCGCTGCCGTCGAGATGGATCTCCAGTCGCGACCCACTGACGATGTCGACAGTGTCGGGTCCGGTCACCTCGACGACCACCGCCGCGCCGGCAGGCGATGTGGTGGCGATGAGAAACGCGCCGACCGCCAGCAACAACAGCGACACCATTCGCGGCCTGCTCCGTCGTGTTCGACTCCGCCCCCGCGTCACTGACCTCACCATCGCCCATCCCCCGCCGTCGCACACGTGTATAGCAAAGGCGCAGCCGTGGTGCCCACTGTCAGTGGTCGGACGCTCCCGGGCGACGCAGCGCGTTCGACGGTGACCGATCCCTCACCGTACGCTCGACCGGGTGAGGGTGCGGTCGGTGTGGCTGTCGGTGGTGTTGGTCGCGGCGGCCCTTCTCGGCACGGCGTGCCTCGACGAACTCGCGGCCGAATCAGGCCTCACCTTCGGCCTTTTCGTGCAGGGTGGCACCGCACTCGAGCGGTCGCTGGTGATCGAACACGCCGATGCGACCACGAACCACGGCCTCTCGTGGTCGGTGATCCAACCCGGACCCGATGAATGGAATTTCGGGCCCGCCGACGCCACCCACGCCTGGGCCGAAGCCAACGGGCTCCACCAGACCGGGTTCCACTTCGCGTGGGACCAGGTCCTGCTCGACGACCTCGCGCCGTGGGTGCTCGGGATCTCCGATCCCGACGAACTCCGGTCCGTGCTGACCGAGCGGGCGGAGGTGATCTTCGCTCGCTATCCCGGCCTCGACCGCATCGACGTGATCAACGAGCCGTTCGATCTGTTGGGAGGTTCGCTCACCGTCAACCACTTCCATCAGGTGCTCGGACCCGACTACATCGCCGAACTGTTCGGGATCGTCGACGCGGCGGCGCCGGCGCAGACCGAGCTGATCATCAACGAGAACTTCGTCGAGTACAGCCAGGCGAAGGCGGACGGCCTCGTCGCGCTCGCCGCCGATCTCGTCGACCGCGGAGTCGCCGTCGACGGGATCGGCCTCCAGTCACACTTCATTTTCGGCGAACCCGATTGGGCTCGCTACGAACAGGTGATGCGCGACCTGGGCGACCTCGGTCTCGCCGTCCACATCACGGAACTCGACGTCCCGGTCGCGCCCGGTCTCGCCGACCGCGACGCCGTGCAACGCGAGCGGTACCGACGAGCGGTGGCGACGTGTCGCTCGGTTCCCGCATGTCGGTCGATCACGGTCTGGGGCGTCGAGGACGGCCACACGTGGATCGACGATCTGCTCGGCCCGGGCTACACGCCGCTGTTGTTCGACGCGCAGGGCGCACCGAAGCCGGCGTTTCTCGGCGTCGTGGAGGCGCTGCTCGCCGAGTGACCTCGGCCCCTTCGTTCAGGCTGCAGGCGAACGCTCGTCCACGTCGGCACGCACGATCGCCGCGAGCTGCGGGCACTCGCGCAGGAGCGACGTGAACTCGCGCCGGTTGTAGGCGTAGACGAGGCTGTCCTCGAGTGCAGTCACCGTTGCGTTGCGGGGCTTGCCGGTCAGCAGCGCAACCTCGCCCATCACCATGCCGGGTCGGAGAACGGCGACGCCGTCGCCGTCGCGCTCGACCGCGAACGAGCCGGTGGCGACGATCATGCACTCACGGCCGACCTCGTCCTCGCGCATCGCGTGCCGTCCGGCCCCGAAGCGCACGGCTGTGCCGCGTCGTTCGATGGCTCGGAGCTCCTTCGCAGGGACGGCGCCGGCAAGCGGGCTTTGTCGAAGAGTCTGGGGAATCGGATCGATGCGACGGAACATGGGGACCTCCTGAGCGCTCTACGGCGCGCGGGGGCTGCCCGGATGCAGGACTTCGGTTCGCGGTTCGGTTCGCACGTTACCGATCGGTCAACTTACGCTGTCCGGATGCATCTCGCCCCTGGCCGCAACCGTCCCGTCCGGCTCCTGTCGTTCCTTTCGATCCTGATGAGCTTGTCCCTCCTGGCCGCTGCGTGCGGCGCCGACGATCCGGCCGCCCCGATCGGCGACGCGAACGGTGACGTCGACTCCAGCGGTGATGTCGACGCGGGTGACGGCGACGCGCCGGTCGAGACCGTCGCCGCCGACTTCTCCACGAACCCGAGCGCCGGTCAGGTCACGGTGACTGCCGCGGCGGCGGGTACCGAGCTCACCCTTCGTGGCCCCGGAACCGAGCAGACCGCCACTGTCGACGACCTCGGCAACCTGATCTTCCGCAACGTCGAACCCGGTGACGGCTGGCAGGTTCTCGCCCTCGGCGCCGACCCCGTGCCGGCGAGCGACACCTTCGCCGTGCCGACGCTCGAGGACCACCCCGACCAGGCGTTCTACGACGCCCAGGAGATCGGTGAGGGGTTCGGCTACATCGAGATGCGCGACGGGACATTGCTGAGCGCGACGGTCCGTCTCCCGGGGCCGATCGAGGACGGCCCCTACCCGACCGTGGTCGAGTACTCCGGCTACGACCCGTCGAGTCCTTACGAGATCGAACCGGCCATCAACATCTATGGCCTGCTCGGCTGGGCGACCGTCGGCGTGAACATGCGCGGTTCGGGCTGTTCGGGTGGCGCGTTCGACTACTTCGAGCAATTGCAGTCGATCGACGGCTACGACGTCATCGAAGCCGTCGCCGCCCAGGAGTGGGTCTACGAGAACCATGTCGGCATGGTCGGCATCAGCTATTCCGGGATCAGCCAGCTCTTCGTGGCGCAGACCCAGCCTCCCAGCCTCGCTGCGATCACCCCGATCTCGGTGATCGAGGACTCGTACCGGTCGGTCGTCTGGCCCGGTGGCATCTACAACAACGGCTTCGCCAAGAGCTGGGGCGAGTCTCGCCAGGGCGCCAACGACGCCTACGGCCAGGAGTGGGTGAACACGCGGATCGACGAGGAGGGCGACGAGATCTGCGACGCCAACCAGTTGCTCCGGAGCCAGAACCGCGACCTCACCGAGGCCGCTGCGGAGACGGCGTTCTGGACCGACGAGGCCGGCGACCCGCTGTCGCCACGGACCTTCGTCGACCGGATCAACGTGCCGACCTTCCTCGCCGGTGCGTGGCAGGACGAGCAGACGGGCGGCCGCTTCCCGACCATGCTCGACGACTTCACCGGCGCGCCGGTCTTCAAGGCCCATCTCTACAACGGCGCCCATGCCGACTCGCTCGGGCCGGAGAGCCTCTTCGCCGCCGTCGAACTCCTCGACGTCTACGTGGCGGAACGGGTCCCCGTGCTCGACCCCATCGTGCGACTCGGTGCCCCCGGCCTCTACGAGGATGTCTTCGGCGTGGCGGGGATCCAGGTGCCCGCCGACCGGTTCTCGACGCTCGAGGAAGCCCGTGAAACGATCGAGAGCGAGCCGGCGATCACGGTGTTCCTCGAGAACGGTGCCAACCCCGACGCCCTCGGCGCGCCGGTGCCGCGCGGGTCGGTGCAATTCGAGTCCTGGCCGCCGACCGATGCGGAGATCCGCACCTGGCAGCTGGGCGATCTCGTCGGCGGCGACGAGACCGTCGAGTTCGCGGTCGACGTCGAACGTTCCCAGGAGCTCACCAAGGCCGCGGAGGACGACGACGACGGCAACGAGTTCGACGATCTCCAATGGGACCTGCTCGACGAGGGCGCGGCCGTCGTGTTCGAGACGGATGCATTCACCGAGGACCTCCTGCTCGCGGGCACCGGTCGGGTGTCGCTCAGCCTCCAGGCCGACGAGGCCGACGCCGACATCCAGGTGACGATCACCGAGGTGCGGCCTGACGGAAACGAGATGTACGTCCAGTCGGGCTGGCTGCGAGCGTCGCACCGGGCCATCGACGAGACCGAAGCCACCGAGATCCTGCCGTGGCATCTCTACACGGAGGCGGCGCAGGCCGATCTGCCGGCGGGTGAGTTCACCCAGGTCGACGTCGAGATCTTCCCCGTCGGCCATGTGTTCCGGGCCGGCTCGAAGCTCCGACTGATCGTCGACAGCCCGGGCGGCAACCGCAACCTGTGGGCCTTCGACGTGCTGCCGTTCGACGGCACCGCGATCCGGATCGACCCGTCGGCATCGTCGCTGACGTTGCCCTTCGTGTCGGGTGTGGACGTGCCCGACGGCCTGCCGGACTGCGACAACACCCGCAGCCAGCCGTGTCGCACCTGGGTGGCCTACGAGAACTCCTCGGCGAGCTGAGCTGCGGCGGGCGAAGGCTCAGCGGTCGCGGATGGCGTCGATCAGCTCGGCCTTGGTCATCGTCGAGCGCCCTTCGACATCGAGCTCCGTCGCCCTGTCGTAGAGGTCGGTCTTGGCCCACCGCTCGTAGCCCGTGGACGCATCGTCATCCGGATCGACCGCACGGATCGCCGTCTTCACGGCGCCGAGCGCGTCGTCGTGGATGTCGGTGGCCTCAGCGGTCACGGCGTCGCCGACCTTCGAGGCCTGAGCCCGGGTCTGGCCGACCGTCGTCTTGGCGCCGACGCGGGCGGCGTCGAACGTGGTGGCGATGGCGCGTCGGCCGGTCCCGACGACGGTGCGAGCGGCACGGTCGGTACGCGAACCAACCGTGTGCAGCGAACCCCGGAGATTGCCCACGGCACCGGCGACGGTGTCATAGGTGCGTCCGGCGATCGACCGCTCCAGACGCAGCAGCGAGGCCGGCAGCGCGGGGAGCCGCTCCTCGATCTCGTCGAGGGTCGACGTGAGTCGGGTTTCGAAGGTGGCGGTGGTCATGCTGACTCCATTCGGGTTGTGTGTGTCGTTCAACGGCCTTCCCGCCGTCGGTGGGGGCGAAACGCGAACAGGGCGGGTCGTTCGTCACACCGTCGTGCGCCTTCGAGCTGATCGGTCCGGTTCGTGGCGCTAGCGTCGGCCCGATGTGGATCGCAGCTCCGAAGGGTCGGCCGTGGCGTCGCCTGGCCTGTGCCGCAGTCGTCCTGGCGTCGGTCGCCGGGGCGTGCTCCGGCGACGACGACGGAATCACCGCGTCGCCCGACCCCGACTCGACCACGTCCGGCGATCCAACCGTGCCGGCGACCAGCACCGCACCGCCGGAAGCGGCCCCGATCGACGCCGCGGAGTCCGGCGCGTGCGACCCGGTGGACGGTGCCGCCTGTCTGCTGCCCTGGCCCAACGACCGCTACACCCGGCCCGATGCCACGACGGCGACGGGGCTGCGGATCGACCTCCCCGCCGACGGCCCGCCGAGCAACGCCGACGGTGTCCCGATCGACGTGGGCGAATGGAACCGCAACGACGGGTTCAGCCCGGCGGCCATGCCGATGACGGTGATCCCCGGCCTCGACCCGGCCGCATCGGGCCTTGCACCGGTGACCGACATCGCGAGGTCGTTGGAGGACGACTCCCCGCTCGTGCTCGTCGACACCGTCACCGGTGAACGGATCCCGGCCTGGGCCGAACTCGACGCCGACGGCGGGTCACCCGACGACACGGCGCTGATCGTCGTGCCCGCAGTGGCCCTGACGGAAGGGCACCACCACCTCGTCGTGCTGCGCGGCCTCGTCGACACCGCGGGTGCGCCGATCGAGCCGACCGAGGCGTACGTCGATCGTGTCACCAACCCCCTCGACCAGCACGACGCCGCGCTGCTGGCGGCCCTCGACGGGGTCGGGATCGACCCGGCCGACACGACCCTCGCCTGGACCTTCACCGTCGCCAGCGGCGAGTCGCTCTCGGGTCGGCTCCGACACATGTGGGCCGAGACCGCGGCCGAACTCGGCGACGGCGCTCCCGAGTTCACGGTCGAGACCGCCGAGATCGGGTTCCCCGGGGTTCGCGGGACCTTCGAGGTGCCCAACTACCTCACCGGCGACGGGTCGACCGGCAGCGTGCTGAACAACGAAGGCGACCCCGACGGCATCCCGGTCCGCAACGGATCGATGACCGTCGACTTCCTCTGCACCGTCCCGCCGACGGCGACCGCTGACGACCCGGCACCGTTCGTGATGTACGGCCACGGCCTGCTCGGCTCCCGGTCCGAGGTGTTGGGGATCGGGACCCTCGGCGGTGCGGTCGGCATCGGGTTCTGTGCGATCGACTTCCTCGGGATGAGCACGGCCGATCTCCCGAGCGTCGCCGCCGCTCTCGAGGAGCTCACCCTGTTTCGCACCCAGCCTGATCGGATGCAGCAGGGGCATCTCGCCTGGTTGCTGCTGGGTCGGCTTCTCGCGAGCGACGACGGTTTCGCGACCGACCCCCGGTTCCAGGACGGCTTCGGCCGCTCGGTCATCGACCACGACCAGCTGTCGTTCCTCGGTGCCAGCCAGGGCGGAATCCTCGGCGGTGCGTCGACGGCGCTCAGCGACGACCTGACCCAGGTCATCCTCGCCGTCCCCGGCATGGGCTACAACCTGCTCCTGCCCCGCAGCATCGACTTCGACGAGTTCGCCCCGTTCTTCGAGGAGAGCTACCCCGACCCGCTCGACCGGATGCTGGCCCGGGAGCTGATGGAGATGCTCTGGGACCGCGGCGAGAACGCGGGTTGGGCGCAACACCTCACCCGCGACCCCTACGACGACGCCACGACGAAGAACGTGCTGATCCTCGCCGCTTTCGGAGATCACCAGGTCGCCAACGTCAGCACCGACAAGCTCGCCCGAACCCTCGGGACGCCCTTGCTCGAGCCCGGCCTCACCGACGGGCGGTCCACCGATGTCGACCCCTTCTTCGGCATCGACCCGATCGTCGACCTTCCCCACGCGGGATCGGGTTACATCATGTGGGACTTCGGTACGCCGGCCCCGCCGATCGCCAACACACCACCCCGGGAGGGCGACGACCCGCACGGCAAGCTGAGCGACGTTCCCCAGGCCCTGCTGATCGTCGCCGACTTCATCGGCGCCGACGCCGTGATCAACGACGCCTGTGCCGGCGAACCGTGCCGAACCCTCGACGAGTAGCTGAACGGACTCCGACCGCCCGTCGACTGCCGCCGTCGGACCGGAACACCTAGGATCACATTCGTGGTGCGCATGGGTGTGGTCCTTCGATGAACGCGGCCGAGATTCCCGAGGGGACCGTCACGGTTCTCTTCACGGATCTCGTGGAGTCCACCAAGCTCAATCAGACGCTCGGCGACGATGCCGCCCGGGAGGTCGGACGCACCGTGGAGTCGATGGCTCGTCGGATCGTGGCCGACCACCGTGGCGTGCTCATCAAGGAGATGGGCGACGGCTTCATGGCCGCATTCGCCTCTGCCCGCCGGGCCGTCGCCGCGAGCCAGGAGATCCAGACCGAGATGGGGCGGCTGCGCCGTGACGGCCTCGACGACAGCGTGGCGATGCGGATCGGTCTGCACACCGGCGAGGTCCTCAGCGAGGACGGCGACATCCACGGGGAAACCGTGATCATCGCCAAACGGATCGAGGGACTGGCGCCCCCGGGCGGGATCCTCGCATCCGACACCGTTCATGGGGTGCTCGGCACAGCCCGCGACGAACTCGTCGATCAGGGCACGACCGAACTCAAGGGCATCGACGACGAATGGCGACTCTTCCTGGTGCCGGTGCCAGAGGACGAGGTCGGCCCCTCCGGCCTGTCCGATGCCGAGCCGACGCCCTATGTCGGCCGGATGGCGGAGCGCGAACAGCTTCAGCGAATGCTCGAAGCGGCAGCCGCCGGACACGGATCGATGGTGCTCATCGGGGGCCCGGCCGGCCTGGGGAAGAGCCGACTCACGAAGGAGGCGGCGGTCGTCGCCGAGCGGCTCGGCATGAACGTACTCACCGGCAACTGTCTCGACATGGAGTCGCCGCCGCCGTACCAGCCGAGCATCGACCATCTCGAGCAGGCGGCGCGGACGGCGTCGCACGACGGTTTCCGGACCGCCCTCGGCGAGAACGCCCCCGAGGTCGCAAAGCTCCTCCCGTCGCTGCGCCAGCGCTACGACGACATCCCCGACTCGCCCGACCTCACGCCCGAACAGGAGCGGCGCTACATGCTCCACGGCGTCGGTCAGTTCATCGAACGCGCCGCGCGCAACCAGCCGCTGATGCTCGTGTTCGAGGACCTGCACTGGGCCGACGAGTCGACCCTGCTGTTCCTGCGTCATCTCGGTGGTCGGGTCGGCGACATCCCCCTCGTGATCATGGGGACATATCGAGACGACGAGCTCGAGCCCGATCGGCCCCTCACGACAGCCATCGGTCCGCTGCTGCGCGATGTCGGTGCGGTCGATCTCCGGCCCCGCCTCCTCACCGAGGCCGAGGTCGAGGCCGTGCTGACCGCGCGGGCCGGTATGCCGGCACCGAAAGAGCTGCTCGATCTCGTGTTCGCGGAGACCCAGGGCAATCCCTTCTTCGTCGAGGAGCTGTATCGGCACCTCCGGGAGACGGGGAAGCTCTTCGACGAAGATGGTGGGTGGCGAGCGGGTTTCGAGATCGGCGAGACCGAGGTGCCCCAGGGTGTGCGGCTCGTGATCTCCCGACGGCTCGAACAGCTCGACGCCGACCACCGCAAGGCACTCGCGGCGGCCGCGGTGATCGGCCGCACGTTCCGTTTCGGTCTGCTCGAAGCCGCCTCGGGGATGGACGAGGACGCGCTGTTCGACGCGCTCGAGGCGGCGGAGCGGGCGCATCTCATCGAGGAGGCCCCCGGTGAGCGGGAGGCGCGCTACATCTTCATCCACGAGCAGATCCGCCAGACGCTGGTCGGGGAGCTGTCACTGGCTCGGCGCCAGCGCCTCCACCTTCGGAT
Organism: Acidimicrobiales bacterium; assembly: GCA_041394245.1. Taxonomy (NCBI): domain Bacteria; kingdom Bacillati; phylum Actinomycetota; class Acidimicrobiia; order Acidimicrobiales; species Acidimicrobiales bacterium. The sequence goes on from JAWKIR010000004.1 coordinate 92,792, forward strand.
CGCGGATGCGCTCGTCGACTCGGGTGCCTCCCATCCGATCGAGCTCGCTCATCACCTGCATCAGGCCGGCCCGTCCGCTCCTGCCGAACGCGTGGTCGCCGCATCGATCGCCGCGGCGATCACCAACCTCGATGCGCTGGCGTTCGAGGACGCACTGCGCCACCTCCTCAACGCCGACCCGCTGGTCGACGACGCCGCCCGTCTCGAGTTCCGTCTCTTGCAGGTGAGCGCGCTGCGGGGCTCAGGTCGTGTCGACGACGCCCTCGTCGTCCTCGATGATGAACTCGGCGTGACCGACGACCCAACCGACCGGGTGACGTTGCGGCTCCAACGGGTGCAGCTCCTGAATGACCAGTACCGGGCCGGCGAGGGCCTCGACGACATCGGTGCCCTCATCGAGGCGGCTGCGGCCGACCCGTCGTTGGAAGTCGCGGTGCAGTTGGCCCGCGGCCGCGCCCACTACATCCTCTCGCTCGACGAGCCGGAGCACGCGCACGAGTCGAGAGCCGCGTACGAGGCCGCCTACGACGCTGCAAAGGCGCGGGGCGACCGTGTGAACATGGCCCGGGCGCTGCTGCCGACGACATGGTTCACCGACTACTGGGCCGACTATCGCGAGACCGCGCAACAAAACGTGGCCGAGGCGCTCGCTCTGGCCGAGGAGATCGGCGACGAGGACCTGATCCTCGATGCCGTCGCCGCGTCGCTGCACCGGGACGGTGCCGGGTTCGACGCGGCCCGCTCGGAGGATCTCCTCGCCCGACTCGAGGCCCGTCGTGATCCGGTGAAGCTCAACGCCCACTGCTTCTGGATGATGTGGCAGTACCTGGCCCTCGGCCGGTTCGACGACGCCGTGGCCACCTGCGACCGAGGGATCGAGCTGGCCGACCTCATCGGGACCGAGCCGGTGCAGTACGGGTCGATCAAGGCCATCGCGCTGGCCGAGATGGGCCGCTTCGACGAGGTCGCCGGTGCCATCGCCCAGGAAGTCACCGACGACGATCACCCCTTCGGGCAGGCGATGGCGTCGCTGGCTCGATCGGTGTATCTGTGCCGCATCGCCGCGTGGGAGCCGGCGGCGGCGTCGCTCGCCGACACCCTGGAGCGGGCCGATGCATTGAGTCGGGTCTGGATGCAGGTCTGGGCCGGCGCCCTCCTCTGGACGGTCGGTGCCCACCTCCAGGTCGAGTCCGGCACCGAGGTCGAAGCCATGACCTTGCTGCCGACCATCATGGGCGGCAGCCCGCGAGGCCTCGCCGCCGCGGAGATCGCGCTCGTCGAGGGACGCGCCGACGACGCGATCGACAGCCTCCGGCCGCTGCTCCCACGCGACGGTGACTGCCCGACGCGCGACACGCTGACGGCGCTCGAGCTGCAGGCCCGGGCGCTGCTGCTCGCCGGCGAAGCCGCCGCCGCAGCCGACGCCGCGGCGATCGGCACCGAGGCGGCGACCGCACTCGGCTACGGCTCTCTCCTGTGGCGGTTCCGGGCGGTGCGGGCTCGGGCGCTGGAGGCGACCGGTGAGGTCGACGCCGCCCGGCGGGAAGCCCGTGCGGCCCGGGTGGCGTTCACGACACTGGCCGACCGCATCGACGAGCCCGAGCTGCGCGAGTGGTTCGAGCGGCAACCCCTGGCGCCGGCACCATGATCCCGCGATGGGAAACCGCGATGCCGGAGAGCGTCGGCATGTCGTCGGAACGACTCGGATGGATGCGCTCGCTGATGGAGCGGCACGTCGCGTCGGGTCGGTCGCCGTCGGCGGCCGCGGTGGTCGTCCGCCGTGGCAAGGTCGTCCTCCAGGAGGCGTTCGGAGTCCAACGGCCCGGCGGCCCGGAGCTGGAGATCGACCACGTCTGGCCGCTGGCATCGGCCGGCAAACCGTTGACGGCCGCGGTCGCGATGACGCTCGTGGAGGAAGGGCACGTCGGCATCACCCAGCCGATCGTCGACTTCTTCCCCGAGCTACGGGGCAGCGGCAACGACGACGTGCTGGTCCACCACCTCTTCACCCACACGGCCGGCTGGGAATCGGCCCAACGCACACACCGCATCGAGGCCATGGTCGCCGATGGCTCGTTGCCGCCGCTGCCCGAAGGTCACAACTTCGTCGACCACATGTTCCGCTCGCTCGCCTTCGATCCCATCCGCAGTGCTGCGCCCGGCGAGCAGATGGACTACGACAACTCGCACTACACCCTGCTCTCGGAGATCGTCCGCCGGGTCACCGGTGACACACTCGACGCGGCGATGCGCACTCGGATCTTCGAGCCGCTCGGGCTCGAACGCAGTGCCGTCATCGTCGACGATGCGCTCCGACCCCACGTCGTGCAGCGTGCCCCGGGTCTGCCCTTCGGACCCGATGCGCTCCTGTCATTCGAGGGCGAGGTGTTCGAGTCGTGCGACTCGGGGGCGGCCGGCGTGTTCATGTCGCCGACGGACCTCGCCGCTTTCGGCCAGGCGATTCTCGAGGGCGGCTCCCTCGGGGCTGCCCGCGTCCTGGCACCGAGCACCGTCCGGTCGATGGTGACCAACCAACTACCCGGAGTCCCCGCCAAGTTCGGCGAGCGCCTGTTGCCAGAGGCGTCGTGGGGTTACGGCTTCACCGTGCGGCAACCACGCGGGTTTTCGTTCTTCAGCGGAGGGTTGACCCCGGACGGCACGGCCATGCACCCAGGCGCCGGTGGCATCAGCTATTGGATCGACTTCGAGAACGAGATCGTCGCGGTGTTCTTCGAGGTCATCACGAAGATGAGCGAGTTCTACGAACCGGTCTCGGGGATCTCCCACCGTCTGCAGGACGTGGTGGTCGGGGCGGTCGCGTCGTGACGCTCGAGGCGGCCGTCCACGATCCGGCCGAGGTCGGGATGTCGAGCGAGCGGCTCGATGACGCAGCGGCGCTGATGCAGCGTCAGTTCGACGCCGGCCGCTCACCGATGATGGCCGCAGTGGTCGCCCGGCACGGCAGGGTCGTCTTCACCAACGCGCTCGGCGACCAGTGGCCCGACGGTCCTGCCGTCACCGTCGACACGGTCTTCCCGATCGCGTCCATGTCGAAGCCGATGACTGCCGCCGTCGTGCTGGCTCTGGCCGAGCGTGGCGTGATCGGACTGAACGAGCCGGCCGCGCTCACGCTGCCCGAACTCGCGGAAGCCCACGGCGACGTCCTCGTCACCCACCTGCTGACCCACACGTCGGGGTGGCACGACGACGACCAGGCCGCCGCGCTCGAGGCCGGAATCGGCGCCGCACGGGCGTCGGTGCCGGCCGGGCGCGACCCGTTGACCCACATCATGTTGGCGTCGGGCTGGGCGGTGCCGCGGCGCTACCCGGCCGGCGAGATGATGTCGTACGGCAACTTCAACTACTCGGTCCTCGGTGAGCTCGTCCGCCGGATCACGGGCGGGTCGCTCGACGCGGCCGCGCAGCAGTACCTCTTCGAGCCACTGGGGATGACGCACAGCTGTGTCGCCCTGCCCGACCGACTGCGTCCCCATCTGATCGAACGCCCATCCGGCATCCCGTACGGGCCCGATCATCCGGGTAGCAAGATCTCGTTCAACGACCCGCTCTGGGAAGCGAGCGACGACGGCGCCAGCGGTTTCTACTCCTCGGTCACCGACATGACCCGCTTCTTCCAGATGCTGCTCGACGACGGGCGCGCCGGTGAAGAGAAGGTCCTGAGCCGCGGCGCGGTGCGGGCGATGACCACCAATCGGGTTCCCCACACACCCACCGAGGCGATGGGGCAGGTACACCGTGAGGCATCGTGGGGATTCGGATTCGCGGTGCCGAGCGGTGAGAAGTGGAAGCAGTTCGGGGGTGGCACCGTGAGCCGGGCATCGGCGTCCCACGGCGGCGCAGGCGGGATCGGTGGTTGGGTCGACTTCGAGCACGGGATCGCGGCGAGCTATGTCGAGATCGCCACCGAGGCCGACGAGTTCAACGTGCCCCTCTCGTGGGCCGCCAACCGGTTCGAAGACGTGATCACCTCCGCCGTGCTCGTCTGAGCTCGGCGAGCCGTTGCTCAAGCCAGGCTGAGGATGCTCCGCACGGTCGCGCCGCCCAACGCGGCGCCGCGGGCGTCACCGCCGCGGTCGGGCACGAAACGATTCGGCGTGTAGGCCCATGTGGTCCGCGAGTCCGGATCGGCGACGAAGGTCGAGCCGCCGTAGCCGCCCCAGTGCACCGAACGGGGGAAGGGGAGCGGCACCTCGTCGCCGGCGAGCGCGAAACCGAGACCCCAGCGGACGCGATCCTCCATGACCAGGTCGTACTCGTAGCGCTGCTCCTGCGCCGTGAGGGCGACCGACTCCTCCGACAGGAACCGTCTCCCACGGCTGGTTCCCGAGTTCGCGAGCACCGCGCCGAGCGTGGCGACGGCGCGGGCGTTCGTGAAGCCGACCGCGCCCGGATTGCATCCGGTCAGCCAACCCGTGGGCATCGGCCCCACCATCCGCGCGTCGAGTGGGTGGTCCACCCGGGCCGCGAGGGACCCGGGCCCGTTCGGGAAGACGCGGCGCTCCCTCGACTCGACGTCGGCGACGCGGGCGCGGTCGCGCTCCGCCACGCCGATCGAGAAGTCGGCGGCAAGCGGCTCGGTCAGCTCGGTTCGCAGGAACTCGTCGTAGGCGCGGTGTGTGGTGCGGCGAACAAGCTCGCCGATCAGATAACCGTAGGTCATCCCGTGATAACCGCTCGCGGTGCCGGGTTCCCACCAGGGTTCCTGGGCGGCGAGTCGGGCGACGCTCGCATCCCAGTCGCCGAGAATGGTCTCGATCGACGTCGGCGGGTCGAACCCGGCCACGCCGGTCTCGTGGCAGAAGATCTGACGCACCGGAATGTCGGCCTTGCCGGCGGCGGCGAATTCCGGCCAATAGGTGGCGATCGGCTCGTCCAGCTCGATCAACCGGCGATCGAGGAGCATCAGACCCACGATCGTCACCGCCACCTTCGACGTGGACGCCACCGAGACGATCGTGTCGCGACCCCACGGCCGCGTCCGCTCGACGTCGGCCCACCCGCCCCACAGATCGACGACCAGCTCGTCGTCGTGCACCACGGCGAAGGACGCACCCAGTTCGTTGCCGGCACGGAAGTTCTCCTCGAACGCGGCCCGAACCGCAGCGAACCGCTCGTCGCACGTGCCGGAGACCTCCACCCGGGGGAGCTTAGGTCGCGTCCCGGTGCCGGGCGGCCCGACCTCAGGCCAACCAGGGTTCGTCGAACTCCCATGGCTCGGGATCGTCGGGTCGTTCCTCGGGGCGAACCCGGGGCTCGGCCAGTGCCTTCGCCGCCACGACGCCGGCGGTGAGCCCGAACAGGTGGCCCTCCCAGGAGATGAAGTCCTGGGGCACCAGCCCGGCGATCAGGCTGCTGTAGAAGCCGAGCGCGATCAGCGCGGCACCCAGGGCCCGGATCCGGCGCTCGAAGACCGCTGCGCCGAGGATCGCCCCGAAGTAGGCGAAGACGACACCGCTGGCGCCGATGTGGATGCCGTCGCCGGCAAGCAACCAGGTGAGGCCTCCGCCGCCGACCACGGCCGCGAGCGTCACCCACGCCCAGTACCGCATCCCGCGCGCGGCGACCAAGCCCCCGAGGGCGAGCAGGGGCACGGAGTTCGACGCGATGTGGCCGTAGTCGGAGTGCAGGAACGGAGTCCACAGCACCCCGTCGAGTCCGCTCACCGTGCGCGGACGGATGCCGTTGCGCTGGAGTTCGTCGTCGAGAACGGTGGTGTCGATGATCTCGATCGCCCACATGGCGAGGAGGCCCATGACGAGAAGGCCCACCGGAGACCACAGCAGTCGCCAACGAGATCCGGTTGACGGGGCCGCCGAGTCCATCACGACACGGTATGCCGTGGAACCCGATCAGTGGTCGGAGCGACCCGTCAGTTGGGCCTGAGCCAGGCGGTGTCAGTTGGGCCTGTGCCAGGCGGTGTCAGTTGGGCCTGTGCCAGGCCTTGATCACCTGACCGCGGTCCTTGCGCAGGGCGCCCACCACACCGCCGACATCGAGACGGAACCGATCGGACTGCTTGACGTACTCGAGGCCCAGGATCTGCCGGTCGCCCTCGTTCGCACGCGTCGTGTAGACGACCCGGCACGTCGCCGTGGAGTCGCCGTCACCGATCGTCACCATCGCACCGACGTAGACCCGCAGGGTCCGGCTGACACAGAGGCTGATCCCGGTGATCGAGATGTTGAGCACTTCGGCCGAGATCGGTCGATTCTGCGGGTTCGGGTGCTCCCCGAGACGGAGATGGACCCGCAGTTGCTGTCCCGCGGAGAAACGCCGGACGAGGCGGTCGTTGCGTCCGGTTCGGTCGCCGGGGAGGCGACCCATCTCGGTGGGAAAGGGGTAGAAGGTCATCGCAGAAGACGGCGCGACGAGCGGCGCCTGTCCTCCTATCGGACCCGCAGTGGGCCGACCTGAGGTGTCGGGGCGCGAACCCCGGGTGCGACGTCACGCCTCCGGCGGGACGATCTCGACGAGGAGTTCCATGGACCGCACCCAGTCGTCGGCCGACTCCCGCCACGGTGCCGACACCACGTGCTGCACGCCGGCCTCGGCGTAGGCGGCCGCCTCGTCCGCGATGAGACCCGGATCCATGCCCTGCGGGTCCCAACCCGTCCGGTACGAGATCACGAAATCGTCGCCGGGCCGATCCGCGCGGAGACGTTCGATGATCGGCGCGAGATCGGCCGGGTCGGTGCTGATGGCATGGAAGCCGTCACCGTGGGCGATCGCTCGACGGAAGGTGGCCTCGCTGCCGCCGCCGATCCAGATCGGGATCCGATGGGCCGGCTTCGGTTGCAGCTTCAGCTCGTCGAATCGATAGTGGTCGCCGGTATGGGCGACCGGGTCCGACTCCCAGACGGCGCGCATGATCGCGATCGCCTCGTCGAGTCGCTTCCCCCGGTTGCCGAACGGCTGGCCGAGTGCGTCGAACTCGGCTTCCGACCAGCCCACCCCGGCACCGAGGATCACCCGCCCCTTCGAGAGCTGGTCCAGCGTGGCCAGCGCGTTCGCGAGCTGGAGGGGGTGGTACTGCGGCACCACCATGACACTCGTGCCCAGCCCGACCCGGGTCGTCGCCGCGGCTGCCCACCCGAGGGTCAGCAGCGGCTCGTAGAGGTAGGCCGACGGGTAGGACTGCGCGACCGGCCGCACGATGTGGTCGCTGACCCACACATCGGCGAAGCCGAGGTCCTCGGCCCGGCGGGCGACCGTGGCGATCGCGTCGGGCGACGCGGCCCGCCCGAACTGAGGAAGATGGATGCCGAGCTTCATGTGCCACCTCCGGGGGGCAGGTTCTCGCCGCGCGCGACGGGGAACCAGTGGTGATGGTGCGCGCCCGTGACCTCGTAGATCGCCGTGCCGGTCCACCCGTCGCCCGAGCGGACCTCCGTCTCCATGAGCCCGCCACCGACCGGCCCGTAGCGCTGGGCCCAGCGACCTTCCGTCTCGACCTCGATCACCCGTCCACCCTCGAGGGTGAACCACGAGGTGCCGGCGATGCCGCGGACATCGTCGCCGTCACGTCCGTACGACACCTCCGCTCCCGACCGGTCGGTCCAGTGCAGGTCGTGGCGGAAGTCGACGACCGGTACGGGATCGCTCATGTCGGACGGCGCGAAGCAACCGTCGGTGTAGACCCGGGCGCCGTTGGGGTACTCCCAGTGCCACACGCCGAGCATGCCCTCGTCGAACTGGATCGCGAACCACATCCACAGCGGGCAGCGGGCGTGATCGCGGATCCCCCACGAGTGGTCGCGCTGTCCCCACCAGTCGTTCACCTCGTAGGTGGTTCCCTCGTGGGTGTAGGTGCCGTTGTAGACGCCGCTCTGGACCATGTGCGACTGATCCCAGATGGTCTCGTGGCCGGCCTTCATGGTGCCGCGCCGGTAGCCGTTCTCCCGGGTGCGGGCGGTGAACGTCAGGTCGAGGGTGACCGGTGCATCGGGATGCTCGTCGACGCGCAGCCGGACCTCCCGGTACGGCTCGACGATCTCGATCGTCGCCGGCGGTACGACGAGCGTGTGCGGGTCGCCGTCGTAGTTCCGCACGTGGCGCGCCGCAGTCATCGTCCGCCCGACCCGACCGAGCTGCAGCACGTCCATGTGCGCGGCCTTCGGGAAGTGCGCCATCGTCAGGATGAGCACGTCGCCGAGCCCGTCTCGAGGGTGGGCGATGAAGAAGAGGCTTTCACGCCAGAAGTCGTGGTGCACCGCCACGTTCGGCAGCGGCTCGGGGATCTGGTGGACGAAGTACTCGTCCATCGCGGTCAACGGCACGCCCATGCCCGAGAACCCTACGGGCCGGTGCGGTTGCGGGCGATTCGGTAGGGTCTGCCCGGGACGCGAACGAGGGGGCCAGGAATGCCGGGACCGTTGGACGGAATCAGGATCGTCGATCTCTCGCAGATGGCATCGGGGCCCTACGCCACTGCACAGCTCGCCGATCAGGGGGCCGACGTGATCAAGGTCGAGGCCCCCGGGCTCGGCGACGGGATGCGGGCGTTCCCCTCCTTCTCGAAAGGGGGGCATGGCCGCCGTCACCGCGTCGTTGAACCGCGGCAAGCGATCGATCAGCGTCGACCTCGCCACCGACGCGGGCATCGGGGTGGCCCGCCGGCTCGTCGCCGACGCCGACGTGTTCCTCCAGAACTTCCGTCCCGGCGTCATCGAGCGCATGGGGCTCGACCCGGCCGACCTGCGGGCGACCAACCCCCGACTCATCACGGTGTCGGTCAGCGGCTACGGGCTCGAGGGCCCGATGCGCGACCTGCCCGTGTTCGACCCGGTCATCCAGGCGATCACCGGCCACATCGCGTTCCAGGTCAACCCCAAGATCCCGTTCCCGGATCTCGTCCGCAACGTGATCGTCGACAAATCGACCGCCTGCTATGTGGCCCAGGCGATCACCGCCGCGCTCTTCCACCGCGAACGAACCGGCGAGGGTCAACACATCGACATCTCGATGCTCGACTCGTCGCTCAACTTCTTCTGGCCCGACGGGATGATGAGCGAGACGTTCCTCGATGATGACGTGGTCGGTGGCATGACCATCGCCGACCTCTACTCGCTGACCGATTGCGCCGACGGCCAGGTCGTCTACTTCGCGGGCACGCTGCCGCAGCGGATGGGGCTCTTTCGGGCGCTGGGCCATCCGGAGTGGTGCGACGACGAGCGGTTCAACGGACTGGACCTCGCCTTGAACCCCGACAACTTCGCCCTGCTCGGCCAGTTGCTCGGCGACGCGTTCGCCGAGACGTCGGCCGCCGATCTGGCCGAACGACTCAACGCGAACGACGTTCCCTGCGGCCTGGTGACAGCGGTGGCCGATGTTCCCCACCAGGTCCAGGTGGTCGCCAACGACTCGCTGATCGAGTTCGAGGACCCCAACGCCGGTCGGGTGCGTCAGCCCCGTCCCGCGGCGCGGTTCCGTTCTTCCCCGTGCGAACCGACGTGGACATTGCCGCTCAACGGGGCCCACACGACCGAAGTCCTCGAGCAGGCGGGGTTCTCCTCCGAGGAGATCACGGCGCTGATGGCCGACGGAACGATCGCCTGAACGACACGGCGACTCCGAGGCGCGCTCAGTCGGTCCGGATCGGGCCGCGACGGGCCCGGGCGTCGGCAAGGCGTTGCTCGTGCTCTCGCTCCCTCGCCGCGGCCAGGAGTGCCGAGATCCGGGTGGTCCCCGTCGCCGGATACCTGGGGTCGGCGATCGCAGCCACGCGTTCGGCCTGACGTCGGTCGTTGACCCGGAGGTGGGGCGGGAGGAGTGTGTTGCGGCGTTCAGACATGGGGCGGAGGCCTGTGGCTCGGGTCGTGGGCGGGTGCCATTCGGACGGGGTGTATGGGTACAACGACCCACGAGCCGAGAAGTCGCGAGATTTCCCAACTTTTGCCGAAGGACCTTCTCGCTGAAGGACTTTCTCGCTGAAGGACCTTCTCGTTGAAGGACTTTGGTCCATGGCCCTTGGGCCCGGTCGGGTCGTACGGTCACGGTGGAGGACCGACATGACCTATCAACGCCTGACGGCGGCCGATGCCGCATTCCTGCATCTGGAGTCGCCCCGCGAGCCGCAGCACGTCGGATCGCTGTCGGTGCTGGAAGGCGGGCCGCTGCGCGACGAGACGGGCCGGATCCGGTTCGACGAGATCAAGGCCCACGTCGAGCGGCGCCTGGCGCAGGTGCCGCGCCTCCGCCAACGGGTGATGGAGGTGCCACTCTCGCAGGGGCGCCCGATCTGGGTCGACGACGAGCACTTCGACATCGACCACCACGTGCGTCTCACGGCGCTCCCGCGCCCCGGCGACGACCGGCAACTGGCGACCCTGATGGGTCGGCTCCAGTCGTTGCCGCTCGACCGCTCCCGACCGTTGTGGGAGCTGTGGATGGTCGACGGCATGGCCGGCGACGACGTCGCCATGATCATCAAGACCCACCACGCGATGGGCGACGGCATCGCCAACGTCGACATGGCGCTCGCGCTCGTCGATCTCGAGCCCGTGTCGTTCGACGGCGACGTCGAGCCGATCGATTGGACGCCCCGGCCGGCACCGTCCTCGCGTCGGCTGCTCGCGGATTCCGTCGTCGATCAACTCGCTCGTCCGCTCGACATCGTCAGGTCAGCGGTCGGCGTCGTGCGCAACCCCGAGCCGTTCATCAGCGCCGTCGGCAACGTGGCCAAGGCGGTGGGCGTCCTCGCGACCCCACCCGACGCCACACCGTGGAATCAGCCGGTCTCGGCCCACCGCCGGTGGACCCACACCGACATCCCGATGTCGTTGGTCGCCGAGATCCGCAAACGGCGTGACGTCACCCTCAACGACATCGTCCTGGCGGCGTGCAGCGGCGCCTTGCGCGAGTTCCTGCGCGATCGCGACATCGATGTCGACGAACCGGATCGCCGACTGACGGCGATGGTCCCGGTGTCGCGTCGTGGCGAGGATCAGCACGGCGACACACTGGGCAACCTCATCTCGGTGGTGATCATCGAACTGCCGGTCGCCGAGCCCGACCCCGCGGCCCGTCTCGAGACGGTGCACCAGCGCTGTGTCGAGGCCAAGGGGTCGGGGGTGGTCGACGGCGCGGAGATGATGGTCAGCCTCGCCGACGGCATCCCGGCGCTCGCGCCCACGCTCACGAAGCTGTTGACCAGGACGATCCCGATGAACCTCGTGATCACCAACATTCCCGGTCCACCGATGCCGCTGTACCTCGGTGGCGCGAGAGTGTTGCGGACATACCCCTATGTGGAGGTCCTGGACAACGAGGGGTTGACCATCGCGGTGGTGTCCTACGACGGCCAGCTGTTCTTCGGGGTGACCGGCGATCGTGACCTGTTGCCCGACCTCGACCTGGTTGCCGGGGGGATCGAGAAGGAGTTCCGGGTCCTCGTCGACGCGGTGATCCGCTAGATGCCGACGCCGGTGGAGCAGAGTTCGGCGATGGAAGGCAGCTACGCGCCCGCATTCGTCGACGTTGCCGAGACGTTCCGTCGTCAGCTCGATCGGGCCGGCGGCGGTGCCGCGCTCGCGGTGTACCACCACGGCGAGCTGGTGATCGATCTGTGGGGCGGCGAACGGACAAACGACGGTGACCCCTGGGAGGCCGACACCCTCGCGATGTGCTTCAGTACGACGAAAGGGGTGGCGTCGTTCGCTCTTCATCTCCAGGCCGAGGCGGGTCTGCTCGACTACGACGAACCCGTCGCCACGTACTGGCCCGAGTTCGCTCAGAACGGCAAGGAGGGGGTGACGGTCCGTCACGTGCTGAGCCACTCCGCCGGTCTCCATCGCCTGCGCAGCGTGATCGACGACGCCTCGGAGATGCTCGACTGGGACCACATGGTCGACCGTCTGGCCCGAGAAGCGCCGGCCTATCCGCCCGGTACCAGGACCGGCTACCACGCGCTCACCTACGGGTGGCTCGCGGGCGAGATCGTGCGACGGGTCACCGGCCGGCCGCTCGGTCGCGTGGTGGTCGACGACATCGCCGCGCCGCTCGCGCTCGACGGACTCTTTCTCGGCTGTCCGCCCGAGGAGCGACACCGGGTCGCTCCGCTCGAACACATGGGTCCGATCTTCGGCAACGCACCGAAGCCGATCCGTCGGGTCCAGAAGATCATCGGCACCCAGTTCGCGAAGACGCTGAGCCTCACCCGCGCACCCGTCAACACCAGACGGATGATCAACGCGCTCCTGCCCCGCGGGATGGAGGACGTCATCGTGTCGCCCGACATCATGGACGCCTCCATCCCCGCCGCGAACGGGTTCTTCACCGCCCGTTCCCTGGCGGCGATGTATGCGGTGTTGGCCGGGAACGGAACGCTCGGTGACGTGACCATGTTCTCGCCCGAGCGGGTCGCCGAGATCGGCACCCAACAGAACAACCGACGCGACCTGGTGCTGGTCATGCCGATGCGGTGGCGACTCGGCTACCACCGGGTGCTGGGAACGGGACGGACCGGCAAGGACGCGTTCGGTCACTACGGATTCGGTGGTTCCGGCGCGTGGGCCGATCCGACCCGTGACGTGTCGATGGCGATGACCTGCAATCGCGGCGGCGGCACGCCCGTCGGTGATGCCCGGGTGGTGAATCTCAGCCGAGCGCTGTTGGGCGCCGTCGACGCCTTGGACGGCCCGCCCGGATGAGTGCAGCCTCAGGCGACCGGCCGGCGGGCGCTGTCGCCGTTGTGGTCGAAGCGGGCCCCGTCGATCTCGGCCCCGATCAGCGCAGCGAGGGCCGTGAGGTACAGCCACGCCATGAGCGCAGCCACGGCGCCGAGTGAGCCGAAGGTCGACTCGATCCGTCCGAAGTATCCGTAGACGACGCTGAGTCCGATGGTGCTGAGGACCCAGATGGCGGTGGCCACGATGGCGCCCCACGAGATGAAATGGAACCGTCCGGTGCGGTGTCCCACGACGGCTCGATAGAAGAGCGCGAGTGCGGTGGTCGAGATGAGCAGGGTCAGTGGCCATCGGCCGATCGAGACGGCCCAGCGGTAGACGCCGCCGACGTTGGCGCCGTCCATCACCGGCGGAAGCACCACGACGAGCCAGATCATCGCGGCCGCTGCGGTCACCGCCACCACGCTCAGCCGTAGCGCGAAGAGGCGTCCCTGGAGCCAGTTGTGCGGGCTGGGGACCTCGTGGGCGATCCGAATCGCCATCACCATCGCGTTGATCGCGCTCGAGATCGCCCACGCGACACCGATGAGGGCGAACGCGAGTCCGACCGTGATCTCGGTCCTGTCGACGACGGTCACGTTCTGGAGTTGCTCGATCAGGAGTTGACCCGCCTCCTCGGGGAGCGCGTCGACGAGCGGTCGGAGGTGCGACTCGACATCGGAAGGCGACGCCACGAGCCCGTAGACGGCCACGACGGCGATCATCGCCGGGATCAGCGAGAAGACGCAGGTGAAGGCAACGCCGCTCGCGACCAGCATGGTGTGGTGCGCGGTGATGTTGCGCACGATCGTGCGCAGTTCGGGACGCCCGGCGCGCGCCCCCGGGGTCGGGACGCGTTCAGTGATGGTCGCGGGTCCGCTCCGTCATGGAAACGACGCTAACGGGCGGTGCGCGCCCAACCAGTGACGCTCACCCGCCGCCGCACGAGACGGACGCCACTGCCGCTCGTCGGGGGGTAGGTGCCGTCCGTGGGCGAACATGGGGGCATGAACCCCGCTGCGCTGCTCTCGGTATCGAACGCCCTGACCCCGGCGCGCAACCAGATGGCGCTGTCCCTCGGATGGCACATCATCCTGGCCTGCTTCGGAATGGCGCTGCCGGCGATGATCTTCGTCCAGCACCGTCGGGGGCTGCGCGGCGACGCCGACGCGCTCGAACTCGCGAAGCGCTGGTCGAAGGTCGGCGCCGTGCTGTTCGCGGTCGGCGCAGTCAGCGGGACGATCCTGTCGTTCGAACTCGGTCTCCTCTGGCCGGGCCTGATGGAGCGGTTCGGCGATGTCGTGGGGCTCGCCTTCGCACTCGAGGGGATCTCGTTCTTCACCGAGGCGATCTTCCTCGGCATCTACGTCTACGGCTGGGGTCGCCTCCCGGGCCGTGTGCACTCGCTGATGCTCGTGCCGATCATGGCGGCGGGGGTCATCGGGTCGTTCATGGTGGTTTCGGTGAATGCGTGGATGAACGCCCCGACCGGCTTCAGGATCGACGAGTCCGGGGAGGTCGTCGACGTCGATCCGATCGCTGCGATCTTCAACGACCACGTCTGGCTCCAAGCCGCGCACATGTACCTCGCCGCGATCATGGTCGTCGGGTTCACGATGAGCGCGGTCTACGCGGTGCGCATGTTGCGGGGCCACACCGACCGTCTGCAGCGGCTGGGTGCGATCGTGCCCTTCGTCTTCGCCGCCATCGCCACGCCCCTCCAGCCGGTGGTCGGGCACTTCGCGGCCCAGCGCATCGCCGACGATCAACCCATCAAGCTCGCCGCCATCGAGGTGTTGGAGGAGTCGGAGGTCAGTGCTCCGCTCCGGATCGGCGGCGTGGTGATCGATGGTGAACTGCGCGGCGCCATCGAGATCCCGATCCCCGGTCTGCTGAGCTTCCTGGCCCAGAACGACTTCGATGCCGAGGTGATCGGTCTCGACACAGTGCCGGCCGACGAACGTCCGCCGGTGGGCATCGTCCACCTCGCCTACACGCTGATGATCGGCATCGGCACGTCGCTGGTGGTCTTCGTCGGCTGGGCGCTCCTTCGTCTCCGGGCCGCGCGGCGGCGCGGGCTCCCGCATCCGTGGACCCATCTCTTCGAGAGCCGCCGATTCCTCCGCGCGATGGTCGTGGCCGGCCCTGCCGCGATCGTGGCGCTCGAGACGGGCTGGATCACAACCGAGGTCGGGCGTCAGCCCTGGATCGTTCACGGCGTGCTCCGCACCGAGGATGCCGTCACCGACGCCGGATACATCTGGGTGACGTTGGCGGTGCTGGTCGTCGTCTACGCGGGCATGACCGTGGCCACGCTCGCCACGATCTTCTCGATGTCGCGTCGTTGGGCCGCCGGCGAGAAGGACCTCGCCACGCCCTACGGCCCTGCCGGTGAGCTGGGCATCGCCGAGGACGATTCGTGAGCCTCGTCGACGCAGTCGCTGCCGCCATGTTCCTCGCGGTCGTCCTCTATGCCGTGTTCGCGGGTGCCGACTTCGGCAGCGGTGTGTGGGACCTCGGAGCCGGCGACGCGAAGAAGGGCGGACGACTACGCCGGGTGATCGACCACGCGTTGGGGCCCGTGTGGGAGGCCAACCACGTCTGGCTGATCTTCGTCCTGGTGTTCATGTGGACCGGCTTCCCCGATGCGTTCGCCCAGCTGATGCGCACGCTCGCGATCCCGTTCTGGCTGGCCGGCCTCGGCATCGTCCTGCGCGGCGCCGGGTTCGCGTTCCGGAAGTTCTCGCCGTCGCTTCGGTGGGCGCGAGTGGCCGGGGTGATGTTCGCGGCCTCGTCGCTGATGACGCCGTTCTTCCTCGGCACCATCGCCGGTGGGGTCGCATCGGGGCGGGTCCCGGCCGAGGGGACCGGCGATCTCTGGTCGTCGTGGATCAACCCGACATCGCTCGTCGGTGGCGTGCTCGCGGTCCTGACGTGCACCTTCCTCGCCGGCGTCTTCCTCGCGGCCGACGCCGCGGGGCTCGACGCACCCCGACTCGCCGATTCGCTCCGGCGCCGCTCCCTGGTAGTGGGGGCGGTGACCGGCGTCGCCGCCCTGGCGGGCATCGTGCCGCTGACCGCTGATGCCGAAACGCTCTCCGACGGGCTCGTCGGCCGGGGCGCACCGGCGGTCGTCGTCTCGGCCCTCGCCGGTCTCGTCACCCTCGTGCTGCTGTGGAGGAATCGTCTTCGGCAAGCGCGTGCGTCGGCGGCGGTGGCGGTCGCCGCGATCGTGATCGGCTGGGGCGTGGCCCAGTATCCGTGGATCCTCGTCGACGAGATGCACCTCGACGACCACGCGGCGGAACCGGCGACGTTGTGGGGACTGATCGTGGCATCCGCCGCGGCCGGGGTCCTGGTCGTCCCCCCGCTCGTCTACCTCCTGGTGCTCGCCGACCGGAACCGTGTCGGGGTCGAGTGAGGCGCCCGCGCAGCCGGTGACGATTCGCCGGGCCTACACTCCGCAGCCATGACGGCAGAGACGGCAGCAGAGACGGCAGCAGAGACGGAGACGGGCGCCGAGGACGTCGCCTGGAACATCGAGACCCTGGTGGCCGACGTCGCCGGCAAGAGCGGGGTGGAGGGAGCCCTTGCGCTGCTCGACCGGGCCGACGAGCTCGCCGCCGCGCTCACCGCCGACGCGAAGGGCAAGCTCGCCGACGCCGAGGCAGGCCAGATCGCCGATTGGCTCGGGACACAGGCCGAACTCCTCGATGCCGCCCACCGGGCCGCCAACTACGCGTCGCTGCGTTTCTCCACCGACGTCGCCGATCCGGCCAACGGCGCCTTCATGGCCCAGATCCAGGAACGCACGGCAGCGCTGAGCGCGGAACTCGTCTGGTTCGAGCTCGAGTGGCTCGCCATCGACGATGAGCGGGCCGAGGCGCTGATGAGCTCCCCGGAGCTCGCCTCGCACCGGCACCATCTCGAGACGTCCCGGCTGCGGCGACCCCATGTGCTCTCGGAGGCCGAAGAGAAGCTGCTGGCCAACAAGGCGCCGACCGGGCGTTCGGCATGGGTGCGCCTCTTCACGGAACTGACCTCGGCGATCAGGGTGGAACTCGACGGTGCCGAGATGCCCCTCGACGCGGGACTGTCGCGTCTCATGCATCCCGACCGTGACGTGCGCCGCACGGCCGCCGATGCGGTGACCGCAGGGCTCGCGCCCGGGCTGCGCAACCGGGCGTTCGTCTTCAACACGCTCCTCGCCGACAAGAGCACCGACGACCGTCTACGCCACTATCCGACCTGGATCTCGGCGTGGAATCAGGGGAACGAGGCGAGCGACGAGTCGGTCGAGGCGCTGGTCGAGGCCGTCGTAGGTCGCTACGACCTTCCCCAGCGCTGGTACCGGCTGAAGGCCCGGGTGCTCGGCGTCGAGCGGCTGGCCGATTACGACCGCGGTTCGTCGGTCGCCGAGACCAACGTGCACGTGCCCTGGGACGAGGCGAAGGCGACGGTGCGCGACGCCTACGCGAGCTTCAGCCCGGAGCTCGCCCACATCGTCGATCGCTTCTACGACGAGGGCTGGATCGATGCCCCGGTCCGAGACGACAAGCGGGGCGGCGCCTTCTGCGCGTACACCGTGCCCGACCATCATCCATACGTGTTCCTCAACTACACGGCGACCCCCGGCGATGTGCTGACCCTGGCCCACGAGCTCGGGCATGCCGTCCACGGCTATCTGTCGCGTCCTCAGGGGATCTTCCACCAGTCGACGCCGCTGACCCTGGCGGAGACGGCTTCGGTGTTCGGTGAGACCGTGACCTTCGAGCGGCTGCTCGATCGCACCGACGACCCCGGCGATCGCTTCGCGCTGCTCGCCCAGCAGGTCGAGGGCAACATCGCGACCGTCTTCCGTCAGGTTGCGATGAACCGCTTCGAGAACGCCGTCCACACCCACCGCCGCGAGATCGGCGAGCTGTCGACCGACGACTTCGCCGAGCACTGGGCAACGACCCAGGGGGACCTGTTCGGCGACACGGTGGAGGTGACCGAGGGCTATCGCAGCTGGTGGTCCTACATCCCGCACTTCATCGGGACCCCCGGCTACGTGTACGCCTACGCCTACGGCCAGCTGCTGGCACTCTCGGTCTACGCCCAGTACGAGGCGCAGGGTGCGGCGTTCGTGCCGAGCTATCTGGAGCTGCTCGGCGCGGGCGGGTCTCGCTGGCCCGAGGAGCTCGCGGCGATCGTCGGATGCGACCTCACCGACCCGGCGTTCTGGTCGTCCGGCCTGGAGATCGTCGATGCCCAGATCGCCCGGGCCGAGGCGGCGGCGGAGGCCGCCGGTCGCGTCTGACTCAGGGGTCGTCGGTTGTGGTCGAAGCCCCTTGGTCGTCGGTGTCGGACGACTGATCGGGCGCCTCGTCGCTGCTCTTTCGGATCGGGCTGAGCGAGATCTCGAGTGCGGCGTTGACCAGTTCGATGGGGGCACGGGCTCCTTCGATGAGTCCACGCCCCACCAGGACGCCGGCCTCGCGCCCCGACGGACGGCGGATCCATCCCAGCGACACGAACACCCCGAGGGAGAGGGCGGCGAGGGCACACATGGCGATCGTCACGATCAGCCAGCCGTTGTCGTTGGCCGTGCCCGGAAGGTTCTGGAAGTTCATGCCGAAGAAGCCCACGATCAGGCTCAGCGGCAGCATGATCGCGGCATAGATGGTGAGGACCTTGCTCACCTCGGTGGCCTTCTTGGCCTCCGCGCCGCGATAGGCCTCGAGCGCCTCGGTGAGCGCGGTGCGTGCGGCGTCGATCCCCGTGCTGACCCGCGACGCCACGTCGAAGACGTCGGAGCAACGCCGCTGCCCCGACCGGGTGATCAGCGGCGACGTCGACACCCGGAGCAGATCGAGTACTTCGCGCTGGGGTTGGACGGCTCGGCGCACGGCGGCGAGGTCTCGGCGGACGAGCGTCACCTCGCGGATGAGCGACCCGTCGGCCTGGAGCGCAAGCTCGATCAGGTGCTCGATGCGGGCGTCGAACACATCGAGGATCGCGACGAGTCGGCGGGTCAGGACGTTGGCGAGCCGGGCGAGGAGCTCGTCGGCGCCACCGCTCGTCAGCTCGACGCGCTCTTGGACCTCGGTCCACAGCGCCTCGATCGCCGGGGAGTGGCGCCGTCGTATGGTGATCAGGACACGCTCCAGCAGGAAGCAGTCGACCTCGTAGGTCGCGACACGGTCCTCGGCCAAGCCGTGGAGGATGACCAGCAGGGACTCGCCGAAGTCCTCGGTCTTCGGCAGGTCGCCTTCGCTCATCGCATGACGGACCGCCAGCGGGTCGAGCTCGAACCTGGCAACGAACGCCACCAACGCCGCCGTGTCGCCCGGCTCGACCCGGATGTCGATCCACCGCCATTTGATGTCGTCGGCCGGGTCGACGCCGATGTCGGCGACGACGGCTGGGTCCGGTCGAGCACACTCGAGTGCGCGGATCTCCATGGCGCAATGATCCCGCGTCGCGACGTCGTGGTCGGTGATCCTGTCGGCGGTGAGTCCGTCGCGCCGGCGCGGGCGGACTGAGTGTCACACGGCCTCGACACACTGATGCTCCGCTCGCCGGCGGCGTGTCGCCGGTCTCTCGAGACAGAGGGAGACCGCGTATGTGCATGCGTTGCGATGGTTACAGCTGGGAGGAGATCGCCCGCCACACCGATCTGGTGATCCGGGTGCACGGCTTCACCACGATCCATGTGGAAGACGAACGGCCGTGGACCTACACGGTCGGTGCCTTCGAGAGCTGGGACCAGCCGGAGTTGATCGTCGTCGACATCGAACCCGCCATCCAGAAGGCGTTGATCCAGGCGGTCGGCGAGGACTATGTCGACTTCGGCGAGATCAGTCCCCAAACGCTCGAGCTGCTCGATGTGGAACTGGTGACCGTCGATGCGTCGCACTTCGACGACGGGTTGGTTGCGGCATGGGAAGGCCGCTATTCGATGGCGGCGTCGACCGGCGACTTCGTCCAGCTGCTTCCCGGGCCGTCATGGTTCTGCGGCGACTGCCGTCCGCGGCAGCGGCGTCTCGACGAGGTTCGTCGAGCATCTTGAGTCGTGCTCGGGCCCGTGCAGGTCGATCGTCGGACGGTGACGAATCGCACGCCGTCAGCGAAAGGTGTCGGCCTCCCGTGGTGCGATCGTCGATCGGATCGCGGCGAGGCTCGCGGGCTCGAGTTCGACCTCGTCGCGGATCGCCGCGGTGGCCTGCCATGTCGACTCGTCGGCCAGTTCGGCAGGCACCGCGTCCAGTGCGACGGCGACGTACTCGCCGACGCACGGCGAGCCGATGCAGATCCACGTGTCCGGTGGGCGGCCATCGTGGTGCAGGCGCGCCACCATCGACGCAGTGGTCGTCGAGATCAGTCGTCCGTGCATGCAGACCGTCACGCCCGACAGGTCGTCGCCGAGTTCGGTCGGGGGCGGTACGGCCTCGGCCTCGTGGCCGGGGCGCCCCCACGGCCCGGTGCCGTGGTCTCGAAGTGTGGCGATCGCGATCGTCGGGTCGAGGGCACGATTCTGGGTTGCACATGTGGTGGTGGCGCGAAGACGGTGGTCCGCCAGGCGAGTGTCGACGCGGGCATCGTGCCAGTCGTGCGTCGAGAAGCCCGCGGTCACACCGGGCGACGCCCGGGTCCACCCGCTGCCGAGGGTGTAGCGGTTGGAGATCGCACCGTGCCCATCGAGGGGCGCCGCCACCCAGTCGGCGCCGAACGTCTCGACGACCCATCCGCCTCGTGCATCGGCGATGAGGAACGAGGAGTCGTAGGGATCGTTCGCCGTGGCGTCGCAGCTCCCGCCCTGGCCGTAGCGAGTGAGCAGGTCGGTGATCACATCGCACGCCTCGTCGGCGGTCGCGCCCCGTTCGAGGCCGAGCCGGACCAGATCCATGCCGATCAGGGCGGGATCATCGTCGTGGGTCCGGGCCGCCCAGAGGCGTTCGTTGCCGATGGCGACGCCGTGTTCGTTGACCCCGTGCTCGGCCCCCCACAGCCACGTGGGCTGCGAGAGCAGCATCCCGTGGGCGCCGTGGTCGGGAATGGTCAGGTATTGCGTCTCGGTCGTGGCGTTGCCCCGTCGGGCCGGATGCCAGCGCACGACCTGGGCCTCGTCGCGGGGTCGGTCGCTGTTCTTGGCGAAGAGCGCGCCGCCGGCGCCGAAGGTCGCGAACGTGTCGCACATGCTCAGCCCTCCACGAGTCGCCGGACGACGTCGTCGACCTCGATGTCGTCTCGGTCGCGGAGATCGGTCAGGGCCCCATAGATCTCGGCCGCCGCCTGGTGGAAACCGGCGGGGAGGCCGGCGGCGTCGAAGGTGGCGGAGATCTCGTGCATCTCGGCGACGAAACGCCAGGCCTTGGGGGTGGTACCCCGAGCAGTGCGGGGCAACTGGTCGACGAGTTCGGGGGTGAGCGTCGACCATGCATGATCCAGCCCCTCGACGACCCCCTCGATCTCGGCCAGCGCCCGGATCGCGAGCAACAGGGCACTCGTTCCCTTCGTCCACGCCGCGAACGCCATCTTCACCGCTGATGCGGCGCCGGGTTCGTCGCCGACATGGTGGGTTTCGAGCGGCCCGCTCGCGAACAGGGCGGCGACGGCATCGCTGCGCGCTCGATCGCCGGAGAGGTAGAGGACCGTGAGTCCGGCGTGTCGGGCCGGTGGCCCGACGATCCCCCCGTCGAGTGCCAGCGCCCCACCGGCACCCACGGTGGCCGCGATGGTGCGCGCGGTCTGGGGAGCGACGGCGTTGGCGTCGAGATAGACACCCGAGAAGCCGAGCGCGGCCACGTCGCGAGCGACGGCGAGCGCGTCGCCGGGCGGGCACACCGAGATGATCGTGTCACTTCGCCCGACCAGGGCATCGAGCGTCCCCACGTCGTGGAGCGCGTCGGCCTCGGCGCGCTCCTGGGTCGCCGGGCTGCGGCCCTGCGATGCCCACACCACCTCGTGACCTGCACCGACCAGCGCAGCACCGAGTGAGGTGCCCATCGAGCCGGGGTGCAGGATGCCGATCGACATGGACCCCAGTGTGGCAGTTCGGATCGCTCGGCGTGTCGCCTGCCGGCGGTGAGTGTCACACCCCCTCGACATGATGTGCACATGCTCACCGTGGTCGCCGCCGGACATCGTGTTCTGGTCGATGCCGTCGCCCAATCGATTGCCGACGCGGAGGAAGCCCGCGTCATGCGTCGAGATGCGACGGCGATGGTCGAACGCATGGCGGCGCAGGCCCGGGCGGCCGGCGTTGTCCATCCGGTGGCGGCTGCGGTGGCACGTGGTGCGCGGGTCAGTGAGCTGATCGGGCCCGAGGAGTTCGCCGAGCGTCACGGCCTCTCGGTTCCCGAACTGTTGGCGGCGGAGGCCGGCGACACGCGCTTCGGTGAGCTGCCTTCGGGCTATGACCGCGTGCTGGCGGCGCTGGGCCTCGACCTGCTGAGCCTCGCCGATCTCGCCGCGTCGTGGCAGCAGCCTGCGTCCGCACAGGAAACGCTCTTCTGAACATCGTTCCTACCGGGTGGTCACATCTGTCACGTTCCGTGGTGGTGCGTGCGGGATGTACCCGACCCTGCCAACCTTGACGTGTGCATCGGGCGGGGTGCGCAAGGTGGGAAGAGGTTTTGGCGTGTTGAAAATCGAGGGAAGGCAGACGAAGGACTGCCCGGAGGCGGCCGAGAGCCACCTCTCCGAGGGCGAGGGGTTGCTCATTCTGGGAGTGCTCACGGGATCGTGGGTGATCGCCATCGGGTTCGGTTGGATCGTCTGGCGATTGACACCGTTCTAGATCGAAGTCGCCGGTAGCGGCGGGGCGCGCGAAACTCGTCGGCCATGAGACGATCTCTTGCCCATGGACTCGCCGTCGTGCTCGCCGCGGCACTTCTCGCCGCGGCGTGCGGGAACGACGGTGATGACGGCCAACCGGCCCCCACGACGAGTGGCACCGCCCCCGTCGCCACCGATGACCTCGAGACCGACGGCAACGGCACCGTGCCCGACGACGGTGGCTTCGCGGGCTCGATCGATCTCGTCGTCGATCAGGACCCCGGTTGCGAACTGATCGGACACGAGTGTCTCCTGCCGTTCCCGAGCGATGCGCTGACCGTGGATGACCCGTCGTCGTCCACCGGGCGCCGCGTCGCGCTCCCCGCCGCGCTCATGCCGCAGAACAGCGCGGGCGTTGCGGTCGACCCTTCTCGGCAGAATCGCGCCGATGGATTCTCGCCGGGCAGCGCCGCGCTGGTCCTGATCCCCGGTGTGGATCCGTCCGGATCCGCGCTGCCACCCGTGACCGACATCGCCCGGTCGCTCGATGCCGATTCGGGAAGTGTCGTGATCGATGCCACCACCGGTGAACGCTGGCCGCATTGGGCCGAACTCGATGCCAACGCCGTCGATCCGTCACGACAGGGGCTGTTCATCCGCCCGGCGGTCAACTACCCCGACGGCCACCGGATCGTGATCGGGCTGCGCAATCTCATCGACGAATCGGGCGCGGCGATCGAACCGACCGACACGTTCCGCGCCTATCGCGATCGACTCGAGAGCGATGTCGCCGAGGTCGAGGCTCGCCGGCCGGCCATGGAGCGGGTGTTCGCCGACCTCGACGCCGCGGGGGTCGCCCGAGAAGACCTCGTCATCGCCTGGGAGTTCACCGTCATCTCGACCGACAGCCTCACAGGTCCACTCGTCCACATGCGCGACGACGCATTCGAGATCCTCGGCGACGCTGCGCCGGCCTTCACCGTCGACTCGGTGAATCGTGACGACGACGACACCTACACCTACATCGAGGGGACCTACGAGGTGCCCCTCTACCTCACCGACGACGGGACCACGGGCAACGGTCTGAACCTGGTCGACGATCCCGACCTGCCCACGGTGAACGGCACGTGGAACGCCGTGTATCGCTGCATGATCCACGACAACACCACGGCCGCCGACCCGGGAGGTGGGGTGATCTACGGACACGGCCTGCTGGGGACGCGCAACCAGGTCACGTCGGCCGGGCCCCGACTCCTCGCCGAGCACCACAACCATGTCGTGTGCGGCACCGATCTGATCGGCATGGCCGACGACGACGTCGTCAATGCGCTCACCGTGCTCGGCGATCTCTCCTTGTTCCACACCCTGAGCGATCGCCTGCTCCAGGGGCACCTCAACACCCTCTTCCTCGGTCGTCTCATGCGGCATGCCGACGGGTTCGTCGCCCACGACGCGTTCCGTGACGCCGACGGAAACGCGCTGCTCGACACCGAACAGCTCGCCTACTACGGCATCAGCCAGGGCGGGATCATGGGGCCCGTGTCGACCGCGGTGTCGACCGACTGGGACCGCGGCGTGTTCGGTGTGCCCGGCATCAACTACTCGACGTTGCTCAACCGCAGTGTCGACTTCGACACGTATCAGCTGGCGCTGAATCCGGCGTATCCCGACAAGCTCGACCAGGCCCAGCTGCTGCTCATGATCCAGATGCTCTGGGACCGGGGCGAGGGCAACGGCTACGTCAACCACTACACGGACCCGTTGGAAGGGCTGAACGAGAAGTTCGGCCTGATCCACGGGGCGTTGGGTGACTTCCAGGTGGCCAACGTGGCGATGGACGTCATGGCCCGATCGATGGGTGCCGCTGCGGTGTGGCCGGCGTTCGGCGAGGGGCGATCGGCCGACGTCGAGCCGTTCTGGGGGATCCCGCGCATCGAGGACTATCCGTTCGAGGGTTCGGCCACTGTGATGTGGGACAGCGGCGCGCCCGTCGCGCCAGTCGAGAACATCTCGCCCAGCGAGGGCACGGACCCCCACGAGGACCCGCGCCGACATCTCGTCGCGGTCGAGCAGATCGATGCGTTCCTGCGGACCGGAACGGTCATCGATGTGTGCGGCGGCGAGCCCTGTATCTCGCCGCCGCGCGGCTGACCGCCGGCGCGGCACGGCCGACCCCGCGCCACGTGCGAACATGGCAGGGTGTTTCGTCGTGTCATCGCCGGTCTGATCCTCGGTCCCGCCCTCCTCATCGGGTCCATCGCGTGGTGGGGGTTCCTCTCCCTGCGGACGGTCTTCGACGAGAGTCGAACCGAGACGATCGCGGAGGAGCTGCTCGACAACGAGGCCGTGGTCGACCAGATCGGGGCCAACATCGGCCGTGCGCTCGAATCGGCGATGCCCGACTCGATCCAGCTCACCGATGCGCAGGTCGATGCCGGCGTGCAGATCATCCTCACCGATCCGGTGGTCCGCTCGCTCATCATCGACTCGCTCGGGACCACGCATCGGGCGTTCCTCGGACTCGACGATGCGCCGGCGACGATCGACCTCGGACCGGCGCTCGCGTCGTCACGTGAACGCATCGGGGCGGTGGCGCCCACCGTCGCCGCCGAGATCCCCGAGGAGTTCGAGGTCGAGCTCCCGACCGAGCGGATCCCCGACGCATCGCCCCTCAAGGGATTCCTCGAACGAACCGTGCCGCTCCTCGCCGCGCTGTCGGTCGTGATGGCCCTGCTCGCCCTGCTGACCACCAGCGATCGTTCGAAGGTGCTGGGGAAGGCGGCACGATGGGCGATCGGCACCACCGCGTTCTATCTCGTCGTCGGCCTCGGTGTTCCCTACCTCCTCCGGGAGTTCGCCCCCGACCAGGCCGAGGTGCTGGCCGCGCTGCTCACGGCAGTTCTGCGGGCCGCCCTGTTCCCGTCGATCGTGCTCGGTGGGATCGGCGCGGTGCTCCTGGCGTTGTCGATGTTCTGGCCCGACGGCACCCGCTCGCGGGAGCGGACCCGCCGCCCCACCGCTGCGCCGGTGCCCGCGGCGGCGCCGAGCGTGCCTCGGCCCGCGCCGGTCGCCATGCCCCGGACGGCGCCCCAGACGGCTCCGCCACCGGCGGCGCCCTCGGCACCGGCGCCGCGGCCGGCGCCCCGGCCGCGGCCGACCGCACCGGATACGACCACGGCCATCCCCACGGCGCCGGCACCGAGTCCGGCACCCGCCGCAGCGCCGATCGTGCGCCCGCCAGTGGCCCCCGAATCGCCGATGGCGCCTCGTCCCACCCTGCCGACGCGAGCCAAGCCGCCCGACCCGATCGTCCTTCCGGCATGGACCGGCGACGGACCGACGGAACTCGGCGATCTTCCCGTGGTCGATCCCGACACCGATCCCGACAGCCATGCCGGCGTCGCCGACCCACCGAAGTGGCGACCGCCGACCTGGGTCGAGGGTCACGGCTGGGTCATGGATCCCGATGATCCCCGCGATCCGCCCAACAACGCCCGCTTCGTCGACGGCGTGGGCTGGGTCGTCCCCGGTCCGCCGCCGGCCTGATCAG
This sequence comes from Acidimicrobiales bacterium, assembly GCA_041394245.1. NCBI lineage: Bacteria > Bacillati > Actinomycetota > Acidimicrobiia > Acidimicrobiales > Acidimicrobiales bacterium. The sequence continues at coordinate 118,787 of JAWKIR010000004.1, forward strand.
GCGAGCGATCAGTTGATGCCGCGGGCCTGACCCTCCCAGTAGGGCGCCCGCAGCTTGAACTTCTGGAGCTTGCCGGTCGCCGTGCGGGCCAGCTCGTCACGGAACTCCACCGATGTCGGGCACTTGTAGTGGGCGATCCTTGCTCGGCAATGGTCGATGATCTCGCGTTCGTCGGCCGTCGAGCCGGGAGCGAGCACCACGAGTGCCTTGACCGTTTCTCCCCACTTGTCGTCGGGGACACCGATGACGGCGACCTCGGCCACCGCCTCGTGGGAGAAGATGCAGTCCTCCACCTCGATCGACGAGATGTTCTCGCCGCCGGAGATGATGACGTCCTTCTTCCGGTCCTGCAGATTGACGTAGTGCTCGGCGTCGATGAAGCCGCCATCGCCGGTGTGGAACCAGCCGCCGGCGAGGGCCGCAGCACTCGCCTCGGGGTTGTCCCAGTAGCTCTTGAGCACGACATTGCCGCGGGCCAGCACCTCGCCGTCGGCTGCCGTGTCGATCGTGATGCCGAGCGCCGGGTTGCCCTGTCGGGAGAGCTTCGTGGCGCGCTCCGCCGGGGTCAGGTCGTCCCACTCCGCCCGCGTGCGGTTGATGGTCAGCAGCGGCGCGGTCTCGGTCAGCCCGTAGATCTGGATGAACTCCCACCCGAGCTCGGTCTCGACCCGTTCGATGGTGCGGGTGGGTGGCGGGGCCCCGGCGACCACGATGCGGACCCGACCACGGCCGGGGATCTCGCCGTCCCATTCGGTGGCGGCGTCGAGCACCGCGGCGACGACGGCGGGTGCGCCGCACATGATCGTGACGCCGTGGCGTTCGACCCGACGCAGGATCTCGGCCCCGTCGACCTTGCGGAGTACGACGTGTTGGGCGCCCATGCCGGTCATGGCATACGGCATGCCCCATCCGTTGCAATGGAACATCGGCAGGGTGTGGAGGTAGACATCGCGATCGCTCACCCCGGTGTGCCATCCGAAGGTCGCGGCGTTGATCCAGAGGTTGCGGTGGGTCATCTCGACCCCCTTGGGCCGAGCGGTCGTCCCGCTCGTGTAGTTGATCGTCGCGGTTGCCGACTCTGACGGTTCCCACGGCTGCGGCTCGACGCCGATGCGATAGAGCGCATCGGATTCCTCGCCGGCGACGAACCGATGAGGCACCTCGATGTCGCCGAGCGTCTCCTCCAGTTCGGGATCGATGATGAGTACCTCGGCACCGCAATGACGCACGATGTAGTCGACCTCTTCACGGCTGAGCCGGAAGTTGATCGGCACCGCAACCCGTCCGAATGCGCTGGTCCCGAACAGGTGCACGAGCACGCGAGCGGCGTTCTGGGAGACGATCGCGACGCGGGCACCGAGCGGGAGTCCCAGCTCGTCGAGGCCCGCCGCGAGCCCACGCGACAGTTCGTCGAATCGTCGATAGGTGAGCTCGCCGAGCGACGGCGCTGGTTGGTCGTCTTCGTCGATGATGCCGATGCGATCGCCGTAGACGAGCGCCGCTCGGCGGAGGTGATCGGCGATGGTCAGCGGTACTTCCATGGAACCCCCTCGAGTCCGCCGAACCTAGCGCGAGCCGCCCGTCGGCGTCAGGGCCGGATCATCCTGCCGCGGTCGAATCTCGGCAGCATCCACTGCACCCCGGGGCCGATGACGAGCAGCCACCAAACGGTGCCCCAGCCGAAGGTCCCGCCGAGGGCGACACCCGCAGTGAACGCGGCTGCCTCGATGAGGAAGCGGGCGACCCGGATGCTGAGCCCGCGCTGGTGGAGCCCCGCCATGAGACCGTCGCGGGGTCCGGGGCCGAAATGCACGCCGAGGTACAGGCCCGACCCGAGGGCGGTGACGATGGGGCCGATGAGGGTCATGGCGGCCCGTCCGGCGGCGGACCCCGGAGTGTCGATCAGCCAGATGGTCACGTCGGTCGCCGGTCCGATGAGGGCGACGTTCAAGACGGTGCCGATGCCGATCGGCACCTTCATGCCGATCGTCGCGAGCAGCAGGATCACGCCCGTGGCGATGGTGGCCGTGCCGATGGACAGTGGCGAGTGGTCGGCGACGCCCTCGTGGAACACGGTCCAGGGCCCCTGCCCGTTGCCGCCCTGGACCACGAGTCCGAGCCCCACCCCGAAGACGACGAGGCCGATGACGAGTTGGGGCAACCGTCGCGCGGTCGGGGTCACTTGCCCCCGTCGAGCAAGGCCGCGAACTCCCGCTGCACCAGCTCCGTGATGGGCCGCTGCGCGCCGAGTCGCCATTCGGTCCATGGGAGCCAGTCGTGCCACCGGGCGACCCGGTCGAAGTCGAGCTCGGCCACGATGAGCTCCTCCTCGGCTCCGGCCGTGGCGAGCGCCACTCCGAAACCGGGGAAATCGGGGCCCCCGATCACGCTGCCACCGGCCCACGTCGACCCGCCGTGGGTGTTGCCGACACGATTGCTCGACGCCGCATAGACCAGGTTCTCCTGGGCCCGGACGAGCGTGGCGTGTGTGAGGTTCTCGCGGGCGTGTGGCAGGTCGGACCGGCCGGTCGGGTTGACGAGAAGTCGGGCCCCCTTGAGACACAGCAACCGGCTGAGTTCGGGGTTGTTGTAGAAGTCGTAGCAGATCGAGATCCCGATCGGCCCGAGCGCGGTGTCGAACACCGGGAGTGCATCGCCGGGGGTGAAGCGGTCCGTCTCGAGCGGGATGCCGAGATGGAGCTTGCGGTAGGTGCCGATGAGGCCGTCGGGTCCGATGAGGTTGGCGCTGTTGTGGATGACGCCGGGGGTGTCGCCGGCCTCCTCGAAGCCGTAGATGACGTGGACGCCGAGCTCGCTCGCCGCGGCGGCGATGCGCGTCGCCGAGGGCCCGTCGGCGGCCTCGGCCTCGGCCAGATGCCATTCGCACGGGCGGTGGGCGGCTGCACAGTCGGTGCACCGACCCCACGAATTGATCGCGAGCTCCGGAAAGATCACCAGGTCGGCATCCCGCCCAGCGGCGTCGTGCGTGGTCGCGATCAGCTTGTCGACGCTGGCCGCCTTCTGCCTCGGCATCGTGGAGAAGTTCGCGCAGGCGACCGAGACCCGCGTCGGCCAGGCAGGGTCGTTGACGTGATGGGACCCGGGTGCGGTCTCGGTGTCGTACATCGGCCCATCCTGCCAGACTCGGGTATGGCCGTTCGTGTCGACAAGTGGTTGTGGGCCGTGCGGGTGTTCAAGACCCGCACGAAAGCCTCGAGTGCGTGCGACGACGGCCTCGTGTCGATCAACGACGTTGTGGCCAAACCCGCGGCCCGGGTCGTGGTCGGCGATGTCGTCACGGCGCGGCGAGGCGATCGCACGATCGTCTATGTCGTCGACGAGACCATCGAGAAGCGGGTGTCGGCGGCACGGGCAGCCGAATGCTTCGAGGATCGGTCCCCGCCGCCGGTGCCCCGAGACTCGCCGGTCGATGCGGTCTTCGCCCGCCGCGACCGAGGAACGGGTCGGCCCACGAAGCGGGACCGTCGCGAGATCGAGCGTCTGCGGGGCCGGGGCGATCAGAGACCGGACTGACGCCGCCGAGCAGTGGAGGTGCCCGCACGGCACCTCCACTGTGGCGTCACGGTCCGAGCAGGTGGAGGGGAACCCGGACCGGAGAACTCGGGAGCGAGCTCGTGCGCACGCCCAGAGAGCAAGCTATGGCGGGCACCTGTCGCAGCCGTGGCCGCTCGGTCTCGTCGGGCTGAACTTCACGTTGCCGGGAGGTGTACTCCGGCGTCAGCCGTGCGCCGCCGGACCCTCGAGCTCGATGCGGGGGAGCAGGCGGTCGAGCCAGCCGGGAATCCACCAGTTGCGAGACCCCAGGAGTTCCATCGTGGCCGGCACGAGGAGCATGCGCACGAGTGTCGCGTCGAGCACGATGGCCGAGGCGAGGCCGGTGCCGAACACCTGGATCACGCGATCGTCCTCGAGCAGGAAGCTGCCGAACACCACGGCCATGATCGCGGCCGCTGCGGTGATGACGCGGGCCGTGCCGGCGAGCCCGTCGGCCACCGACTCGACCGGGTCGCCGGTACGGTCGTACTCCTCGCGGATGCGGGAGATGAGGAACACCTCGTAGTCCATCGACAGGCCGAAGACGATGGCGAACATCATCATGGGGATGAACGGTTCGATCGGCGCAGGCTGCACGTGGGTGAAGGTGCTGAGCCAACCCCACTGGAACACGGCCACGACCACGCCGTAGGCCGCGCTGATCGACAGAAGGTTCATGATCACCGCCTTCAGCGGTACCAGCAGGGAACGGAAGACCGCCATGAGCAGGAGGAACGACACTGCCAGGACCGCGCCGAAGAACACGGGAGTCCGCTCGGCCAGATAGTCGCTGAAGTCGATGCTCGCCGCGGTGCCGCCGGTGAGGTACACCTCGAGCGTGGAGTCGCCGACGGCCGAGGGGATCACCGTGCCGCGGAGGCGACCGACCAGGTCTTCGGTCGCGAGGTCCTGGGGTGCCGTGGTGGGAATCACCCGGAGGATGAAGGCCTCGGCGGCGGACGGGTCGCCGGGGTTGTCGGGGATCGGCCCGAACACGGCGGCAACGCCGGGATCGGCGGCGAGCGTGTCGGCGAGCGCCTGTATCCGGGGCCCGTCGGAGGCGGCGTTGGTCTTCGCTGCGACCAGGAAGGGACCGTTGAAGCCCGGGCCGAACCCGTCGGCAAGTAGATCGTAGGCCCGTCGAGTGGTCGTGTCCTCGGCGAAGTTCCCCTCGTCGGAGAAGCCGAGGCGGAGGCCGAGGACGGGAGCGGTCAGGACCAGGAGCAGCGCGGTACCGGCGAGTGCTCCGGTCCACGGACGTGACTGCACCATCCGGCTCCACCGATACGCGATGGTCTCGCGCAGGGGCTTGACCCGCCGGGGCGGCAGGGGCCGTCGCAGGGCGGGAACGAAGAACCCGGCGACCAGCACCAGCGCGGCGAGCCCGAACGCGGCGGCCAGCGGCGCCGCCCCGAGGCCGATACCGAGCAGGCCCACGGCGGCCAGGGCCGCGGCCATGATGCCGCGCACGCGGGTCTGCTCGAGGCGGCCGGCGCCGAACCCGAGCATGGCGGGGAGGAGCGTCAGCGACGAGATGAGTGCGACGAGCACCGTGGTCGACGCCGAGACCCCGAGCCCGGTGACGAACGGCAGCCCGATCGCGACGAGCCCGAGCAGGGACAACACGACGGTGATGCCGGCGAAGAGGACGGCCCGGCCCGATGTGGCCATGGCCTTCGTGATGGCGTCGACCGGCTCGTTCCCCTCGTGGATCAGATCGCGGTAGCGGTTGAGGATGAAGAGGGCATAGTCGATGCCGACGCCGAGTCCGACCATGACAGCCAACGTCGTCGCGAACTGCGGGCCCTTGGTGATGTTCGAGACGAGCATCGTCAACAGCACGCCTCCGCCCACACCGATGACGGCCGACCCGATCGTGATGCCCATGGCCAGCACTGAGCCCGTGGCGAGGATCAGGATGATGATCGCGAACGCGATGCCGATCAGTTCGGTCTCGGGCGGTTCGAAAACGGCGAGCGCCTCGCCGCCGATCTCGACGGTGAGACCGTCGAGATCTGGGATGAGGGCGGCGATCTCGTCGCCGATGGCGCCGGACTCCTCCTGGCTCACCTCGCGGTCGAGGTTGACGTCGGCGAAGCCGATCGTGCCGTTGGGAGCGATGCCGCCACCGAGGCCCTCGTAGGGAGATCCCACGGTGACGAACTCGATGTCGTCGGTCGCGGCGAACATGGCCGACATCGCCTCGACGACCGCAGGGTCGTCGACCCCCTGATCGGCAACGAAGACGATCTGGCCGCTCAGCCCGTTGCCGACGCCGCCGAAGTACTCGTCGAGGATCTCGAAGCCGTCCTCCGTCTCCGACCCCGGGATCGACTGCTCTGCGTCGAAGCCGTTGCCGAGCGTCACGACTCCGGCGACGAGCAGCAGCAACGACCCGCACCAGATCCCGATCGCTTTCCATCGATTCTCATGACACCAGCGACCGACCCGTGCAACCATCGGACCAGTGTGGCGGTGGTCGCCCGATCAACCGCAGCCCTGACCGGGTGACAACGGGCACGTGGTGCGACGGCTCAGGGCGTGGCGGCGTCGTGCGGGAGCGAGCCGCGGGCGGCCCGAAGGTAGCCGTAGGGGGTCTCGGCCCGGAAGTTGCTGACCCTGCTGGTGTAGACGTCGGCGTACTTCTCGACCTGGCGGGCGAACAGGCTCTTGTCGACACCGGCGCGCATCAACGGACCCCAGACGACATTGCCCTGTTCGGTCGCCGCCCGGGCGAGCGGAGCGATCCGCTCGTCGACCTCGGCGACGGCTGCGGCCGCGGCCTCGACGGCGGCGTCGATCTTGTCGTGTGGTTCTCCGGCGACCACGCGGTGACGGCGGGCCATCCGCAGCCGTGAATGCTCCCGCTCGCGACGGACCTTCTCCTCCATCAGGTTTCCAAGGGCGTGGCTGTCGTCGCGGAACTCGTCGGCCGCGTCGACCTCGGCCTCGAGCTCGCGGGCGATGAGTGTGGTCCGCCACCGGAGGATGTCCTTGGTCACGTGGACATCGCCGAACAGGTGGTCGCCGACATAGAGGAACTGTGACGGATCGTGACCGAGGCTCTGTTCGACCATGCGGGCGTTGCCGCCGTGGTACACGATGCCGGCTTCGAGCGGGCCGAAGTGCGGCTCGAGCAAGCCGCGGGCTTCGTCGACGATTTGATAGATCGGGCCGACTTCGGAGAAGAACCGGGGCTTGGCCGCGGCGACGATCACGACGTCGAACAGGTCGCGCCAGGTCTCGCCTTCGGGCATGAACCGGTCGAACGACCAGCTCATCATGAACTGGGTGTAGCTCCACTCGGAGTTCGTGATGAGGAGCAGTTGCTTGCCCGCGAGGCGCTGGTCCTGCAGCGTCGGCACGAGACCCGGGTCGAGATCGACGAATCGTTCGGGTTCGGCGACGATCGCCGCCTTCAAGGAACCGTCGGTGTGGACGGTGCCGAGTGCGATGTCGATGGCGCGATAGAGGTGGGCGTAGCTGCTGATACCCGGAAGCGGCGATCGGTCGTGGAGGGCCACGAGCTGGCACCACAGCGACGCACGGCTCAGCTCGAACAGCGTGTTCATGAACTCGAAGCGATCCTCGCCCAGCTCGACGACGGTGCCGTAGTACGTGTCGCGCAGCTCCCGGAACGACAGCACCGAATCGCCGTGCTGGGCCCGCACCGTGTAGCCGAAGCGTGTCGCCTTCACGAGGTTGCCGAGTTCGAGATCGAACGTGAGGCCGAGGGTGAAGGCATCGGGATCGAAGGTCAGGTCGGCGACCGGCCATCCCTCGCCGGCCAGTACTTCGCGTGCGTGTTCGAACGCGGCGCGCTCCCACTCGTCGACGAAGTAGTGGATGAGCGTGTAGTCCATGTCGTAGCCGATCGCGCGCACGCCGCGGAGGTTCAGCGTGCGATTGCAGAACAGTCCCCGGGATGGAGGCAGGCGAGGGGTCGGATCGGTCACGGGGTCAGTGTCGCACGCCGCAGCGGCTCGATCGCGTCGACATAGTCGGCGAGGCGTGCTGCGACTTCGATCGGTGCTTCGGGATCGTCGGGGTCGGGTGGCTCCCACACCTCCGAGATGCGGCGCCAGCCGTCCATGCCGAGGAAGGGTCCGGCCTCGGCTTCCTCGCCGAGCGACGTGCGCCAGGATGGTCGGCCGTCGAGCCGGTCCAACGCATCCTGGTTGTCGTCTTCCGAGGGGTACTCGGCGTGGAAGCCGATCTCGAGCGCGGCCTCACCATCGACCCGGATCAGCTGCGCCTCGTAGTGCTCCCGGGCCGCCCGACCATCGGACGGGCCGAACCAGACCTTGATCCCGCGTCGATGCCAGCGGCACTGCGGCTCGCCCAGACCGTCGTCGACGAATCCCTCGAATGCGTCGAGCACGTGCTCGAAGAACGAACGTTCCACGGTCAGTTCAGCTGGCCGGTCACCGACTGGGGGTGGAGGGTGACGATGCATCGGCCGTCGTCGACCATCGCGGCGCGGTACGCGTCCCAGTCGTCGTGTTCGCCGGCGATCGCCCGATAGAGGCCGACGAGGGCGTCGACGGTCGCGTCGTCGGACGCCGCGGCGACCGGTGACACCTCGGCGATCGCGTCGATGGAGAGATACGACCATGAGGCCGGGTCGGTGAAGTGCAGTACCGCCCGGTTGTCGCGTCGGAGGTTGCGCGTCTTGGCCCGATCGTCGGTCGCCGAGATCTTGATGGCCTCGCCGTCGACGACATAGACGATGTCGGACGACTGGGCGCGGCCGTCGCGCCGCAGGGTGATCAACACCGCGTTCTTGTGGCCGGCGAGTCGGTCGAGTGCGGCGGAGATGTCCATGGCGCGGGTCTATCACCGCCGGTGCGCCGTGGAAACGCCCGTGATGCCCGAGGGGGCGTCGAGCGCGGTCGGTCGGATCAGCGACGGCACCCCGTCGGAGTGGTCGATGAGCGACGCGCGGCCGACGGCGCGCCGACCCCACCGATCGCGGATGTCGTCGACCATACGGTCGAGCTCATCGGTCGCCCGACCCTCTTCGGGGAATCGCAGGGCGAGCTGGATCGCATCCGGTCGACCCAGGCCCGAACAGGTGATCCCGATCAGGGTGCAACCCTTGCGTCCGAGCGCGCCGCCGGGGCCGTGCGGCCCGTCGAGGAGGTCGAGCAGCAACTCGTCGGCCGTGGCGACGAGCAGGCCGGAGCGCTGTGTCGGCTCGGGCAGCGTGCGCGACCGACTCTCGTGGACCATGTCCTGGGTGCGATAGCGGACGGTGATGGTGCGGGCGACACGGTCGGCCGTGCGGAGCCGGGCGGCCACCTTCTCGGCCAGGGCGAGCAACTCGCGCCGGAGCTCGTCGCGGGTGCGGACCCGGTTGCCGAGGGCCCGCTGGGCGCCCATCGAGCGGTCGCGGCGCGCCGTGTCGACAGGCCGCGGATCGAGATTGTGGGCGAGGTCGCGCAGGTGACGGCCGGCGTGGGGACCGAGATACCCCTGGAGGTCGGCCCGGCCGCTGCCGGCGAGATCGCCGACGGTGTCGACGCCGTGGTCGTGGAGCTTCGTGGCCGTCACCGGGCCCACGCCCCAGAGCACCTCGACCGGCAAGGGATGCAGAAACTCGAGCTCTCGTCCGGGTTCGACGACCAGCATCCCATCGGGCTTCGCCTGGGCGCTGGCGACCTTGGCCAGGAACTTGGTGCGGGCAACGCCGACGGACAGTGGGAGGCCGACATCGACGAGCACTCGGGTCCGCAACCGGGCGGCGATCTCCGCCGCAGGGCCGAAGAGGTGCTCGGCTCCGCTGACATCGAGGAACGCCTCGTCGATCGAGATCGGCTCGACGAACGGCGTGACGTCGTGGAAGCGAGCGAACACCGCCGCGGACGCCTCGGCGTAGGCCTCCATTCGGGGCTCGACCACGACTGCGTCGGGGCAGAGCAGGCGAGCCTGGCCGCCGTTCATCGCGGAACGCACGCCGCGCTCCTTGGCCTCATAGCTGCAGGCGAGGACCACACCGCCGCCGACGATCACCGGACGTCCCCGCAGTCGGGGATCGTCGCGCTGCTCCACCGACGCGTAGAACGCGTCGAGATCGGCGTGGAGGATGGTGGCGCCTCGTCGGGGTGTGGGCATGCGCGCCAGCATAGAGCGAACAGGTGTTCGCATCCAGGGCGGTGTGTCACACCCGGCGAGGCAGACTGCGATCATGGCAACCCGTCGCTACGGCACCATCGTCCGCCATCTCACCGACGATCCCGACACCGCTGTCGAGCTCGCCGCGAAGCTCTCCGACGAGGTGCTGCACCATCTCGCCGAGGCGCTCCACGACGAGGCGCGGCAGAGGGCGATCAGGAGCGGCGACCACGGCGCGCTGATCGCCGACACCTTCGAGACCGGGTTCGGACGAGACGGGCTCGGCGTCGATCCCTGGATCCAGGGTGACGTCATCGTCTGCCCCGGTGCGATGGTGGCGAAGAGCAAGTCGAATCACCGTTGCCGGTTCGTGAGCGTCGACGACGTGTGGATCTGGGAGTCGGGCGAGCTCCTCCAGGAGGAGAAGCGCTCCAACCCGGGCGCCGACGACGGTTTCCGTGCGGTTGCCCTCCTGCCGATCCTCAACGGGATGACCCTCGATGTCGTCAGTGGACGGGCCCGCGGTGGCCAGCACAGCGTCGATGGGGTGACCAGCTATGCCGTCCGACGCGGCAAGTTGATCGAGGTCAGCAAACGCAATGTGAGCGGACGCGGCATGCAGTGACAGACTCGGGCATGATCAACGACGGCCTCCGGTTCTCCTTCGACGGCGAGATCGAGAGGATCACGTTGGCCGAACCCGACAAGCGCAACGCGCTCGGCCTGTCGAAGATGCAGGCGCTCACCGCGCATCTCCGGGCCATCGACACCTCCGGTTCGGCATCGGTCGTGGTCATCGACGCCGACGGGCCCGCCTTCTCGGCCGGCCACGACCTCGGTGAGATGTGCGGTATCGACCTCGAAGGATCGAAGGCGATCTTCGATGCCTGCGTGGACCTGATGACCACGATCCACGAGATCCGCCAGCCGGTCATCGCCGCGGTCGACGGCATCGCAACGGCGGCCGGCTGCCAGCTCGTCGCGTCCTGTGATCTGGCGATCGCCACCGAGTCGTCCACCTTCGCCACGCCCGGGGTCCGCATCGGTCTGTTCTGCTCCACCCCGATGGTGCCGATCTCGCGGGCTGTCGGGGCCAAGCGCGCCATGCAGATGCTGCTCACCGGCAACCCGATCTCGGCGTCCACGGCGGCCGACTGGGGGCTCGTCAACTCGGTGGTTCCGGCGGGCGAGCTCGACAGCGCGGTCGACGCGTTGGCGGCCGACATCGTCCGCTGGTCGTCGCAGACCGTCGCCGTCGGCAAGGCGGCGTTCTACGACCAGATCGGCCGGGCCGAAGCCGATGCCTACGACGTGGCCAAGCGGGTCATGAGTGCGAACGCGGTCGATCCCGTGGCCCAGGAGGGCATCAACGCCTTTCTCGAGAAGCGAGCACCGGACTGGCCGACATGAACACAGCGCTCGCCCGACGCCGCCGGTAGTCGCGGCGATCGCCGTCGCCTGGAACGAGGGCGGCGAGCCGGGAGCGCCGTGGACCCGGATCGGGGTGGTGAGCTGCTGTCGCCGTTCGTGACCGGACTCGCCGAGCGCATCGCGTTGAGGGCAGCGGTGAGAGACGCGGCCACGGTCGAGGCGGCCCAGACGGTCGCCACCTTCCGATCGCGGCCCGCCCGTGGCGGATCAGGCCGATCGGGCGATACGGCGAAGCGGCGGTTCGCTCTTCGGCGGGACCTTCCGGGGCGGCAGGGCGTCGATGAGGTCGGTCGTGGCCTCGGCGATGACGGCGACGGCCCGCTCGAAGGCCTCCTCGGTCGACGCCGAGACCTTCTGCACACCGCTGACCTTGCGGCAGTACTGGCGGGCGGCGGCGAGGATCTCTTCTTCGGTGGCGACGGGTTCGAGGCCCCGCAGTGTGGTGATGTTGCGGCACATGGGCCGAAACCTAGCCCGGGTGTCGACGCCTCAGGATGCGTCGAGCGCGTTCTCGATGATGGCGAGGATGTCGGCGCCGTACTTCTCGACCTTGACGGGCCCGATGCCGGGTACGGCCAGGAGTTCGTCGTCGTCGATGGGGCGGAGCCGGGCCAGGTCGTAGAGCGTCGCGTCGTTGCACACCACGTAGGCGGGCACCCCGGCGGCCTTGGCGGTCGCGGTGCGCCAGGTCTTCAGTTGCTCGCGCAGGCTCGCCTCGACGAGGCCGCCGACTTCGGGCACGGCGCGGGATCGCGTCGATGGGGCCGAGGACGACCGGGCCGGTCGCAGTTCGGGTTCCGGATCGGCCTCGGGGTCGCGAGCAGTGCGGAGCTGGGCGATGAACGGCGACGGGGGTTGGGCCGAAGTGATCAGCACCCGCTCGCTGCCACGGGTGACCGCCACATGGAAGACCCGCCGCTCCTCCTCTCGGTCGGCGGCGAGGCGGTGGGGCATGAGGCCGGCGGTGGCGTCGTGGACGATGACGTGTGGCCACTCGCGGCCCTTGACCCGATGGATCGTCGACAGGCGGACGCCGGCCCAGTCGGGCTGGGCGGCACCGAGGCGGTCGGCCAGCCACGACGGGAACTCGGTCGGGTCGGGTTGGGCGGCCGCGACGGCCAGCAGGGCGGCCAGGTCGTCGCCGTGGGCACTGCGGTCGACCGAACGCCGGCTGGCATCGAGGCGCGAATCCAGCGCCTGGCCCAGCCCGACACGATCGCGGATCGCCGCGAGCAGACTCCCGGTGTCGGCTCCACTGTCGGCGAGCTCGCGGATCATCCGCACGTCGTCGGCGAACCCGAGGATCTTGTCGGTGTCGCGCGGCTGGTTCAACCGGCCCGCGAGCTGTTCGATCTGGTGGGGGCTGCGCTGCTCGCCGACCCATTCGGCCAGGCGACGGCTGATGCCACGGGGCGGCCGACGGACCGCGGTCTCGAGTGCCGCGGCGGGCAGCGCCTGTTCGGGGGCGACGGCGACCCGCAGCCACGCGAGCGCGCCGGCGACTCCGGTGCGCTCGAGGAAGTGGGCGTCGACGGGCGAACTCGTGGGGATCCCCGCCTCGCCGAGCAGGAGCATGGGGCCGAGCAGTGTGGCGTTGACCCGGGTCAACACCGCGATGTCGGCCGGTCGCACGCCACCCTCGACGAGTTGCACGACCCGCTCGACGGTGGCCGCGAGCGGATCGGTGTCTGTTGCGATCTCGAGCTCCCCTGCCTCGGTCGGACGCCCCGGGGCCGCTTCGATGGTCTTGGTGATGCGCCGCCGGTTGTGGGTGAGCAGCGTCGCGGCCGCGGCGACGACGGTCGGTGGACACCGGTAGTTGACCCGCAGGTCGTGGGCGCCACTGCCGGGGAAGAGGTCGGCGAAGTCGATCAGCCACGAGGGCGACGCCCCTGCGTAGCCGTAGATCGTCTGGTCGTCGTCGCCGACGCCGAACACGTCGGCGGTCGGGCCCGCCAGGAGGCGGATGAGCAGGACATGAGCGGGGGTGAGGTCCTGGAACTCGTCGACGAGGAGGACGCCACACGCCCGCCGAGCCGCCGCTCTCGCCATCGGATCGGTGCAGAGCACCTCGATCGCGCCGAGGATCTGTTCGTCGAAGTCGACGACGCCGGCTCGCGCCAGACGGGCGCGGAACTCGGGAACCACGTTGGCGAAGTCGCGGACGTCGCCACCGAACTCCTGCTCGACCGCACTCGGCGAGCGGAGGCCCAGACGGGTGGCGGTGAGTGCCTCCAGCCAGACCGCCATCGGATCGGCCATCGCCTGGCGGCGACCACCGACGAGGTCGTCGAGCACCCGGCGGATCTCGCGCTCGTCGATGACCCTCGGTGCACGACGACCGGCCGGGGCGACGAACGGCCCGCGGCCGGCCAGGATCGCGAGCGCCAGGGAGTTGAGGGTGCGGATCTCGAGGCCGGGCAGATCGGTGGTGCGCTCCTGCATCTCCTCGCGGGCGCGGACGTTGAACGCGACCATGCAGATGGCCGACGGGTCGATCCCCCGGTCCTTCACGAGATGGCGGGCCCGTTCGGTCAGGACCCGGGTCTTGCCCGAACCGGCCGGCGCGATGATCCGGGCGCCGCCACCGCCGTGGCTGACGGCGGCGAGCTGGTCGGCGGCGAGGTCGGCCTCGGGCCGACCGGTGCCCAACGCCTGCAACGAGCCGATGCGCAGATGGACCGCGGGCACCACGGGTGCTCCCAGCTCGTCGGGGTCGAACCAGTCGAGTGGCCCGCCGTCGACCCATGCCGGACCGTTGGCGGTGTCGATGTCGCCGGGACCGGTCGTGCGCACGGTCGCCCCGGCCGCCACGGCGGCACTCACCTCGGTGATGGTCGGTGCGGAGGGGTCGCGGGCATCGACCGAGTGGCTGAGCACCAGGTGCCGCAGGAGCTCACCGTCGAGATCGGTCTCCGGAGCGAGATGCCAGTAGTCGACGTCGAGCACCGGATCGGCCGGAGGGAGTTCGCTCGCCAGCTCGATCACGACCCGCTGGCGGAGGTGACGAGCGTCTCGGAGCTTCGACAGCGCGTCGGGGGAGTCGTCGACGACGATCCGCAGCGCGTCGGCCCAGGGTTCGGGAGCCGCGTCGCCCGGGAGCACGACGAGGTTGCGGGCGAGAGCGGCCGGCCCGGCGAGGTGTGTCCAGTCGGCGACGAGTGTGACCGTGGGGGCGGTGCGCTGCGGTGGTCGACCGGTCGCCGACGGGCCCGACCTGGTCGCTGGGGCGGACTCGGCAGCGGGAGCCGCGCCGGGCTCGGCCGAGCACGTGCGTACTTCGGCGACGGTGGCGTGGCGTCCACCGCAGTGTCCGCAGGCGATCATGGTTTCGTTCCCGGCATCGGATGCACCGTACGCCGGTCCTCTGACACTCTGGCGCGTCGGGTCAGGCCGGCGCGCGGTGACCCCGGGCGTGGAGACGGGCGGCCAGCGGTGCGCCGACAAGGCTCAGCACCACGAGCAGCACCATGACGGAGCGAAGACCATCGATGACCGACGCTTCCCTCGCGAGCAGGGCGATCACGATCGCCGCCGACACCGTCTGGCCGATGTCCTGTGCGATCCGGTTCATCGCGCCGCCGACACCGAGACGCTCCTGGCCGACGTTGGACAGGGCCGCGGCCTGGCATGCCGCGTGGGCGAGCCCGACGCCCATGCCGTAGATCACGACGAAGGGCACCCACACGGCGAGCAATTGTCGCTCCTCGGTGACGGTCGCGAACATGAAGACCCCGGCGGCCGCCATCAGGAGTGCACCCGGGAGGATCACGTATTTGTGGCCGAACCGGTCGGCGAAACGGCCCGACACGATCGACATCGGACCGGCGATGGCGGGGATCATCCCGACCGCCAGGCCGGATCGGAGCAGCGACAGACCCCAGCCCTCGTTCATGAGCTGCACGAACGCGAGGAACGTTCCGGCGAACGTGCCGGCCACGAGGAACGAGAGTCCGCTGCCGAGGGCGAAGTCGTGGTCCCGGAAGAGCGGCAGATGGAGGATCGGTTCGTCGTGACGGGAGGAGCGGCGGATCAACCCGGTGAGGAGGACGGCGGCGGCGGCCAGCGTCAGCAGGGTCGACGGGGCCGTGTAGCCCCAGTCGTCGCTCTGGACGATGCCGAGGGCGAGCGCCGCCACACCCGCCATGAGGAGTGCCCCGCCGAGGAGGTCTGGCGGTCGGCGACGCGAGACGTCGGGGACGAAGGTCCGTGGCAGCCGCGGGGCGACGAGCGCGAACACGATGATGCCCAACGGCACGTTCAGGAAGAACGCCCAGCGCCAGGTGAGGTTGTCGATCAGGGCACCGCCGACTGCCGGTCCGACCGCGGTGGCGACACCACCGACCGCCCCGAGGGCGCCCACCGCAGTGGAGCGGCGTTCCGCCGGGAACTCGTCGAGCACCAGGGCGAGCGATGCCGGCGATTCGATGGCGAGCCCGGCGGCCTGCACCATGCGTGCCGCGATCAGGAAGTGGACCGTCGGCGCGGTCGAGACCAGCAGGCTCCCGAGGATGAACGTCCCGAACCCGATGAGGAACATCCGGGATCGCCCGAAGCGATCGGCGGCCCATCCGGCGGGCACGAACACCGCCGCAGTGGTGATCGAGAACGCGGTCAGCGTCCAGGACACGGTTCCGGCACTGGCCTCGAACGACTTCTCGATTTCGCCGAACGCCACGAAGACGAGTGAGAAGTTCAGCGTGCCCAGCGCCACCGCGCCGGCGATGAGACCATAGATCCGCCAGGGCGAGCGCGGGCGGGGGTCCGGGTCGTCGGTGCCGATGTCCACCGGGGATGGCTACACCCCTGAGTGCGTCGACCGGAAATCGTGCGAGACTCTGGGCCATGAGTGAACGAATCGGAGTCATGGGAGCCGGAGTGATGGGGTCGGGCATCGCTCAGGTGCTCGCCCTCTCGGGCCACGAAGTCGTGTGCCGAGATCTCACCGACGCGGTGCTCGACGCCGCCCGGGAGGGGGTCGACACCGGTCGTTTCGGTGTGAGGAGCGCCGTCGAACGGGGCAAGCTCACGACCGAGGAAGCCGACGCGGCGCTCGCCCGTCTCACCTTCACGACCGACCTCGATGCCGCGGTCGACGTCGACCTGATCATCGAGGCGGTCCCGGAGAACCTCGGTCTCAAGATCAAGTTCTGGCGCGACCTCGACGAGTTGGCGCCGCCCGACACGATCTTCGCGAGCAACTCGTCGGGGTTCCCGATCGTGGCGATGGCGGCCGGGACCAAGCGGCCCGACAAGTTCATCGGATGGCACTGGGCGTCGCCGGCGCCGGTGATGAAGCTGGCCGAGATCGTGCGCGGCCCCGACACGAGCGATGCCACGGTCGACACGGTCGTCCGTCTCGCCGCAGCGGCCGGCAAGAACCCCGTCGTCGTCCAGGACAACGACCAGAACTGGGGCTATGTCGCCAACCGGGTGTATTTCGCCATGGTCCGGGAGGCCAACCGTGTGGTCGCCGAGGGAGTCGCCGACCGGGCTCAGGTCGACCAGTTGATGCGCGACTGCTTCCGCTGGCCATCGGGCCCCTACGGAATGGTGGCCGGCGCCGGCTCCGGCTGGTCGTGATGGGGTGGCTGTCGTGGATCGTCCCCGGTCTGATCGTCGGGCTCATCGCCCGGGTCTTCGTGCCCACGGGCAGGAACTGGGGTTGCCTCGGCACCATCCTTCTCGGCATCGCCGGATCGTTCGTCGGCGGGTTGATTGCCTCGATCATGGCGGACGGTGAGTTCGACCTGAGCCGCACCGAGAGCTGGATCGGTGCGACCGTCGGCGCCATCGTCATCCTGGTCGTGATCCGGGTCGCCACTCCGCGAACTCCCGAGTGAGCACCCGCGGCGAGCCGGCCGGGGAACCGACGTGGCCGACGGGGTACCGTCAGGGCATGGACTTCGATGAAGTGATGGCCGCGTTGGAGGCCGAAGGCACCGCGCAGAATCGCAAGGTCTACGCCCGCCACGGCGCCCGGGAGCCCATGTTCGGCGTGAGTCACACCGCGCTCGGCCAGCTCGAGAAGACCATCCGGGTCGACCACGAGCTCGGCCTCGCCCTGTGGGATTCCGGCAACCACGACGCTCGCATGCTGGCGGCGAAGGTCGTCGACCCCGACTTGTTCACGGCGAAGCTCGCCGACGCGTGGGCGCGCGATGCCGCGTGTTACCAGACCGCCGGCGCCGTGGCCGATGTCGTCGCCCAGTCGCCCGTGGTCCGCTCGCGCAGCGACGTGTGGCGCGATCGCAGGGGTGAATGGGTCGCCAGCGCGGGCTGGGGAATCGTCGCCCGCACCTGCGAAGACGAGGAGCTGTGGTCCATCGCCGATCTCCGGGCACTGCTGCGCCGGATCGAGGACGAGATCCACGATCGACCCAATCGCGTCCGTCACGAGATGAACATGGCGATGATCGCCATCGCGCTGCGCAACGCGGCGCTCCAGCGCCTCGCCATGAGCGCAGCCAAGCGCGTGGGCCCGGTCGAGGTCGATCACGGCGACACGAACTGCACCACGCCCGACGCCTGCGACTACATCGACAAGACAGTCGGCTACCGCCAGCGGCGGACGGTCAGATCCGGCTGATGTCGTAGCGGAACGGGGCCGGGCGGTGCCGCTCGGGTCCCGCGCCGCCCAGTTTCACGAGGCGCACGATCCGCTGGCGATGGCCGGCGTAGGGCGCGAGCGCCTCGAGCATCGTGTCGTCGTCGCCGTGCTCGTTGCCGGTCAGTGCGTACGTGACCATCCGGGGGATGTGGAGATCGCCGACCGGCACGGCGTCGGGGTCGCCACCGGCGATCGCCGTGGTCAGGCCGGTCGTCCACGGGCCGATGCCGGGAAGTCGCTGCAGCCATTCCGCCGCATCCGCGGTTGGCACCTCGTGGAGCCGCTCGACCCGGTCGGCGTATTTCGCGGCCACCCGCAAGACCCGACCGCGGCTCCGTTCGATGCCGACGCGATGGAGATCGTGGTCGGTGAGCCGCAGGATCGCGGCGGGTGACGGGAACGTGTTCGCCGGGCCCGCAGGCGACGGCGTGCCGTAGCGACGGGAGAGTTGCTCGCGGCTCGCGGTGGCGTCGGCGGTGACGACGCGTTGGCCGATGACGGAGGTCGCCAGTGCCTCGTACCAGCGGCCCGTTGCCCCGAGACGCAGCGACGCGAAGCGGTCCGCCAACCGGCCGAGCAGGGCATCACCGGGTCGGAAGTCATCCACTGCGTCGTCGGCCGCGCCGAGCAGGTACGGGAGTTGGGTGAGGGCCCAGTCGGTCCCCGGCCCCCAGCTGTCGGCCCGCACGAGACCCGTCGCGGTGCGGAACGCGACGGTGGCGTTCCCTTCGGGGGTCTCGGTGGTCCACCAGTGGATGCCACGGCGTCGGCGAACGGTTTTCGCACCCATGAGGGCGAAGTCGACGTCGACGGGGTACGCCGGCCGATAGGTGGTCGAGGCGGTCGGCGAGGGGAGATCGCTCACCGCACCATCATGGCGCGCGGTACGTTCACGAACCGCCGAACAGGGGAGTGCCGTCGGAGCGCTCGTCGGCGAAGGTGAGGAACTCGCGATCGGTCGGATCGTCGAGGCCCCATGCGGCTGCCGCTTCGGCGATGGCTGCCCGGGTCCGGTCTCCGATGATGCCGTCGACCTGCGAGACATCGTCGAGGAAACCCTCCAGCACGAGGTGGAACTGGAGGCGGGCCCGCTCCTCGTCGTCGAGTGGGAGCTCGGGCACGTCGTCGACCACGAGATCGACGACGTCGCCACCGTCGGCCAGCACGGCGCCGTCGTCACCGAAGGCCCGGCTGAGCGTGGGCGATGCGAGCCGGGTCATGCCCCAGAGGGCAGCGACGAGAAGTCCGAGAAGGGCGATGCCTTGGAGATGAGTACGCATGGGGGGAGTGGCCTCGCAAGAGAGGGTCTCACCGTTGGACGCCGCGCGTCACCAGGAAGTTCCCGATCGTCACCAAGCTGCAACGTCGAAACCGCCGACGGTTCAGGGTCGGCTGAGCCCTCCACCGACGACCGGCGGGAGATCGAGCGTTCCCAGGGTCCGGTTCTCGGCCGCGATGACCGCGGGGATGGCGTTGACCAGTCGAGCCGCGGCGGTGGCGTTGCCGCCGTCGGCCGGGTTGTCGCTGCCGTCGGTCGCGTGGATCGACATCTCGATCCGTGGGCTGCCCTCGATGATCAGCCGGTGCTCACCCGTCTTGCCGGGGGCCGGTGTCGGCCAGTCGGGCGCCAGTTCGGGTGAGATACGCGTGATGTGTTCGACGACGAGCCGCGGCACGCCCTCGACCATCCCGGTGACCTCGAACCGGAAGGCTCCCTGGGTGCCGGCATCGAATCGCCCCTGCACGGTGTCGACCGCGGCGTCGAGCTCGAGGCGTTCGATCGACTCGGTGATGTCGTCGACGGTGACACCGAGACCGTCGGCCATCGTGTGGATCATCGGACCCCAGATCATCGTGGGAACCGTCGGGATCAGCATGGGCGGCAGCTGGTCGAGTGGTTTGCCGAACCCGATCACCTCGCGCACGATCTCGGGCGCGTCGTAGGTCGAGTAGTCGAAGAGCTCCTGGACCCGGATCTCGTCGATGCGCCCACCGACACCGCTCACGAGCAGCGGCAGGATGTCCTGGGCCCACCCCGGGTCGATTCCCGAGACGTAGATGCTGCTGCCGCCCTCGGCGCACGCGGCGTCGACGCGAGCCAGCAGCTGCGGGTTCGCCGTGGGCGGGTGGAGCAGTCCGTAGATCGCCGGGGTGACGACGCTCGCCCCGGCCCGCAGGCAGGCGAGAACGTCGTCGAGCGCTGCGTCGGGACGGGTGTCGCCGCTCGCCGCGTAGACGACCGCGTCGGGCCGCCGGGCCAGCACCGCCGCGGCGTCGTCGGTCGCGACGACACCGACCGGGTCGATGCCGGCCAACACCCCCGCATCGCGCCCGACCTTGGCCGGATTGCTCACGATGACATCGACGAGCTCGAGCCCACGATGGGCGAGCACCGTGCGCAGGGCGGTCCGACCGACGTTGCCGGTGCCCCAGACGACGACCTTCTTCGCGTCGGTCACGCGTCCGCCGTGGTGCCGAGGCGGGCTTCCGCGGCATCGAGTGCCGCGACGACGAAGCCGGCGATGCCGGCCGGGAGCTTGTTGCGCTTGAAGACGTTGCCGCCGATCCAGTCGCCGCCGCGCAGCTTCACGACGTCGGCGAGCCCGTCGACGACCTTTCCGGCATGGAGCGCGTAGGTGAGGAAGCCCGCCGTCGGCTTGCCCCAGATGCCCGGGAGGTCGAGGAGACGGCCGGCGTCGCCCGGCCGGTGGCCGCCGATGACGATGCCGTCGGTCCAGGTGCCGACGAAGACCATGTCGGCGTCCTTCAAGAAATCGAGGTTCGCCTTGCGCGACGGCCAGACGCCGACCTCGTGGCCCAGCTCTTGCGCGGCAGCGCCGATCATCTCGGCGGCGCGGGCGGTGTTGCCGGTACGGCTCTCGTAGACGACGGCGACCTTCACGTGAAACTCCTGGGATACCGGTGACGACACGGGCGTGTCGTCCCGTGATCCTGGCAGGTCAGCGGCCCGCGCGCACGGTTCGGTTCACGCGACCACGGCACAGTTGCGGCCGCGTGCCTTGGCGTCGTAGAGCGCCTCGTCGGCCCGGGTCTTGAGCCCCTGGGCGTTGCCGCTCTCGAGGGTGGAGATCCCGACCGAGACGGTGAGCCGACCGCCCGGCTGTGACTCCTCGCCATCGATACGGGCAGCCTCCACGGCGGCCCGTATCCGTTCGCCGACCGCGGCCGCTTCCTCGACGGCGGCTCCGGGCAACAGCACCGAGAACTCCTCGCCGCCGTACCGATAGACGATGTCGGTCGCCCGTACGGTGTCGGCGATCACTCTCGCCACGGTCTGAAGCGCACGGTCACCCGCTTCGTGGCCATGGGTGTCGTTGAAGTGCTTGAAGTGGTCGACGTCGATCATGGCGAAGGCAACCGTGAGATCGGACGCGGCCGCCTCGTTCAAGGTCGTCTCGAGATCGCCGTCGAGTCGGCGGCGGTTGCCGAGCGACGTGAGGCCGTCCACCAGGGCCATGTGTTCGAACGAACCGAGCGTGTCGGCCGATGCGAGTGCACCGCCGAGCGCTGGGGCGAGCAACTCGAGTCGTCGGCGAGCCTCGTTGCCGAAGGGACGTGCGTCGGGCCGCCGCACGACGAGGACTGCCGTGACCCTGCCGTCGGTGACGAGCGGGACTGCGCAGACGGCCGCCGAGCCGACTGCGGGATCATCGTCGAGTACGGCGATGAGCGGTTGGGCGGTCTCGACGACCCGGTGCAGGGCGGAGGAGACCACGACGACCGAGTCTCCGATGCGTCGGAGACCCTCGGACGTGTGGCGGAAGATGGTGGCATCGCTCGCGCCCGTGATCTTCGCTGCATCGATGCCGACGATGTCGGCGATCTCCGCCTCACCGCGGGCGGTGGACAGTCGACGGTGTGCTTCGAACACCTGCTCGGTGACCCGGGAGTCGTCGCGTCGTCGACCGCGACGGAGGAGTGCCCATGCGACGAGGATGCCGACAAGCATTCCGCTGCCGGCGATCGCGCCGATGACGAACCACGGCGAGCCGGTGTCCGACGGATCGTCGACGCCGGTGGAAACGGCCGCCGGTCGGACTTCGGCGATCGGATCGGGCCCACCCTCCGCGAAGGTGTCGACCGTCGGCGCGACGGTGGGCGCCGGGGCGTCGGTCACGAGGCGGTCGGCGCCGATACGCAGTCCGTCGAGCGCGAACGGCTGAGCAAAGGCCGGCAGCACGAACGGGAGCTCGGCGATGACGGCAGCGTTGGGCGCGCCGAGCGCCAAGAGGGCGTCGGCGTTGCCGAAGCTCAGGATCTCGTCGAGTGCCCGGATGTAGGGGGCGACGGGCACGATGCCCCTGTCGCCGCGGCTGAGCCCATCGCGCAGCGCGGGCGCGATCTCGTCCAGCGCCTCGGCCATCGCGGGGACGGCGCCGAGCTCCGCGCCGACCTCGTCGCCGAGATCGGCGAGGTCGTCGTCGACCTCGAACAGGAACGCGGCGGTCGTCGCCGGTGCGACGTCGAGCCAGGGCGCGTAGGCGTCATGGATGTCGTCGACGACGAACAGATCCCTGGCGATGAAGCCGTCGAGATGGTCGATCAGCGCGATCTCGAGCAGGAGCCGGTCGAGGACCTCGAATTCGAGGTCGGGATCGAGGTCCCATGGTTCGGCTGTGAGAAAGAGCTGGTCCATGGCCGCGAAGGCGTCTTCCTCGCTGATGTCGAGGTCGAGCCCGATGGGTGCCGGCGACGGGCCTTCTGCGGCGCGCACGGGACTCGTCAAGGCCGCGAGAAGCAGCAGTGCGAGGACGAGGAACGGGACCGCACGGGAGCGGCCGGTTTCCGCGGTGCGCGAAGACATGTCCTCTCCATCGGCAGCAAACGCCCGGACTCAACCGCCGATCACGGCGGTTCTCGGCCGCGGCACCGTGTGCTCAGGTCGAACGGTTGATCTCGCGGAGCAGGCTGCGGGTGCGGGCGAAGTCTTCGCTGCTGGCTCCGATCTCCGCGGCGGCGAACTCCGTCGCCCCGGCGGCTTCGAGAGCACTGAGCTGTTGGCGTACGGATGCCTCGTCGCCACAGATCATCGCGTCGCCCGGGCCGGCATGGCCGTCGAGATCGAGCATGGCCCGATAGGAGGGGAGATCGCCGTAGTGCGTGAGTATCTGGCCCACGAAGTCGCGCATGGCGCCCTCGTCGTCGGTGACGGCGATCGGGAGCGAGCAGACGACACGGGGCGCCGGCCGGCCCGCTGCCTCGGCGGCTTCGTTGATCCGGGGGGCGACGTGGGTCGCGATCGCCTTCTCGCCGGTCATCCACAGCAGCGTGCCGTCGGCGCGGCTGCCGGCGATCTTCAGCATCTGTGCCCCCATGGCGGCGAGCATCAGGCCCGGGGTCCGGTCGGTCGGCCGCGTGCCGTCGAATCGCGCCGTGTAGTCCTCGCCGGCATAGTCGGCTGTGCCGTTCTCCAGGAGCGGTTGGAGGCACGACAGATAGTCGCGCATGTGGCGGATCGGCTTGTCGAAGTTCATGCCCCACGTGTGGTCGACGACCGGCGCATGGTTGACGCCGAGCCCCAGGGTGACGCGGCCGGCGACCGCTGCCTGGGTGGTGAGGGTCTTGGCGGCGAGGGCAGTCGGATGGATCGGGAACGTCGCGTTGACCGCGGTGCCGAGCTCCATGTCGCCGGTGCGGGCGCCGGCGAGCGCGAGGACGGTGAGCGCGTCGATGAGGCCGACCTGGGCGAGCCACCAGCCCGCCATCTCGTCGGCCGCCGCCTTCTCGGCGTGGGCGACGAGGCGAGCAATGTCGGAATGGATCAGCTCGGAGCTGCCGTTGATCGAGATCTTCATGGTGTCCCCCGTTGGCCTTGTGGCGCCTAGTTGCGCTTGCGGGCGTCGAGTTTGGCCTTGATCTCGGCGCAGGTCTTGCAGATCGGGTACTTCGACGGATCGCGGCTCGGCACCCACACCTTGCCGCAGATCGCGACGACGGGTGTGCCCTCGACCGTCGCCTTGGTGATGTCGGCCTTGCGGGCGTAGTGGGCGAAACGGTCGTGGTCGCCATCGTCGGTCACCGGGTGGGTGACCGTCTCCTCCCTGATCGTCGTCGTTTCGAGCGGGGCGAGGTCCGGCATGGCCCTAGTCTGCCCGCTCCGCGACGATCTCGGCATCGTCGATGTCGATGGCCCGGGTCATCCGAGTGCTCGCACGGTGTCGATGGTGTCGGCGTGCTCCGGCGACTTGTCGTCGCGGTAGCGCACGACGCGGGCGAAGCGCAGGGCGACACCTCCCGGGTACCTGGTCGATCGCTGGACGCCGTCGACGGCGACCTCGACCACCTGCTCCGGGCGCAGGGTCACCTGCCATCCGTCGTCGTCGACGGCGAGTTCTCGGAAGCGTTCGGTCTGCCAACGCAACATGTCGTCGGTCATCCCCTTGAAGGTCTTGCCGACCATCACGAATCCCCCCGTCGCCGGATCCCGCGCTCCCATGTGGATGTTGCTCAGCCACCCCTGACGGCGGCCGCTGCCGTGCTCCACCGCGAGCACGACGAGGTCGAGCGTATGGACCGGTTTCACCTTGCGCCAGGTCTTGCCTCGTCGCCCTGCCTGGTAGGGCGAGCCGATCGCCTTCACGAGGACGCCCTCGTGGCCACGGGCGAGGGCCTCGTCGAGCACGGCCTGTGCGTCGTCGGCCGAATCGGTGATCGTCCCGGGGATCTTCCGTTCGCCGACGGCACGGGCGAGGCGGTGCAGCCGCGCCTCGAGGGGTGCATCGAGCAGGTCGTCGCCGTCGTGATGGAGCAGGTCGAAGAAGAACGGTGCGGTCGTCGACTCGTGGCGCATCGTGTCCTGGAACTTCAACGGGCTGCCCTGCTCGTCGACACCGAGCACTTCGCCGTCGAGGACCAGCGAGTGGGCGGCGAAGCCCTCCACGACCCGGATCACCTCGGGGACACCGGCCGTGATCTCGTTGAGGTTCCGGGTCCACACGCGGACGGTGTCGCCCTCCTTGTGGACCTGGATCCGAACGCCGTCGAGCTTCCACTCCACCGAGCTCCGGCCGACCTCCCCGATCGCCTCGGCGACGCTCTTGGCCGTGCTCGCCAGCATCGGCTGGATGGGCCGCTGGAGCTCGAGCCCGACCTCCTCGAGACCGGTTCGGCCGCCGCGGGCGGCGATCTCCGCCGCAACACCGAGATCGCCCGAGAGCATCACCGCCCGGCGCAGGACGGCTGCGGGAACCCCGGTCGCCTTCGCCACCGCGTCGGTGACGATGCCCGCGTTGGCACCCTGGCGGAGTTCGCCGATCAGCAGGCGGCGGACGAAGTCGGCCTCGTCCGCCGTCGTGCCGGCGAGGAACTCGGTGAGGCGCGAGATGCGGCCGCCCTGGGAGCCCTCGCCGTGCATGTGAGCGATCTCGTCGAGCAGCCCGTCGAGTTCGGCGACGCTGCGGGTCGACTCGAGAGCCGTCCCCGCGGGGACGTCGCGCACGGTCGCCCAACCCACCCCGATCCGTCCCTGGTGGGGTTCGCCCGACACGAGCCCGACCACCACGGCGATCTCGTCGGCCGTGGCCGTGCGGAGCAGCTCGGCCAGCCGGGCGATCTTCTCCGTTCGGGCGCGGGTCGCGGCGACGTCGGCGGTGGCGGCGACGAGGTCGGCGAGTTGCACCCGGGCAGTGTCGCGCGCCGGGGTGTCTCGGTCCGTGCACCGGGTGACCGTGGCAGAGTCGGGATCGCGACAACCTGCTCGTCCGGGATCGGCGGATTCCTGGCCGGGGTGCTCGATCAGCAGCGATAGCGTGCCGGAATGAACCGTGGCGTGGCGCTCGGAGCGACGGCATACGTGCTCTGGGGCATCTCGCCGATCTATTGGCGATCGGTCGACTCGGTCGCCGCCGGCGACATCGTGATCCATCGCGTCCTGACCAGCCTGGTCTTCCTCGTCGCCGCCCAGTTCGCGAACCACACGTTCGGCCGGTTGCGCACGCTGGTTGCCGATCGCCGCGCCCGGATGATGTTCGTGCTCACGGCGACGCTGCTCGCGGCGAACTGGCTCGTGTTCGTGTGGGCGGTCAACGACGACCGTGTGCTCGAGGCGAGCCTCGGCTACTTCATCAACCCGCTGGTGAGTGTGGTGCTCGGCGTGGTCGTCCTGAACGAGCGCCTGCGTACGGGGTCGCTCGTGGCCGTGGCGATCGCCGCCGTCGGCGTGGTCGTACTCGCGATCGACGTCGGCACGGTTCCCTGGGTCTCCCTCTTCCTTGCCGGCACCTTCGCCCTCTACGGGCTCGTGCGCAAGACCTCGCCGGCCGGTTCGCTCGACGGGCTGACGCTCGAGATGTTCGTGCTCGTCCCATTCGCACTCGTCGCCCTGCTCGTGCACGTCGGCAGCGGCGACAGCGTCTTCACGACATCGTCGCCGGGGCTGAACCTCTGGCTCGTCGGCGCCGGTGTGGTGACGGCCGCGCCCCTGTTGCTCTTCGCCACCGCGGCGCGCCAGATCGAGCTGTGGTTGGTCGGCATGCTCCAGTTCATCGCGCCGACCATCCAGTTCGTGCTCGGCGCCGTGGTCTGGCACGAACCGTGGAGCGGAGGTCAGGCCGTCGGTTTCGTCGTCATCTGGGCGGCGCTCGGCGTCTTCGTCGTCGACCAGCTCCGGGTGGCGCGTGGGGCGACGCGTCGTCTCGCGATCAGCTGATCACGTCGAGCGCGTCGAGATCGACGATCTGGGCGGCCGAGCGCTCGGCCATCACCATGAACATGTCGTCGCCGCGATCGGTCTGACCGACGGCGATCGAGCCGAGCATGGTGATGAACGGCCCCTGGAAGGCGCCGTGCCGGTACATGGCCATCACCTCGTCGGTCGAGAGATCGACCCCGAGACCAGCCATGGCGACCCGGTAGCGTTCGAGCGCCTCGGCTTCGTGCCGACGACGATGCTCGGGCTCGGCCGAGTTGCCCAGGAGATACGCCACATCGCGGAGACCGCACCCGACCCCGATGGTCTGCCAGTCGACCGCGGTCACCGGCGCACCGCCGAACGAGGTGCCGAACATGAGGTTGTCGAGTCGGTAGTCGCCGTGGACCAGCGTGGGGATGGACGGCTCGCGTTCGATCCATGCGGCCGACTTCGCGCCGAACTCCTGGAACACCATGCGGGCCCGATCACTCAGCCGGTGCTGGTAGCGATCGATGAACATCGGTGTGAAGAGCTCGACATAGGCGACTGCTTCGCCGCCGCTCGACTGGAGCCAATCGATGTCGGCGAGTGTCGGGTCGCCCCACCGCGGGGCGTGGAGGCCGGCGAGGTTCTCGACCGCGAGCAGGATCTGGTCATCGGATGCGCCGTCGATCTGATCTCCCTGCCGGGCCGGCGCGAGGTCCTCGAGGACCAGGGTGAACGAGGTCGAGTCGTCGGACACGGCGCCGTGGAGACAACCGGGGACGACGACCGAGAGGTCGGCCGCGAGATCGGTGTAGAAGCGCACCTCGTTGCGATAGCCACCGGACCCGCCCGCGGCGCGGCTCTCCTCGCTGGGAGACGGGAACTTGATGACCACCGATCCCGGGGCATCGCCGGCGTCGCCGTCGAAGGTGAATCGGTAGCGTTCGTTGTGGGCCATCTGCCCGGTCCCCACGGACTCACGGTGGATCGACGAGATGGCGACCTCGTGGCCACAGCTCGCCAGGACCTGGCCGAGCCAGAGGGCCGTGACGTCGGCGGGGTCGTCGATGATGGCGGGGCTGACGGATTTCGCGGATTCGGCCATGGGCGAGACTCTACGATCCGGACTCCCGATGCGCCCGATCCCGCCGCAGTGCCGGGTGGTCACGGAACTGCTCCAGCGCCTCCGGATTCGCGAGCGCCTCGGTGTTCGCCACGTCGTCGCCGTGCACGACGGCCCGGACCGCCAGTTCGACGATCTTGCCGCTGCGGGTGCGGGGGATCTCGGTGACCTGGCCGACGACCGCCGGGACGTGGCGTGGCGTGGCTCCGGCTCTGACCTCCGCCCTGATGCGCCGGGTCAGCTCGTCGTCGAGCGTCGTGCCGTCGCGGAGCACCACGAACAGGACGACCCGTGTGTCGCCGTCGATCTGCTGGCCGACGACGATCGCCTCGAGGACCTCGGGCACCTTGTCGACCTGGCGGTAGATCTCAGCGGTGCCGATGCGGACTCCACCGGGATTGAGCGTGGCGTCGCTGCGGCCGTGGATGACGATCCCGCCGGCCTCGGTCCACTCGGCGAAGTCGCCCTGGTGCCACATGCCGGGCATGCGTTCGAAATAGGCCGCGCGGTAGCGACGGTCGCCGGGGTCGTCGTGAAAGCCGAGCGGCATCGAGGGGAACGCGTTGGCACACACGAGCTCGCCTCTCACGCCCACCGGCACGGGGTTGCCGAGCTCGTCGACCACGTCGATCGCGAGTCCGAGGGCGGGACGCTGGATCTCGCCGGCGTGGACCGGCGACGTCGGGTCGCCGGCGACGAGGCAACCGCAGAGGTCGGTGCCGCCCGAGATAGACGCGAGGTGCACGTCGCGTTTGACCGCGTCGTAGACGGTCTCGAAGCCCTCCGGGACGAGCGTCGAGCCGGTGGAGGTGATGGTGCGCACCGTCGACAGGTCGTGCGTGTCGATCGGCCGCAGCCCCGACTTTCCGAGCGCCTCGATGAACTTGGCCGACGTGCCGAAGAGGGTGATGCCGGTCGCGTCGACCAGGTCGAAGAGTCGATTGCCGTCCGGGTGGAACGGTGACCCGTCGTACAACACGAGGGTCGCGCCCGAGGCCAGACCGGAGGCGAGCCAGTTCCACATCATCCAGCCGGCGGTCGTGAAGTAGAACACGCGGTCGCCGGGCCCGACATCGCAGTGGAGTCGGTGTTCGACGAGATGCTTCAGAAGGACCCCACCGGCCCGGTGGACGATGCACTTGGGCTTGCCCGTGGTCCCCGAGCTGAACAGCACGTACCACGGGTGATCGAACGGCAGTGCCGTGAAGACGGGTTCCTGCGGCTCGATCCCGGCAACGAAGTCGTCGAGCATGACCGCGTCCGGAACGTCGCCGGTCGTGCCGCCGCCGAAGAAGGGCACGATCACGACCTGCTCGACGCTCGGCAAGGCAGCGACGATCTCGGGCAGCGAACCGAGTCGGTCGTGGACCTTGCCGCCGTAGAGGTAGCCGTCACACGCGAACAACACCTTCGGCTCGACCTGATCGAAGCGGTCGACCACTCCGTCGACACCGAAGTCGGGTGAGGTCGACGAGAACGTTGCGCCGATCGCGGCGGCCGCGAGCATGAGTGCGTAGGTCTCCGGGATGTTGGGCATCCACGCGGCGACCCGGTCGCCCTCGACGACGCCGACGCGGATGAGCGCCGCCTGGAGGCGACCGACCATGAGACGGAGTTCGTCGCGGCTGAACACGCGGATGATCGAGTCGTCCTCGGAGTGGAACACGAGGGCCGGTTCTGGGCCGCGGTGGGCGAGAAGGTTCTCGGCCACGTTGAGCCGGGCATCGGGGAAGAAGCGCGTGTCGATGAGCTCCGTGCCGCGGACGAGGGTTCGTTCGCCGCGCTCACCGACGACGCCGAGGTCGTCCCAGGCGGCTGCCCAGAACCCCTCGGGATCCCCGACCGACCAGGCGTGCAGCGCCGTGTAGTCGCGATGGCCATGGGCTGCCGCGAATCGGGCCATCTCGGTCGCCGACGCGCGCTCGGGGTCGGGCGTCCAGATCGGCTCAGGCACGTGCGTGGAGCTTCGCGAGGAAGTCGCCGAAGATGTCGTTGCGCTCGACCCGGTAGGCCTCGTGCATCCGGCCCTCGACCGGTTGCCAGGTGTGGCGATCGTCGACCCGGGCCCTCGTCGTCTCGAATGTCGGCACCCAGGCGGGATCGAGCAGCCACGCGATCGCGATGATGTCCCAGAGCACCCAACTCCGTCCGACCCGATCGACATCGCCGTCGATCGGGTTGGTGCGGTAGATCTCGTGGAGGAGGTCGCCGAGCGCCCCGTGGCCCTCGAGCCAGCGTTCGCTGTCGGGGAGCGAGAAGCCGAGCACCTCGGCCACGTGGTAGCCGGGCTGATAGAGGAGCGGCACCCCCGACTCGAACAACACGTTGGACGCGTGCCGGTCCTGGACGAGGTTGAAGCTGTCGTCGGCGTGCGGCGACGCCGACGGATAGCCGGCCAGGAAGATCACGACGAGTTTCTCGGCGATCGACGGGTCGATGAGCAGCGCGGCGGCGACATTGGTCGGCGCGCCGATCGTGGCCACGTAGAGCGGGCCGTCGCCGTGGTGGGCACGGGTGATCAGATTGCGGGCGGCATCGCTCTCCACGATGTCGGTCGGCGACGCCATGAAGCGGGTGCTGCCGGCCACCACCGGGGGCGGCACATCGAGATCCATCGCGTCGAGAACCCGCTGGATCTCCTCACGGGAGCGCCGCTCGCCGTGCTCGGCCGAGCGTTCGTCCCGCATCCTGGACCGTCGCTGGGGGCCGATGTGCGCGCTGAGCCGTTCCATCCGGGTGCGCTCGCCGCCCCGTCGTTGGGCGGCGGCGTCGACGACCTCGAAGTAGTGCCCATGGCAGAAGGGTGCTGCATGGATGGCCTCGATCGACAGACGGTCGGGGGACATGAGCGCCCACGCGAGCGCGAACTGGTCGTCGATCTCGTTGGCGGTGTCGGTGTCGATGATGACCCGGAGTGGCCCGTCCGGCCGCGGTGGCAGCGTCATGGAACGCCACGGTAACCCCTGGGTCGGATGGGCATCGGGTGCCCGCCGCCCGGCCGAGCCTACGAGGCCGACGAGGGAGCGTGGTGCGCTTCGGCGCGGTCCGCCATGATCTCGTGGAACCCGTTGCCGATGAGCGCGCCGGCGAGCGGGCCGGTCCAGAATCCGATCATCGCACCGACGCCGAGCGCCACGTTCCAACCACCGGACGGATCGGCGGTGTGCATCGCGACCGCGACTGCGGCGGCGATGACGAACGCGGAGCTGATCGTGGCCACGATGAAGCGATGCATGCGGAGCTTGCCGTCGTCGTCGAACAGCGGGGTGGAGCGGTTGTCGGTCATGGATCCTCCTTCGGTTCCCACTTGGATGGTGGGCATCGTCGGGAGGGGTCGGTTAGGGACCTAGGTCCCGTTGTCCTCGAGTTGCTCCGCCGCGGCCGTCCACTGCTCGAGGAGCGCAGCCGCTCTCTGCTGGAGGCGCTCGTGTTCGGTGGCAAGCCGATGGACTTCCTCGGGTTGGTCGTAGATGTCGGGGTCGGCGAGCTGGTCGTGGAGTTCGGCCACGCGCGCCTCCGTCTTCTCGAGGTCCTTCTCGAGCTTGTTGACGCGCTTGCGCAGCTCCGACGAACCCTGACGGTTCGGGGCCTTCTGGCGTTGTGGCCCACCCTTGGACCCGTCACTGCGGGCAGCCCGATCATCGGTCGAACTGTTCCCGGTCGAACCCCTGCCGGTCAGACCCTTGCCGCTGTTGACCTTGTTGGGGTCGGGTGGGGTCAAGACGTCGTCGGGCACACCGGTGTGCCAGGTGGCCGTGCCGTCGCGCACCTCGATGAGGGCATCGGCGACATTGCGGATGAGGTGGCGATCGTGGGTGACCAGGAGCACTGTGCCGGGGTAGGCGGTGAGGGCGTCCTCGAGCACGTCGCAGCTCGGCAGATCGAGATGGTTCGTCGGTTCGTCGAGCACGAGGAGATTGACCGGCTCGATCATCGTGCGGGCCAGCGCGAGTCGCGTGCGCTCGCCGCCGGAGAGGTCGCGGACGTGTCGATCGGCGGCGTCGCCCGGGAAGCCGAACGAGCCCAGCACGGTGCGCAGGTTGCGCTTGCCTGCGTCGATCCCGCCGGAGAACGCCTCGATGACCGTCTTGTCGAGATCGAGTTCGTCGGCCTGGTGTTGATGAAACGTGGCGACCGAGACGTTGTTGCCGAGCTCGGCCGTCCCGTCGGTCGCAGCGAGGTCGCCGAGGATCAGCTTGAGCAAGGTCGTCTTGCCGCCGCCGTTGGGCCCGACGAGCGCAACGGTCTGCCCCCGCTCGATCGCGAGTGACACGTGGGAGACGACGGGGACGCCGGTCTCGTAGCCGACCGTCGCGTCATGGAACTCCGCCACGGTCCGCGATGAGCGGGGAGGTTCGGGGAAGCTGAACCGGGCGATCAGCTCCTTGCGGGTCGGTACCTCGATCTTCTCGAGCTTCTCGAGGGTCTTGATGCGGCTCTGGACCTGACGGGCCTTCGTCGCCTTGTAGCGGAACCGGTCGACGAACTGCTCGACCTTCGCGATCTGGCGGGCCTGGCGCGCCGCGGCGGCCTCGATTCGTTGCAGTCGTTCCTCGCGCTGCACCACGAACTCGGCGAAGCCGCCCACGTACTCGAGGGCAGTGCCCTCGGCGAGCTCGACCACCCGGTCGGCGACGGCATCGATGAAATCGCGGTCGTGGCTGACGAAGAGGAGGGCACCGGGCCAGGTCGCGAGCTGCTGTTCGAGCCAGGCCACGGAGTCGACGTCGAGATGGTTGGTCGGCTCGTCGAGGATGAGCACGTCGGGCTTCGCGAGCAGCAGCCGGCCCAGGGCCACACGCATCCGCCATCCACCCGAGAGTTCGCGGACCGGCCGGTTGACCGCCGCGTCCTTGAAGCCGAGGCCGGCGAGCACCTTGTGGGCCTCGGCCTCGAGGGCGTAGCCACCCATCGCCTCGAAACGTCCCTGTACGTCGCCGTAGTCGGAGAGCACCTTGTCCTGGTCGGCCTCGGGGTCACCCATGAGCGCTTCGAGCTCGTGGAGCCGGTCGGAGAGTGCGGTGAGCTCACCGGCGCCGGCCAGCACCTCCTCCATCACCGTGCCGGTGGCGGTGTCGACGAGGTCCTGGGGCAGGTAGCCGAGCACCATGTCGCGCGGGCGCGTGATCGAGCCGGTGTCGGGATCGGCGTCGCCGACGAGGATCTCGATGAGTGACGTCTTGCCCGTGCCGTTGCCGCCGACGAGCGCGATCCGTCGCCCCGCGCTGAGCTGCAGGGTGACGTCCTCGAAGAGTGTCCGGGGACCGTAGGAGCGCGAGATTCCGCTGGCGGTCAGCACTGCGACTCAGGAGAAGTAGGTCTCGAGCGCGGCTTCGGCCTCGTGTGCGGCGCTCGGCTCGGGGGTGACGGCTTCGAGCGCTCCGAGCCAGGTGAGCGACGCATAGCCGTCCATGACCGCGCCGGTGTCGTCGCTCGACGGTGTCTGGAGTGCATCACCCCACGACATCTCGACGTGGAACGCGCCGTCGTGCCCCTTCTTCGGGGTGAGCGACGCCTGGGCCATGGACCGGGGAGGCGCGGTGCCGACATCGGTCCGGCGCCAGCCCTTCATCTCGGCGGCGGGGAGGTTGGGCACGTTGATGTTGGCGACGACGGGTTGGGTGGGCAGGTCGGCGAGGAGCTGCTCGACCACGACGGCGGCGACATCGGCGGCCCCCTGCCACTGCTGGTTCTCGAGCACCGCCTCCATCGCCTGCCCCTCGACCCCCCAGGAGTCGACCGACTGGCTGACGGCGACGGCGCTGATGCCACCGTTGCGGGCGGTGAGGCAGGCGCCGACGGTGCCGGAGTGGTAGACGCTGCGTCCGACGTTGGCGCCCGGGTTGATGCCCGACACGACCAGGTCGATGTCGCCGAAGGCCCCGAGACGGGCGAACATCGCACACAGCGCCGGAGCGCCGGTGACTGCCCACGCTTCGTCGATCCCGTCGATGTGCGTGCGATGCACTTCGGGCTTCATCAGCCAGATCGAACCGATGGCCGCGCCATATCCCGAGTACTCCTCGTCGGGGGCGGCGATCACCACATCGCCGAACGGTTTCATGGCCCGGGCGAGCACATGGAGTCCGATCGAGTCGATGCCGTCGTCGTTGGTCACCAGAATTCGCACCCGCTGACCCTATCGGTGTGCCGTTGGCGCGAGATGACTCCCGGTTACGTCAGGGTTGCCGAGAGACGAACGAGTCCCGCGAAGTGGGCGATGGCACCGATCACGACCATCAGATGCCAGACTTCGTGGTAGCCGAAGACCCGGGGCCACAGGTCGAGATGTCGTCCGGCGAGGATCACGCCGCCGACGGTGTAGACCAGCCCGCCGGCCAGTACCGCACCGAAAACGAGCGGGTCGTCGGCCCGGATGAGGAAGGGGACCATCGCGATTCCCGTCCATCCGAGTGCCACGTAGAGTCGGCTGCTCGCGGCACCGGCCAGGGTGAGGCGGCTGAGCTTGTGGATCATGCCGGCTCCGGCGAGCAGCCAGACGGTGATGATCGCCACGGTGGCGACGACCGGGGGAGCGACGAGCATCCAGTAGGCGGTCTGGGCCCCGGCGATCGCGGCATGGATCATCGCATGGTCGAGGCGGCGCGTTGCGAGCTTGCGTTCGAATGTGTGGGAATGGCAGTGGTAGGTGGCCGACGCCGAAAGCATCGCGATGGTCGATCCCGTGAAGATGGCCAGCGCGACGCGGGAGGCGGCGGTGGGTGCGTCGAGGCCGGCGACGGTCCCCGCGAGGGCGAGCGGGGCGACGGCGATCTCGTGGATCCGGCCCCGAAGGCGGGGCACGGGGAGACCGTCGATACCCAGGCGACACACGGGCGTCGTGATTCCGCGGGACCGGTGCGGCGCCGTCGTCTCGAGCTGCGTCGAGCGCGAAGTCATGGCCAAGGCTCGGCTGTTTCGACGTGACTATGAGGGGCGTTGTCGCGTCGGCGGTCTCACTGTTCTCTCACCATCGTGTGCGACGCTGGTCGCGTGCCCACCATCCTGATCGCCGAGGACGACCGTCGAGTTCGCGACAGCCTCGATCGGGCACTCCAGCTGGAGGGCTACGAGGTGGTCACGGCGAACGACGGCGCCCGAGCCCTCGAGCTGCAACGCGACCGTCGCGCCGACCTGTTGCTGCTCGACGTGTCGATGCCCAACGTCGATGGGCTCACCGTGTGTCGGACGATCCGGGCGCGAGGCGATGACACGCCGATCCTGATGCTCACCGCTCGTCACGAGGTCGGCGATCGCGTGGCGGGGCTCGATGCCGGAGCCGACGATTATCTCGTCAAGCCGTTCGCCCTCGAAGAGCTGCTGGCGCGGGTTCGCGCTCGGCTACGCAGCGCGGTCGTGGACGACGGCGGCCTGTCATTGGGCGACCTGGTGATGGACCTCGAAGGTCGGCGGGTCGACCGTGGCGGTCGGGTCCTCGATCTGAGCCGAACGGAGTTCGACCTCCTCGAGGTGCTGGTGCGCAATGCCGGAGTCGTGCTCGGCCGGGATGTGCTCTACGAGCGCGTGTGGGGTGGTGAGCTCGACTCCGAGTCGAAGACGCTCGACGTCTATGTGGGGTATCTGCGCAAGAAGCTCGAGGCGGACGGCGGTTCGCGTCTGGTCCACACCGTCCGCGGGTTGGGTTACGTCGCCCGGGAGGGCGAGCAATGAGTACCGTCGCCCGGGAGGGCGAGCAGTGAGCTTGCGGGTTCGGATCGTCGTGGTGGTCGCGGTGGTCGTCGCTGCGGTCGTGCTCGTGGTCGGGGTGTTCGTGCATCGCAGCACCCAGTCGGCGCTGGTGGGTGAGATCGATGCCGATCTGGTGGGGCGGGCCGAGGCGCTGCGCCCGGAAGGTGCGCAGGCGCGGCCGATCTCGGACGAGGACCTGGCGCGGCTCCAGCAGTTCGAGCGTTTCGGGGATCTCGGTTCTCGTCTCCGAGGTGGCCGCACCGATCCCTTCGGGCGGACGGTGGGGTTCGATGTGTTGGCGCGGGTGCTCGACGAGTCGGGTGAGGTCCGGTTGGTCCTCGACGCCGCGTTCGACGCGGCGACCGACCCGGCGCTCCTGGAGCAGGCGCGTTCGGGTCCGGTGTTGTCGAACGGCACGGCTGCCGACGGCGACGTCAGGGTGGTCACGAGGTCGTTGCCGAATCTGGGTTTCGTCCAGTACGCGCGTTCGCTCGACGAGGTCGACGCCGTGCTCGCGTCGCTGAGGGCGCGGACGCTCGCGATCGGTCTGGCCGCGATCCTCGGGGCCGGGATCGTGGCGTGGTTCCTGGCCGGGCGGACGGTGCGGCCGATCACGGAGCTCACCGAGGCGACCGAGTACGTGGCCCGCACCGGTGACCTCGATCGGGGGGTGGCGGCGACATCGGGTGGGGACGAGGTCGGGCGGCTGTCGGCGAGCTTCACGTCGATGCTCGATGCGCTGTCGTCGTCGCGGCGCCAGCAGCGCCAGCTGGTGATGGACGCGTCGCACGAACTGCGCACCCCGCTGACGAGCCTGCGGACCAATGTCGACGTGCTGCGACGCGGCCATGTGCTGTCGGACGAGGATCGTGATGCGGTCGTCGCCGATCTCGATGCGGAGCTCGGTGAGCTGAGCGATCTCGTGGCCGAGCTCGTCGATCTCGCCACCGACGTGCGCGATGACGAGGACCTGGCCCCCCTCACGCTGTCGGAGGTGGCGGAGACGGTCGTCGAGCGGGCCCGGCGACGTACCGGCCGGGAGATCGACGTCGTCACGACGCGCTCCGTGGTGGTCGAGGCCCGTCCCGATGCGATCGCGCGTGCGGTGCGAAACCTGGTCGACAACGCGGCGAAGTTCTCACCTCCCGGGTCGCCGATCCGCGTGGAGGTCGACGCCGGCCGACTGACGGTTCACGACCGCGGTCCCGGGATTCCCGAAGAGGACCGGGATCGGATCTTCGACCGGTTCCACCGTCTCGAGTCGAGCCGGACGCTGCCGGGTTCCGGGCTGGGCCTCGCGATCGTGCGCCAGGTCGCCGACGCCCACGGTGGTTCGGTGTTCGCCGGGCCATCACCCGACGGCGGCGCCGCCATCGGTCTCGTGATCCCGACCGTCGACGGATGACCGTGTGATAAGCCACCGGCGATGCCCGATCGTCGCAGCGTGCTGTTCATACTCGCCGACCAACTCCAGGCGTTCGCGCTCGGATGCATGGGCCACCCGGAGATCCGCACGCCCAATCTCGACGCGCTGGCTGCGGGTGGTGCGCTCTTCCGCAATGCCTATGTGGAGTTCCCCGTCTGCACCCAGTACCGAGGGGTGCTCATGACGGGTCGCTATGGCGCAGAGACCGGGATCACGTCGTTCCTGCAGGGCCCGGAGCCGGGCACCCGGTGCCTGGCCGACGCGTTGAACGATCACGGCCTGTGGACGAGCTATGTCGGCAAGTGGCACCTGTACGAGTTCTACGACATGGCGGTGCGTCGCGAGCAGCGTTGCGGCTTCACCCGCTTCGTCGGCTACCAGAGCCACAACGACTATCTCGAGGGGATCCGGTTCTGGGACGAGGACGAGATCTGTCGCGAGTTCGTCGGTGGGCACCGCACCCGGGTCACTGCCGACATCGCGATCGAACGCCTGCGGGAGATCCCTGCGGAACGGGACTTCGGCCTGTTCGTGAGTTTCCTCAGCCCGCATTACCCGCTCCAGCCCGATCCCGCCTTCGAGGCGATGTATCGCGGCGTCGAGATCTCGTTGCGCGACAACGTCACGTCGCCCGAGCAGGTGTTCACACCCACCTACAGCCCGGCCAGTCCGCAGCCGATCGAGACCGATCCCAACTACCACCGCTACGGCACATCGCTCGGATTGTTCTGGCAGCAGTATGCGGCGATGGTCACCCAACTCGATCACGAGGTCGGTCGTATCCTCCGGGAACTGCGCAGCTTGGGTCGTGACGAGGAGACGCTCGTGATCTTCACGAGCGACCATGGCGAGATGGGCGGCAGCCACGGCGCGATGAACAAGGGC
The DNA here is from genome assembly GCA_041394245.1 of Acidimicrobiales bacterium. Lineage (NCBI taxonomy): Bacteria > Bacillati > Actinomycetota > Acidimicrobiia > Acidimicrobiales > Acidimicrobiales bacterium. Next base: position 156,255 of record JAWKIR010000004.1, read on the forward strand.
CGATGGGAGGAGGAGTCGACCCGCGTTCCCATGATCGTGCGGGCACCGGGCGCGCCGATCGCCGCTGCGATCGACACGCCGGTCGCGGCAGGCGTCGACATCCTGCCCACCGTTTTGGACTGGCTGGACGCCCCCGCCGAGCCGTCGGCGTCGGGATCGTCGATCATGGCGATGGTCCGGTCCGGAGCGAATCGACCCCACCATCCGGTGTTCTCGGAGATGGCGGGCGGCAACGACTGGACGATGGTGCGCGACGGTGACTGGAAGTTCGTCGCCGCACGTGGTTCGGGCGACGCGATCGCCCTGCACAACCTGGCCGAGGATCCGTTCGAGCTCGACAACCGGCTGGCCGACGACCCGGCCGTGCGCATCGACCTCGAGGCGCGGCTGGACGAGTGGCGGTCCCGTGTCGGGTTGCCGGCGACCTGAGCGCTCAGGAGCCGCCCGTCGGTCCCGCCCACGCTCGGATGGCGGCGAAGTGGTCGAGTTCGGCTTGGCGACGGGCGCGTCGGCGTCGGTCGCCGCCCCGCAGCCAGGTCGCGAGGTCGCGGGCGATGTCCGCCGTCGGGCCGTAGAGCCGCCAGGGCACGTCGTCATGGGTGAAGTCGATGACGTCGTCGTGGAAGTCGCGGCCCTCGATGTGGACCCGCAGCGTCTCGTGGTGCGCGTCGTCGGTGATCGCAGCGAGCGGGACCACGGCAGCCGCGCTCACCTCGGCTTCCCGGGGACGTAGGGCGATCGGTCCTCTGGTCGAGGCGACGATCGGCACGATGCGGAACCCGGCGCCGTTCCACGTCTCGTCGAGGCGTCCGTGAATGCTGATGCGGGCCGCGCTGATGCCGACCTCCTCCTCACACTCGCGTCGGGCCGTGTCCTCGGGGGATTCTCCCGGGTCGATTCGCCCACCCGGGAAGGCGACGAATCCCGGATCGGTGCGCAGGTCCGCGCTGCGCCGAGTCAGCACGATGCCGGGGACACCGCCGGGCTCGTGCACGACGAGCAGCAGCACGGCGGCGTCGCCTCGGGGGAACGGAGCGGTGAGTCGCTCCGGGGTGCGTCCGGCCAGGGCGTGGAGGCGATCAGGGAGGCGCACCCGTGCAACGTAAGCCCTCGGTCGATCCGGGGCACACGCGAAGATGCCGGGACCCGAAGGTCCCGGCATCCCGGCTGGGCGGATCAGTCCGACTCAGGCGTCGGCATCCGGCACGGCGATGTCGCCGCCGACCTCGCCACGGGGGCCTCCGCGGCCACGGCGACCTTCGAAGCTCACGTCGCCGTTGACGAGGTCTTCGGCCCGCTGTTCGGCATTGGCAAGGATCTCGTCGGCCTTCTCTTGGTCGATGCGACCGTTCTCGAGAGCGCCGGACACCCGCTCCTCGGCGGCATCGACGAGCGCGTCGATCAGGTCCTGGGTGTCGACGCCCTGAGCGGCGGCGACATCGGCGAGTGACTGGCCGCCGGCGATGGCATCGCGGAGTTCGCTCTGATCGAGGCCGAGGATTCCGGCGATGTCGGCGCCACCCTCGAACCCGTGCCGGCCACCATGCTCGCGCATGCCGCCTTCGGGGCGGGCGGCGAGGAGGGTCTCGACGACGGCATCGAGCTGGGCTTGGGTGATGGTGCCGTCGTCGACGAGACCCTGGAGCGCCTCGGTGATGCGGTCGCCGGCTTCCGGACGAACGGTCTCTTCGACCGCATCCGGGGCGTCGACGTCGTCCTGCGCGCCTGCCAGGCCGGGGGCGAGGAGGGTGGCGCCGGCGAGCGCTCCACCGAGGGTCGATGCAACGGCGGCGGTGGCGAGGGTCTTGTTCTGCATGGTGATCATGTTCCTGTTCTGGGTTGGGCTGATCCGGGGGGATCGGGTTGGGTTGCCTCTCTGGGAACACACTGTGGTGAGCCGAGGTAAGAGCTTCGAGAGATCGATCCGCGTTTTCTGCCAGGAATCTGTGAGGAACGTGTGAGTAGGGCCGTGCTCGCGGCCAGCTCCTACACTTTCGGCCGTGACCACTCCCGGCGAGACGGCGCCATTTCTGACCGAGCGCCTCCAGGGTTTCGGGACGACGATCTTCTCCTCGATGTCGGCGCTGGCCGCCGAGACCGGGGCGGTCAATCTGGGCCAGGGGTTTCCCGACACCGACGGGCCGCGTGAGGTCTCCGAGGCGGCGATCACCGCGATCCGCGACGGGCACAATCAGTACCCACCGCTCGCCGGGATCCCGGCGTTGCGGGAGGCGATCGCCCATCACCGCAGCCATCACCGGGGTCAGGTGTTCGACCCCGACGAGGAGATCCTCGTCACCACCGGCGCCACCGAAGCGCTCGCCGCCTCGTTGTTGGCCCTGACCGGGCCCGGCGACGAGGTCGTCACGTTCGAGCCCTACTACGACAGCTATGCGGCCGGCATCGCCATGAGCGGCGCGTCCCGTCGGGTGGTGACCCTTCGTGGCCGCGAGTTCGCCGTCGATCCCGCCGAGTTGGAGGCGGCCGTCACCCCACGGACGAAGGTGCTGCTCCTCAACAGCCCGCACAATCCGACCGGCAAGGTCTTCGGCCTCGGGGAGCTCGAGACGATCGCCCGCATCTGTGTCGACCACGACCTGATCGTCGTGACCGACGAGGTCTACGAACACCTCGTCTACGACGACCACCGCCACATCCCGATCGCGACCCTGCCGGGGATGGCCGAACGCACCGTCACGATCTCGTCGGCCGGGAAGATCTTCTCGTTCACCGGGTGGAAGATCGGTTGGGCGTGCGGCCCGGCGCCGCTGATCAACGCGGTCCGAACCGCGAAACAGTTCCTCACCTTCGCGTCGGGCGGACCCTGGCAACACGCGATCGCCGTCGGGTTGCGACTCGGCGACGATTTCTTCGACCGCTACACCGCCGAGATGGCGACCAAGCGCGAGCGCCTGTGCGCAGGCCTCGAGGCGGCCGGGTTCGACACGATCCGTCCCCAGGGCACCTATTTCGTCACGGTCGACATCCGGTCGGTCGGCGCGACCGACGGGATCGAGTTCTGCATGTCGCTGCCGACGACGGCGGGCGTCGTCGCCGTCCCCACGCAGGTCTTCTACGACAGTGTGGACGAGGGCCGACACCTCGTGCGTTTCGCCTTCTGCAAGAAGGACGAGGTGCTCGATGAGGCTGTCCGTCGGCTCGTCTCGGTGGAGGTGTTCTGATGCTGCGGATCGCGGCGATTCAGCACGACATCGTGTGGGAGCAGCCGGTGGAGAACTTCGCCGCAATCACCCCGATGATCGACATGGCGGTCGACGAGGGTGCCGGGATGGTGGTGCTCGCAGAGATGTGGTCGACCGGCTTCTCCATGAACTCGGTCGAGATCGCCGAGCGCCCCGACGGACCCACGGCGGCCTTCATGCACGAGACCGCTGCTCGGACCGGCGCATGGGTCGTCGGCTCGTTCCCCGAACACACCGACGGCTACGACCGGCCGACCAACCGGTTGTTGATGGCCGGCCCGAACGGGGAAGACCATCGGTATGCGAAGATCCACCCGTTCACGTATGCCGGCGAGGATGCGCACTACGCGGCCGGGCGCGATCGGCTGACCGTCGAGATCGACGGCGTCCGCATCACGCCGCTCATCTGCTACGACCTGCGTTTCGCGGACCTGTTCTGGGATCCGGCGCCGACCACCGACTGCTACCTCGTCCCCGCGAACTGGCCGGCGGTGCGGCGAGAACACTGGACGACCCTGCTGCGGGCGAGAGCGATCGAGAACCAGGCGTATGTCGTGGGCGTGAACCGTGTCGGCTCAGCCGGCCGGCTCGACTACACGGGCGATACGCGGATCATCGATCCGCTCGGCGCCGTCACCGAAGCACCGGCGAGCGAGATCGCCACGATCTTCGGCGACATCGACCCCGCCGAGGTCGCCCGGGTCCGCGCCGAGTTCCCCTTCATGCAAGACCGCGTCACGCAAGACCGCGGCAACACCTGACCTCCCGGCTTTTCTGACGGCGCAATCGCGCCATACGGGATTCCGACGTCAGAAAAGCCGGGGGGTGGGGTGGGGTGGGGTGGGGGGTTGGGTGGGGTCAGGGGGTGGGGGCGAGTTCTTCGCGGAGTTGGCGCTTGAGGAACTTGCCGTTGGCGTTCTGGGGAAGCGGGTCGTCGCGGAACCAGACGTGTTCGGGGATCTTGAACTTCGCGATCCTCGGTTCGAGGAAGGCGGCGAGTTCGTCGGCGGTGAGCGACGCGCCGTCGGCCAGGAAGATCGCCACCCCGACGGCTTCGCCGAGGCGGTCGTCGGGCACGCCGAACACGGCGGCCTCGGCGACGGCGGGGTGTTCGTAGATCGCTGCTTCCACCTCGGCGCAGTAGACGTTCTCCCCGCCGCGCAGGACCATGTCCTTGGCCCGATCGACGATGTGGACGAAACCGTCCTCGTCGATGTGGACGATGTCGCCGGTACGGAACCAGCCGTCCTGGATCGCTTCGGCCGTCGCCTCGGGGCGATTGAGGTACCCCTTCACGACGACGGGGCCCTTCACGCACAGTTCGCCGCGCGAACCGGCGGGCAGATCGTTGCCGTCCTCGTCGATGACCTTCGCCTCGATCGTCGGCATGATCAGGCCCGCTGACGTGGGGCGGAGGCTGAAGAAGATGTCGCCGACGGCGGTGATGATGCCGCTCGTCTCGGTGAGGCCGTAGCCGGTGCTCGGCTTCACGGCGCCCTTGGCATCGGCGATCTTCTCGACCAGGTCGGGCTGCAGCGCCGCGCCACCGCCGCCCATCGACGCCATCGTCGACGTGTCGCGGATCTCCCAGTCGGGGTGCATGAGCATCTCCCGGCTCATGGTCGGGACACCGGTGAACGTCGCGACCTTCTCGCGCTCGATCAGCTCGAGGGCTCGACCGGCGTCCCACTTGTGCATGAACACGAGCTTGGCGCCGGTGAGGGTGCCGGGATGGAGGACACAATTGTTGGCCGTGACGTGGAACAGCGGTGTGGGGACCATGATCGCAGGGTCGGCTTCGGCGGCCTTTTCGTTGCTGACCTGACCGGCCTCGGCGAGCTTGCCCTTGGCGATCGCGGCGCTCGTGTTGGCGAACGCGAGGTGGAGGATGTTGTGCACCGATCCCCGGTGGGTGAGCTGGGCCCCCTTGGGAAAGCCGGTCGTGCCCGACGTGTAGAAGATGCAGATGTCGTCGTCGGGGTGGATGTCGGCCGTCGGCAGGCTCTCGGGGGCGTTGGCCGGGTCGACGACGTCGTCCCAACGGCTGGCGTCGTCGGGCAGCTCGCGATCGGACCGTACGGCGATGACGTGCATCGGCGCCTCGGCACGAAGCGAGTCGAGTACGGGGATCAGCCGCTCGAGCCGCTCGTCGTCGGCGATGACGACCTTGGGGCGGGAGTCGCTCAGGCCGTAATCGAGCTCGGCGCTGGTCCACCAGGCGTTGACGCCGACGGCGGCCGCGCCGAGCGAGATCGTCGCCCAGTAGGCGCAAGCCCATTCGGGGTAGTTGCGCATCGCGATCGCGACGCGGTCGCCCTTGCCGACACCATGGGTGTTGGCGAGGACGTCGGCGAGTGAGCGCACGATCGCGTGGGCCTGTGCGTACGTGATCATCTCGTCTTCGAAGACGATGTAGGGCTTGTCGCCGAACGCCGCGGACATCTCCCAGAGCACCCGCATGTCGGGCGGCGCGGCGTCGAAGACCCGCATGGTCATGCCGCGCACTTCCTGCTCGGACCAGGCGAACTGGGCGCCGGGCGCAGTCAACTCTTCCCATGTGGACTTCAGAACGTCGATCACGAGCAGTATTGCTACCGCACGGTTGGTGCGACGGCTAGCCCCTGATCCCCGACGGCCGATTTCGTGTCTGGATCTCGGAATCAGGCGAGATGGATCTTCAGGAGCTGGTCGAGCCCGGCCTGTTGTGTCGCCCATTCGGGATTGCCGGCCAGATTCACGAACTCACCCGGATCGGCGGCGAGGTCGTAGAGCTCCATCTCGCCGGAGTCGAGGCGACCGAACTTCATCGACGGCAGTGAGGGATGATCGGGTCCGGTCACCACGCTGTCGTGGCCCGGCCACGGCTCGAAGAAGGTTCGGGCCTGGAGCAGGACGGAACGGTTCGCGAACACCGGCGCGAACTGGCGAACGAGTCGCAGGTCGATGCCGTCGAGTTGGTGCGACGGGACGGCGCCGGCCACACCGACGACGGTGGTGGTGATGTCGGCCTGCGTGACGGGAACGGAGGTCTGGCCCGGAGGGAAGCCGGGACCGGTGACGAGCAGTGGTGTGCGCACGACCGGTTCATAGAGTGTGACCTTCTGGACCGCTGCGGGCACGCCGAAGGCCGCGCCGAACCGGTGTTCGCCGTAGTGCACCCCCTGATCCGACGACAGGATCACGATGGTGTTGTCGAGCTGACCGGATTGTTCGAGTGCGACGAAGAACTGTTCGATCGCGTCGTCGACTCCGGTGAGTACCTGAGCCTGTTGCATCTGTGCCCGTTCGATGTCGGCGCGTATCTCCGGTGTGATCGGCGGGAGCGCCTGGATCCAGGCGGGCTTGCCGGTGACGTCTTCGTCGACCGGCACCGGCGACGGCAGGTCGGTCCAGAGGCCTGTGTGTTCGGGTCGGGGCTGGAGCTCGCCGGTTTCGGTGATGGTGTGCGGATGCTGGGGATTCCATGTCGCGAACCAGGGCCCACCACCCGCCGTCGCGAAGCCGATGAGCGCGTCGATCATGTAGTCGAGGTTGCGCCCGCCCGGTGCATAGGGCTGGGGTGGGACGAGTCCTTCGTCGACCTCGAAGGTGAACTCGTCGTGCCCGTTGGCCGTGTAGGTCGCCCAGGTGTCCCAGCCCGGCTGGATTCCCGTGCTCCAGTGGATCGAGGTGATGTATTTCCCGAAATGGCCCGTCCGATAGCCCGCCGCCTGCATCCATGGACCCCACGTCTTGGCCGCGTCGTGTCGGAGGGCCGTGAGATGCCAGGGCCACGGGTGGTTCTTCAGGTTGGTGCCGGTGAAGAGGCCGAGCCGGGTGTCGGTACACGCCCCGCCATTCGCTCGGGACTGGGTGAAGCGGTGGTTGAACCGCGCCATCGTCTTCGGCATGAACGCGAGCCCGTCCTCGCGCATGTCGTCGAGATACAGCACCGCGATGTTGGTGCCGGGTATCGGTGGTCCCGTGCACGCCGTGAGCGCGAGGAATGCTGCAGAACCCGCCAGGAATCGCCGCCGCGTGATTGTCATCGCGCGGAAGGTACAACGGCGACCCGATCTCCGCCATAGGGAAGAACGGACGGCATTGCAACGGCGTTCTCGGGAGCGGATCACTCGTAGAATCCGCAGATGACGTTGCCGTTCCGGATCAGTGAGGAAGTGCAGTCCGCCCGAGCCGACGGTGTTGCGATCGTGGCGCTCGAGTCGACGATCTTCAGCGGTCTCGGGTTGCCGTCGCCGGCGAATGTCGAGTGTCTCGCACGGTGCGAGGCGGCGATTCGAGCCGGAGGAGCGGTTCCGGCGCTGACCGCGGTGATCGATGGCGCCGGCGTCGTGGGAGTCGCCGACGAAGAGGTCGAACGGGTCCTCGCCGGCGCGACCAAGGTCGCGGCCCGGGACCTCCCGCACGCCGTCGCAGCCGGCCTCGACATCGGGGTCACGACCGTCTCCGCGACCGTGACGCTCGCCGCCGCTGCGGGCGTGCAGGTCTTCGCAACGGGAGGGATCGGAGGGGTGCACCGGGGCGCGGGGCTCACCGGCGACATCAGCCACGACCTCGTCGCCCTTTCGCGTCACCCGGTCGTCACCGTGTCGGCGGGGGCCAAGGCGTTCCTCGACCTGCCGGCGACGCTCGAGTATCTCGAGACGCTCGGAGTCCCGGTCGTCGGCTGGAGGACGGACCGCTTCCCGGCGTTCTACACCCGCGACAGCGGGGTTGCGGTTCCCGCATCCGTCGATTCCGGCGCCGAGGTGGCGGCCATGCTCGCCGGCGCCGTCGCACTCGGGCATCCGGGCGGCGTCTTGGTCGCGAACCCGATCCCGGAGTCTGCCGAACTCGATCCCGCCCGCATCGCCGCCGCACTCGATGCGGCGCTCGCCGAGGTCGATGTCCGCGGCCTGCGGGGGCCGGCCGTGACGCCACTCGTCCTGGCGGCGATCGCCGATGCGACCGGAGGCGACAGTGTTCCCGCCAACCTCGCGTTGGCCGAGAACAACGCGATCGTCGCGACCGAGATCGCCGCGGCGATCGCTGCAGCTTGATGGCCGAGGGTCGCGACTGGACCCGGAGCCAGTTCGAGGCATGTCCCGACTGCGGTGCCGACGCTGCCGCGGTGGACGACCGCGCTCTGGGGCCGGAGATCGTCCGCGAGGTGGCCCGGTGGGGTCGAACGGTGGCGGCGGCCGATCCGGTGATGCTCCGCCGGCGACCGGCTGCCGAGACCTGGTCGGCGCTCGAGTACGCGTGTCATGTTCGCGACCTGTTGCCGGTGATGGCGGCGCGCGTCCAACGGATGCTCGAGGACGACTGCGCCGAGCTCGGCTGGTGGGATCACGAGGCCGCCGCTGTCGAAGACCGCTACAACGAGCAGGTCCCCGTGCTCGTCATCGAGGCGATGACCGCCAACGCCCGCGCCTTCGCCGCTTCGCTCGCTTCGGTCGAGGGCGACAGCTGGGACCGGTCGGCCGAACGTCGTCCCGGCGAGCATTTCACCGTGCGGGGCATCGCCCGGTTTGTCCTGCACGAGGTGATCCATCATCGTGATGACGCGACCCGCTCACTGAAAGGGGTCTTCCCATGACCGCCAGCCCCGACGAACTGCTGCTCAAGGTGATGATGGATCCGGCCGCGATCGCCGATCCGCATGCGATCTACAAGGAGCTGCGGGAGACCGCGCCCATCTTCCGGACGGCTGTCGGCGACACCTGGGTCGTGTCCGGGTTCGAGAACTCGAGGGCACTGCTGCGCGATCCACGCTGTGGCAGCCCGATGGACGACGACTCGTCGGTGTCGCGCATCGCGGTCGACGGGTCCGAACGGCGGTCGCGTGCCGGCGACGCCCGGCCGATGCTCTTCATGAACCCACCTGATCACACCCGCGTCCGCGGTCTGGTCAGTCGGGCGTTCACCCCTCGTCGCGTCGAGCAGCTTCGTGGCGAGGTGGTCGAGATGACCGACGGGCTGCTCGACGACCTCGGTGGTGAAGGGGACTTCGTCGATGCGGTGGCGTTCCCGCTCCCGGCCAACGTGATCAGCGCCCTGGTGGGCGTTCCCGAAGAGGATCGCGACTGGCTGCGCCCACTGATCGCCGACCTGGTCCCGACCCTCGAGCCGACTGCGACCGCAGAGATCATGGAGAAGGCCGACATCGCCGGCGCGAAGGCCGGCGAGTACCTCGCCGAGTTGATCGCCACCCGTCGGGCCGATCCCAGAGACGACATGTTGTCGGCGCTCATCCAGGCGAGCGATGGCGAGGACCGCCTGTCCGAGGCCGAAGTGCAGTCCAACATCTTCCTCATCTACGCCGCCGGCTTCGAGACCACCACCCATCTGCTCGCCAACATGGTGCGCCAGTTCGTCGCTCATCCCGATCAGCTCCGGAAGGTGCGAGCCGACCGCTCGCTGATTCCCAACGCGGTCGAGGAAGTCCTCCGCTTCGATCCGCCGGTGCAGCTCGACGGACGCTACGTCTTCGAAGACATCGAGATCGACGGGGTCACGATCGAGAAGGGTTCGTCGATCATCACCCTCCTGGCCGGCGCGAACCGCGACCCGGCGGTGTGTGCCGACCCCGAGACCTTCGACGTGACCCGCGACGACATCCAGCTCATGTCATTCGGCTCGGGGATCCACTACTGCCTCGGTGCGGCCCTCGCCCGGCTCGAAGCCCAAGTCGTGCTCGACCGCCTCCTCGACCGCTACGAGCACTGGGAGATCACCGCAGAGCCGACGTGGCAGACCCGTATCACCATCCGCGGCGTCCAGGGCCTCGACGTGAAGTTCCGCTGATGCCGATACAACTTCTTCCGTGACCGACTGGCGCGACCAAAGGGTCGACTCCGACGCGTATCTCGTCGAGGTCGACGGTGACATGATCAAACCGACCTACCTCTGCGGGGGGCCGTGGTCGCCCGATGCGCAGCACGGCAGTGCCGTCGCCGCCACCCTGGCCTGGGCGGTCGAGCAGGTCGAGACGCCGGTGCCGATGCGGCCGGTTCGGTTCACGGTCGACCTCCTGAGCCCCGTACCGCTGACGCCCTTGCGATGGGAGACGACCACGGTCAAGGCCGGCAAGCGCATCGCGGTGATCGACTCGGCCCTCTACGACGGCGAGCGGCTCGCCGCGCGCGCCTCGACACTGCTGATGCGCAGCGAGGCGACGATCGAGATCCCCGACGACGCCGCCCAGCCGCCGCCGGTGCCGCTTCCGCCGCGCGAGCCCCTGCCCCAGGACGACTTCGCGGTTCCCGAGGGGTCCGACTGGAGGCCGCCCGGATTCGCGTTCGCGATGGACTACGAGCGCTCGGTGGGTCGGCAGGGCGAGGGCTCGCCCGCCGTGATCTGGATGCGGCTGCGGTGCCGGACCGTCGCGGGCGAGGAGCCGACGCCGTTCCAGTGGGCGGCCGCGGCGGCCGACATGGGCAGCCAGCTCGGCGGGTTCCTGCCGTTCATGCAGTACCGCACCATCAACGCCGACATCAGCCTCCACATCAACCGGCTGCCGACCACATCCTGGATCGGACTCGACGGCGTGCACCGGGTGGCCGACGACGCGATCGGGCAGACAACGGCGTCGATGTTCGACGAGGTCGGTCTCGTCGGGCAGATGCAGTCGTCGGTCCACATCGATCGTTGGGCGACCTGAGCGGTCGCCCAACCGAGGTCAGGGTTGCATGTGATGGTCGGCGTCGGGTGGGAGAGGGGGTACACCCCACCCGAATGACCATCCGGCATGCGAAGAATCCTCGCAGTTCTGTTGTCCGCGTTCTTGGCGACCGGCCTGCTTGCCGTGTCTCCGGCAGGCGCCGTCGGGACCGCCAACCTCTCCGTGGTCCACGGAATCCCGGGCCTGACCGTCGATGTCCATGTCGACGTCTATGTCGACGGTGTCCTCACGATCGACGTCTTCGCTCCCGAAACCGTCGCCGGACCCCTGACCGTCGCCAGCGGCCCCTCCGTCGCGTCCTGAGTGGTCCTCAGTAGCCCTTCCACTCGGGGTTGCGACGCTCGCGGAAGCTCGCAACGCCTTCTTCGGAGTCGGCGGTGTAGGTGTTGAGCTCGACGGCGAGCGCCTCGTTCTCCATCATCGTCTTGCGATCGGTGTCGAGGCTCTGGTTGACCAGCCACTTGGTGAAGCCGAACGAGCGGGTCGGGCCGGCGGCCAGCCGCTCGGCCCATTCCATGGCTGCATCCATCAGCTCTCCCTGGGGGACGACCTTGTTCGCAAGGCCCCATTCGAGCGCCTTCTCCGCCGACACGTCTTCGGCGAACAGCATCAGTTCCATCGTGCGACGCACACCGATGATCCGCGGCAGCAGCCATGGACCCAGTGCGTCGGGGACGAGACCGCGGCGGGCGAACACCTCGACGAACTTCGCGTTGTCGGCGCAGATCACGAGATCGCAGGCGAGCGCCAGGTGGGCGCCCATGCCGGCCGCCGTGCCGTTGACGGCGGCGATGACCGGCACATCGCAGTCGAGCAGGGCCGGGAAGAGTGTGTACTGACCGTCCATCATCATCCGGCGGGGGTCGCCGATCACCCGGTCGGGAATGTCGTCGGCCCGGTCGTTCTCGTAGACGTGGGAGAGGTCGGCGCCCGGGCAGAAGAGCTTCTCTCCGGAAGCGGTGAGGATGACGGCGCGAGCCCGGTGATTGACGTTGAACTCGTTGAAGAGATCGCGGATGCGGTTGCGACACGGGGGGTTGAGTGCATTGCCGACGTGAGGGCGATCGATGGTGATCACCGCCACCTTGCCGTGGTAGTCGAGGCGGATCTCGTCGTCGATCGAACGTTCGGTTTCTTCAGCGTCGGCCATTCGGCGAATCTACCGATCCGGGTGCGCCGCGGTCGCATCGCACGTGGCTATCGTCGGCCGCCGTGCCTGCGCCCCGGTCGATCACGCTTCGGAAATGGCAGCACTCGGCCCTGCGCGATTTCCTCGACAAGGTCGTCAGGGAAAAGGACATCGAGGGTGGGCATCGCGACTTCCTCGCCGTTGCCTGCCCGGGGGCCGGAAAGACGACCTTCGCCCTCACGGCGGTGCGTCACTGGCTGGCGGGGGAACGTCGTCCCTTCGTGGTCGTCGTCCCCACCCGGCACCTGAAGCTGCAGTGGGCGTCGGCGGCCGAGCGGTTCGGGTTCCACCTCGAGCCCGACTGGGAGGGGCGCGAGCCGACGGTGCCGGCCGACATGCACGGCATCGTCGTGACCTACGCCCAGGCCGCCACTTCGTCCCGCCTCCTGCGCACGCTGAGCGAGGGCGGCATCGTCATCCTCGATGAGATCCATCACGCCGGTGGTGACAAGACCTGGGGCGACGGCGTCGAGGAGTCGTTCGAGCGTGCGGGCGCCCGTCTTCTGCTCTCGGGCACACCGTTTCGCTCCGACGATGCTCCGATCCCGTTCGTCACCTACACCCTCGGCGATCACGGCGACGCAGTCGCGGACTACGAGTACGACTACGGAAGCGCGCTGGTCGACGGTGGCGTCGTCCGGCCGGTCTTCTTCCCGCGATTCGACGGCCACATGGAGTGGATCGGGGCGGATGGTTCGCTGAAAGAGGCGAGCTTCGGCGACGACCTCGACCAGGAGGATCGCAGTGCCCGGTTGCGCACCGCCCTGAGCGTCGACGGCGACTGGCTGTCGACGGTGCTGGTCAAGGCCGATGAACGACTGCGATCGATCCGGCGACAGTCGCCCGAGGCGGGTGGTCTCGTGATCGCGATGGACCAGGAGCACGCCCGCGGCATCGCCAATCTGCTGGAACGCTGGACGGGGGAGCGGCCCGCTCTCGCGGTGAGCGATGATCCTCGGGCCTCCCACGTCATCGCCGAGTACGCGCAAAGTGACGAACCGTGGGTGATCGCGGTGCGGATGATCTCCGAGGGCGTCGACATTCCACGCCTGCGGGTGGCCGTCCATGCCACCACCACGATCACGCCGTTGTTCTTCCGCCAGGCGGTCGGCCGCATCGCTCGATGGACTCCTGGGCACAAGTCGCAAAAGGCGTACTACTTCGTCCCCGACGATCCTCGTCTGCGACATCACGCCGCGACCCTCGCCGAGACACGGCGTCACTCGATCGACAAGCGGATCGCGAACGACGCCCAGAAGGAGTCGGCGCTCGACGACCTGACCCGGGCCGTCGAGATCGAGGAGCAGCCGTCGTTGTTCCAGGCGTTGTCGTCCACCGCGATGGACACCGGCGACAGCGGCGATGCGCTGTCGTCGATCGACGACGGCACCGACCCTCACGAAGACGTGGTGGTCGAGATGGACGAGCTCGCCGGCCTGCCGGTCGATCTGCCACCACCGCCTGCGCTCCCGGGCCGAGGCGCCGACCCGCGGGCCGCGCTCGGGGATCTCCGTTCCAAGCACGCGCGCAAGAAGGACCTGCGGCAGTGGAACGCCGACCGGGTGCTCGAGCTCGTGCGGTCCACCGGGATGGACCACCGGTCCGTCAACGCGGAGCTGAACCGCCGGAGCCAGGTCGAACGGGTCGGTGAGGCCGACGAGGCCGCGCTGCGTCGCCGGCTCGACACCGCGAACGCGTGGCTCGAGAGTCTGCGCCGCTGACCGGTCGGTTCGTGGGCCGCGTGGCCCACTCCGCCCCCTCGCGATTGTGCCGAACGTATGGTTTCCGCCCCGGCGACTCAGATCCGGGAGACAATGAGCCGAACCTTGTATGACGGGTGCCACTCGGTTCCTGCCGGGTTTCTTCGGAATTCGGAAACAACACTCGGAGCGGAGACGTTGTGGAGTCCATGAGCGAGTTCGATCTGGAACGCACCATTCAGCTTCTGCGTGACGCCATCGATGGCGACATCTGCAGCCGATCCCGCGTCATCGATGCGTTGCTGGATCTGCGGCTGGATGCGGCTCGGCGCCCCGATGTGGTCGACCTGGTCGACCGGTCGCTGGCCGCCGTGCCCGGCAAGCACATGGTTCCCGCCGAGTGGTGGCGTGACCAGCTCGACATGCTCGAGATGGCGGCCATCAACCCGGCGGAGCCCGTCGGCTGAACCGGCGAACTCACGGCGGGCGCGCCGGCGGACGGACCGTTGACCGCGACCCGCTGCGTGCGTAGCGTCGGCGGCATGCCGGATCGTGACGCCTACCCCGAGGGGACCCCGTCGTGGGTCGACCTCGCGACCACCGACGTCGAAGGATCGAAGGCGTTTTACTCGGCCCTGTTCGGCTGGGAGTGGGAAGCCGACGACACCGACGACCCCGACAGCCAGTACCACATGGCGTCGCTGCGGGGCCGGTCGGCCGCGGGGATGATGCAACAGTCGCCGGAGCAGGTCGCCATGGGGATGCCGCCGGTGTGGAGCGTCTACATCACCGTCGACGACATCGATGCGTCCACGGCCGCGGTCGAACGGGCCGGCGGGTCGGTGATGGTCCCACCCTTCGACGTGATGACGGCCGGCCGGATGGGTGTCATGGTCGACCCGACCGGTGCCGTCTTCTGCCTCTGGCAGGCCAAGGAGCATCCCGGCTGCGGCGTGGTCAACGAGCCTGGCGCGTTCACGTGGGCCGAGCTCGTCACCGCCGATCAGCCGGGCGCGGCGGAGTTCTACGGGAAGGTGCTCGGCGCGACCAGCTCGACCATCGAGATGGAGGGGCTGGGGGCGATGACGACCTTCGAGGTGGCCGGTGAATCCGTCGGTTCGGCCATGCCCATCCCCGCCGAGGGGATCCCGCCGATGTGGACGACCTACTTCGCGGTGGCCGACTGCGACGCCGCATGCGCGACGATCGCGGAGCTCGGAGGGCAGGTGACCTTCGGTCCCTTCGATGCCGAACCGGGCCGGATCGCTGCGGTCGCCGACCCTGCGGGCGCCCATTTCTCGATCATCGCTCTGGCCCAACCACCTCAGTAGCTGGCAGTCTCCGGTCATGACCCGACCGGATCCCTCGCCCACCTCTGCCGTCGTGATCACCGGCGGCGCGTCCGGCATCGGCCGGGCCTGCGCCGACGCGCTCGCCGCGGTCGGCCGACCCGTGGCCATCTGGGACCTGCAGGCCGACGCGGCGGCCGCCGCGGCCGAGTCGGTGGCCGCGGCGCACGGCGTCGCCGCCATCGGCCTCGGCATCGACGTCACCCGGACCGACGACCTCGATGCCGCGGCGGCCGATGCCGCGTCGGCGCTCGGACCCATCGGTGGGCTCGTCCACGCAGCCGGGACGGTCAGCGCCGATGTCATCGGAGCCCTCGACCATCCGGCGTGGGACAAGGTCGTCGACGTCAACCTCACCGCCCACGCGATGCTGACCCAGGCGCTGCTGCCCCATCTGCGGGCCGGCGGACCGGGCGCGGCCGTCGTCGCCATCTCGTCGATCGAGGGCCTGATCGGCCATGCGTTCATCCCCGCCTACTGCGCCTCGAAGGCCGGCCTTCTCGGCCTCACTCGGTCGATGGCGGCCCAACTGGCGGGCGACGGCATCAGGGTCAACGCCGTGTGCCCCGGCTACATCGACACCCCGCTGCTCCCGCAGGGCGACGGTCTCACCGAGATCTACACGCAGGGCCAGCCGATGGGGCGGCTCGGGCGGCCCGAGGAGGTCGCCGCCGCCGTCCGCTTCCTGCTCTCCGACGAGGCATCGTTCATCACCGGGACCCAGCTCGTCGTCGACGGCGGTTCCACCTGTGTCGACTGAGTCGGCCCGTTCCCGGGCGCTCGCCGCCCATCGGTCGGAGTGGGGGGAACCCGACTTCGTCGTCCGGGCACCGGGACGGGTCAACCTCATCGGCGAACACACCGACTACAACGACGGTTTCGTGCTGCCCATGGCGTTGCCGTTCGACACGGTGATGGCTGTGAGCGCGTCGCCCGAGGCGCACAGCCGGCTCCGCTCCGAGGGGTTCGGCGAGGTGGTGATCGGCGAGGTGGAGATCGGCGAGGTGGTGCTCGGCGACTCGGCGAGTGGCGGGGCCGTTGCCCCGGGTTGGGCGGCGCACATCCAGGCGATGGTCGAGGTTATGGCGGCCGACGGGGTGACCGCGCCGCCGTGGCGGGCCACGGTGGCGACCGACATCCCGACCGGCGCCAGTCTCTCCTCCTCCGCCGCCATCGAGATCTGTGTCGGGTTGACCATCGCATTCCGGGCGGAAGTCGACAGAGATGCGGTGCGGATCGCCGAGTACGGCCAGCAGGTCGAGACCCGCCTGCTCGGCGCGCCCACCGGGATCATGGATCAACTCATCTCGGCGACAGCGGTGGAGGGTGCGGCCTCGCTCATCGACTGTCGGACGCTCGCGATCACACCGGTGACGCTGCCGAGCGGGACCGTCGTGGTCGTCATGGACACCATGACGCGTCGCCGGCTCGTCGACTCCGAGTTCGCGGCCCGCATGCACGCCTGTCGGCGGGCGGCCGAGCTGCTCGGGGTCGATTCCCTGCGAGAGGTGGCCGAGGTCGACGATCTGTCGTCGCTCCTGCCCGAGCACGAGACCGAATGGCGCCGTGCCGCCCATGTCGTCGCCGAGAACGCGAGAACGCTCGCCGCCGCCGACGCGATGGCGGCCGACGACGGGCCGGTCGTCGGCACGCTCATGGCCGAGAGCCACGCGAGCCTGCGCGATCTGTTCGAGGTGTCGGGTGCGGCGCTCGACACGATCGTCGATGCCGCAATGCACGCGCCCGGGTGTCTGGGGGCGCGGATGACGGGCGGCGGTTTCGCCGGTTGTGCAGTGGCGCTGGTGGAGGCCGACCACGTGGCCGCGTTCGAGGCCGCGGTGGTGGCGGCATACGAACGAGCGACCGGCACCGTGCCGCGGCTGTGGGCCTGTGGCGCAGCGGGAGGTGCGTCGGTCGAACGATCGACGGCGTAGGGGGCGTCAGTCGCGTCGGGCCGGGGTGGCGGGCCGGAAGTGGTTGGCGAGGCCCGAGACCGTCCATGCGCCTGCGGCGGCCACCGACGGGATGACCACCAGGAGGACACCGACCACCAACCACGGCACCTGGATGTTGTCGGTGGCGTACGAGTCGATGCCACTGTTCGCCACGCGGTCGACCACCCAGGTCGGCGCGAAGCCGAGCGGGATGCCGAGCCCGATTCCGACGAGCGCCAGCACCGCGGCCCGAGCGGCAGCTTGTCGTCGCATCGACGACGGACGCGCACCCACGATCGTGAACGTGTCGCGCTCCTCGCGGCCTTCGGCGGCGGCCAGCGCCAGGCCGATGGAGACGACCAGCAGGCTCAGCGCCAGGGCCGCGCCGAGGATCACCAATCGGGCGATCCAGAGGTCATCGGCCGACGAGGACTGCCAGCGAGGGTCCTCGTACCACATGTCGAAGTACTCGTCCTGCACGGCACCCGGCTGGTCGCTGCCATCGAGACGGGAGGTGTCGCCGGGTTCGATGAACGCATCGACGGACGTCCCCCAGAGCTCGTTCTGGAGTGCAGAGAGCTGGTCGAGCTGTGTCGTTGTGAGGTCGGCGCCGGCACGGATGATGACCCCCGTCTCCACGATGGTGAACCCGGCATCGGCCGCGGCCTGCTCGGTGATCAGGAGCTGGCCCGTCCACGGGTGGTCGAGAGGATCGGCCCCGAACGCGTAGGGAACGGTGATCACTCCGCCCTCCGAGCGATACTCGGCGGTCGGCGACCCCGAGACCGGGTCCTCCGCCTCGTTCGCGAAGCCGTCGCCGTCGGATGTCACGGCGTAGCCGTCGGCGATCCGTGGCTGCATCGCACCGGTCGCGGCCAGCGCCGTCCGGTCGGCGGGCGACACCCCCAAGAGGTCGAGGAGGGCGGGAGTGGCGATCATCGGCCCCGAGGGGTCGTTGTAGTCGACGGACGGGTCGAACGGCGCCGGGTCGAACGTCGCGACCGCATAGGGGAAGACGTCGCCGTCGGGAGCGATCGCCGCGATGGCCGCCATCGTCGACGGACGCACCTCGACGCCGACCAGCGGGCCGTAGTCGGTCAGATCGATCGAGTCGCTCGCCACCGTGAACGACTGGCTCGCCGACACCACGATCGCATCGGCCGGCAACGCCGCCTGACAACAGTTGCTGTCCTCTCGCAGCACCAGCTCGGCGATCGCGGCGACGGCCGTGGCGCCGCCGACGGTGACGGCGATCGCCGCCACGACGGCCGCCGACCGGCTCCGGGAACGGGCCAGGCTGCGCAATGCCATCCGCCACGAGAGCGAAGATCGGTGGCCGAGCCCACCGATCTTCTCGATGACCAGTGGCGCGGCGCAGCAGGTGCCGAACACCATCGCCGTCCCCCCGATCACGACGAGCAGGGCCCAGATGTTGCTGCCCTGTGTGTCGCCCTTGGCTCCGAGTGCTGCGACGGCCACGAGCCCGAGTCCGCCGAAGAGCAGTGCCAGCCCGGTCGGAACGAGCCACGGGGCCGGTGTCCCGGTCGGGCGGCGTCCGGCGAGGGCGGTCATCACCGGAACCCGCGCTGCGGATCGGGCGGGGACCGCAGCGGCGATCGTGGCCGCCACGACCGCGGTGATCGTGATCACGACGATGTCGGTGACCGAGAACCGGAACGCGCGTATCTCGTGTTGCACGATGTGGCGGGCGATGAGCGATCGTGTCAACGGAAGCAGGGCCAGGCCCCCCGTCACGCCGACGATCGCGCCGACGACCCCGGTCCACGACCCTTGGAGCGCCAGGGTCCGACGGACCACCGCCTCCGAAGCCCCGTTCGACCTGAGCTGCCCGATCGTGACCAGCTGGCGACGAGCGCTCGTGGCGAAGGCCGCAGCGACGATGATGCCGACGGCGACGAGGGCCAACACGCCCGCCACGAAGCCCCAGGCCATCCCGGTGTCGAGATCGTCCGGACGGGAGTTCGGGTTGTCGTAGCGGGTCAGACCGCCCCGCTCGGCGGCGATCCTGCGGATCGTGTCGACGGGGGTGCCGTCGGGCAGGTCGATCCATGTCATCGGTGCGCCGTAGTCGGGCGAGATCCGGGCCGTGTCGAACCCGGGGATGATCAGCGGATCCTGGGAGTAGTTGCCGCGGATCTCGCCGAGTCCGGCGACGAGCCAAGTGCCGGACGGGCGGGTCAGCGTGAGCTGGTCGCCGGCTCCGATGCCGAGCCGGCCGGCGAGGTCCGTGCCGAGCAGCACCTCGCCCGGCTCCGGCGCGCGACCGGAGGTGATGTCGATACCCGCGGTTGCCGCCTTGTCGCTGAACGTCATGTTGCCGAACTGGACGTAGGCGACCGTGGTGTCTCCTTCCCTGTTCGATGCGGTGACGGGCGTGCCCGTCCAGAGGTACTCACGGGTCGTCGAGCCGTCCGGCAACGGTGTCAGTGCAGTGGAGCCATCGTCGTCCGATGCCACCGTCGATGTGGACGCGCCGAGCACGATGTCGGTGTCGCCGTAGTCGCGCTGGTAGTCCAGCGACCAGTCGGCGGCGTTGGTGCGGGCGACGATGCTGCCGTTCGTCATCGCGGCAACGGGTACGGCGATCAGGAGTGCCGCGAGGATCGTGCGACCGGGGCGACGACGGACCTCTCGCCGGGCGAGGCGGCTGGCGAAGCGCCACGCAGGGACGGCGGAGCGCGTGACCGGCTCGCAGGCCGGCGGTGGCACGGTCATGGCGGGGGGGTCGTCGACCAGGGTCATGCCATCACCGGGCCTGCGGGTGCGGTGTAGCCGGCGGACGACTCGTCGACGAGCTTGCCGTCGCGGACGAAGACCACCCGGTCGGCCCACGATGCGAATCGCGGTTCGTGGGTGACCATCACGACGGCGACGCCGGAGCGAGCCAGTCCGGCGAGGACCTCGACGACCTGATCGGACGTGAGGGTGTCGAGCGCCCCGGTCGGTTCGTCGGCGAAGATGACCTGTCGCTCACCGACGACTGCACGGGCGATGGCGATCCGCTGCTGTTGACCACCGGAGAACGAGTCGGGGTAGCGGTCGATCTGCTGCTCGATCCCGACCCGCACGAGTGCCTCGACGGCGGCAGTACGGGCTGCCGCTCTCGGGAGCCCGTCCAGTTCGAGCGGGAGCATGACGTTCTCGAGCGCCGTCAGCGAAGGGACCAGGTTGAGCGACTGGAACACGTAGCCGAGGTGACGCCGCCGGATCTCGGCGAGTCGAACGGCGCCCACCGACGAGAGATCCGTGCCGTCGAAGAGGACCTGTCCGGCCGTCGGCAGCTCGAGTCCTCCGCCGAGGTGGAGAAGGGTCGACTTGCCGCACCCGGACGGACCCATGATGGCGACGAACTCACCGGGTCGGATCGAGAGATCGATGCCGTTGACGGCCCGCACCTCGGTGGTGCCGGCGCCGAACGACTTGACGACGTCGCGGAATTCGACGATCGGGATGAGGGACTCGGGGGTCATGACGTTGCCTTTGGTGAGGAGTCGGGAGTTCGAGGGGGATCGGGAACAGCGGCGACGAGGCGCGACTCGCAGAGGTCGAGCCAGCGAAGATCGGCTTCTGCCCGCACCACGAGGGCGTCGACGACGAGTCGGGCGGCAAGCGAGTCGGAATCGACGACGTCGGTCGGGCGGTCGCGCCGATGTCGTTGGAGAAGCCCGAACAGCGCCGTGCGTTGGCGGGTGATGACGGTGAGCGCGTGGTCGTGGCCCTGTTCGATCGCCATCAGTACCTTGAGCATCAGCTCGTCGCGCGGTGGCGGGTCCTCGGCGGGGATCGCCTCCCACCAGGAACCGAGCTCTTCGCGACCGGCGGCGGTGAGGGTGTAGAGCTTCTGGTCGTCGTCGCCGGAGAGCTCGACATCGACGAGACCGTCGCGTTCGAGGCGGTCGAGGGTCGTGTACACCTGTCCGACGTTGAGCTTCCAGACGCCGCCGGTGACCGATTCGAACTCGGTCTTGAGCTGATAGCCGTACCGGGCGCCGGGTTGGAGGAGTGAGAGCAAGCCCTCGCGTACTGCCATAGATACCGAGTATGCATACCGAGTAACTACAGCGCAACCGATTTCTCGTGGAGTTCCCGGCCTTCGTCGGCGACCGAGCGGGTGGTACCGTGCCGCGCCGATGGAGGACGAATGACCAAGATCTGTTTCGTCGGTGCGGGCAGCACCGTGTTCGCCAAGAACCTCCTCGGCGACATCTTGGCGTTTCCCGAGCTCGCCGGTTCGTCGATCTCCCTGCACGACATCGATGCCGAGCGGCTGGCGACGTCGACGCTGGTCGCCAACCGGATCGCCGCGACGCTCGACGTGACGCCGACCATCGAGGCGTCGACCGATCGACGTCGAGCGCTCGAGGGTGCCGACTACGTCATCACGATGTTCCAGGTCGGGGGCTACGAACCGGCCACGGTCACCGACTTCGAGATCCCCAAGCGGTACGGCTTGCGCCAGACCATCGCCGACACGCTGGGCATCGGCGGGATCATGCGGGGCCTGCGCACCATTCCCGTACTGATCGACATGTGTCATGACATGGAAGAGGTCTGTGGCGACGCCACCCTGCTCAACTACGTCAACCCGATGGCGATGCTCTGCTGGGCGGTCGACCGGGCGACATCGATCGACACCGTGGGTCTCTGCCACAGCGTGCAGGGGACCGCGACACAGCTGGCCGAGGACCTCGGCATTCCCGCCGAAGAGATCCGCTACCGGTGCGCCGGCATCAACCACATGGCCTTCTACCTCGAGTTCGAACGCGAGACCGCCGAAGGTCGGGTCGACCTCTATCCCCAGCTCGCCGAGCGAGCCCGGGGCGAGGTGCCGAAGCGCCACGGTTACCTGTCCGAGGCGGTCCGCTACGAGATGTTCCGGCGGCTCGGCTACTTCGTCACCGAGTCGAGCGAGCACTTCGCCGAATACGTGCCGTGGTTCATCAAGGACGGACGCGACGACCTCATCGACCGGTTCGGCATCCCGCTCGACGAATACCCGCGGCGCTGCGAGTTCCAGATCGCCGGGTGGGACGACCAGCGTCGCCGGCTCGAGGACCCCGATGCCCCGTTCCGGGTGCGCCGCAGCCCCGAGTACGGCTCCGAGATCATCCACAGCATGGAGACGGGCACGCCGCGTGTGATCTACGGCAACGTCTCGAACCGCGGCCTCATCTCGAACCTCCCCACGGGCTGCTGTGTCGAGGTCCCCTGCCTCGTCGACGCCAACGGCGTGCAGCCGACGGTGATCGGCGAGCTTCCACCGCACCTCGCCGCGTTGATGCAGACGAACATCAATGTCCAGTCGCTCACCGTCGAAGCCGTGCTGGAGGGCCGCCGGGACCATGTGCTCCATGCCTCCATGCTCGACCCCCACACTGCCGCCGAGCTCGACCTCGACCAGATCGAGTCGCTCGTGACCGACCTCATCGACGCCCACGGCGACCTCATCCCGGCCAACCTCCGGAGCAGATGAGGGCGCAACCTCGCGTGCCGATTGGACCCGGACGGGTGTGAACGCGGATCATCTGCGCATGGCCAACACTGATGTCACCGGTTTCTGGAAGATCGCGGAAGCCGATCCCGACCATCTCGCGCTCGTCGACCCCGACTACAACGAGATGACCTACGGCGAGTTGTACGAGCTCACCAACAAGATCGTCCACGGTCTGCGGGCCCTCGGCCTCCAGAAGGGCGATCAGGTCACCACGGTGCTGCCGAACTCCTTCGAGCAGATCGCCGTCTGCCTCGCCGCCTACCAGGGCGGGTTCTACCTCACGACGGTGAACTGGCACCTGGTCGGTCCGGAGATCTCCTACATCGTCAACGACTCCGAGACGAAGGCGCTGATCGTGTCGGAGCGCTTCGCCGACGAGGCCGTCCGGGTCCTCGAGGACTGTGTGACGCCGGAGACGAATCGCTTCTCGGTGGGCGCAGTCCCGGGCTTTCGCCCGTTCGACGAACTGATCGAGGGTCAGCCCGCGACCAGGCCCGACGACCTCTCGACCGGCTCCTACATGTTCTACACATCGGGCACGACCGGTCGTCCCAAGGGCGTGCGCCGGGGTCTCGTCGAGGGTCACCCCGACGAGACGGCGGCCGGCGCCGGCGGACTGTTCATGTTGTTCGGCACGATGCCCCACGACGACAACGTGCAGATCACCCAGGCGCCGACCTACCACACGGCGGTCAACAACTGGACCACGATGGCGCTGCACATGGGGCACACGGTGGTCTTGATGGACAAGTGGACGCCGGAGGGACTCCTCGAACGCGTCGAGCGCTACAAGGTGACCCATTCACACATGGTGCCGACGATGTTCAACCGGCTGCTCCAGCTTCCCGACGACGTGCGCGAGAAGTACGACATCTCGTCGCTGCGCTCGATGGTCCATGCCGCGGCACCCTGTCCGGTGGAGACCAAGCGCCGGATGATCGAGTGGTGGGGCGACACCATCTGGGAGTACTACGCGGCGACCGAGGGTGGCGGTACCTACGTGGGCGCGGCCGAGTGGATGACCAAGCCAGGCACCGTCGGCAAGCCGTGGCCCGGGGCCGAGATCATCGTCGTCGACGAGGACGGCAACGACCTTCCGCCCTACGAGAGCGGCACCGTCTACATGAAGATGCCGGGCAACGCGTTCGAGTACAAGGGCGACAAGGAGAAGACCGAGAAGAGCCGTCTGCGGGGGTTCTTCACCGTCGGCGACATCGGCTATCTCGACGATGACGGCTGGCTGTTCCTCAACGACCGGGCCAACGACATGATCATCGCCGGCGGCGTCAACATCTACCCGGCCGAGATCGAGGGTGCCCTCGTGCAGCACGAGGCAGTCGGCGACGTCGCCGTGTTCGGCATTCCCAACGACGACACCGGAGAGGAGATCAAGGCGGTGATCGAGTTGCGCCCCGGGTGGGAGCCCAACGACGAGACCACGGCGGCGATCATGGACTGGCTCCGTGGTCAGATCGCCAAGCAGAAGCTGCCGCGCTCGATCGACTACACCACCGAGATGCCCCGCGATCCCAACGGCAAGCTCTACAAGCGCCGCCTGAAGGACCCCTACTGGGAAGGCCGCGAGGGCAACATCATCTGAGAAAGTATCGAGGGGTCAGACACCCACACCTTCTCGCTCCTGCCTTCCGCGGGTCAACGGTGAGAAGGTATGGGTGTCTGACCCCTCGATACTTTCTATTCGGCTTCGGGGTCGGTCTCGTAGATCCAGGCGCGGATGTGGTCGCCGGAGTCGAGGGTCACGTCGCACTGGATCCGGCGGTAGCCCGGGCCCTCGAAGTCGTCGATGTCGCGCCAGTGTTCGTCGAGTCGGTCCGACGTGAGCACGGCCACCGGGATGCTGCTCCCGGCCGGGTCGAGGGTGATGCCCGGGTGACCCTCGGCCGGCCCGAAACCGATCGGATAG
Organism: Acidimicrobiales bacterium; assembly: GCA_041394245.1. Lineage (NCBI taxonomy): Bacteria > Bacillati > Actinomycetota > Acidimicrobiia > Acidimicrobiales > Acidimicrobiales bacterium. The sequence continues at coordinate 180,732 of JAWKIR010000004.1, forward strand.
GTCCAGCCGACGACGCGTCCGCCACGCCATTCGCCGTCGATGTTGCGGACGACCCAGTGGTTTTGTCCGCCCGGCATCAGTGTGCCGTAGGTGGCGAGATGTTCGATGCTCAGAGGAGGGCTGGGCTCGGAGTGAAGGCGACCGGGAGGTGCTTGATCCCGTCGACCAGGTTCATGCGCAGCCGCTGCGCCGGCCCCGTCCGGTGGATGTCGGGGCAGCGCTTCGCCAGCTCCTCGAAGATGATCTTGATCTCGAGGCGGGCGAGGTTGGCGCCCAGGCAGAAGTGGGCACCACCGGCTCCGAACGCCATGTGGTGGTTCGGCGCGCGGCCGATGTCGAACTCGTCGGCGGTCGGCCCGAACTCGGCCTGGTCGCGGTTGCCCGACGGGTACCACAGCAGCACCTTGTCGCCGGCCTTGATCTCGACCCCGCCGAGGACGGTGTCCTCGGTTGCCGTGCGACGGAAGTAGTTGACGGGACTCGTGAACCGCAGGACCTCGTCGACCATGGTGTCGGCCAACCCTGCGGGATCGGCGAGCCAACGCTGCCACTGGTCGGGGTGGTCGAAGAACGCCATCATCCCCTTGGAGATGGCGTTCCGGGTGGTCTCGTTGCCGGCGATGATCAGCAGCGTGAAGAAGAGATCCCGTTCGAGCTCGGTGAGCTCGTGACGGCTGCCGTCCTCCATGGTGACCACGGCTTCGGTGAGACGGGTCCAGAGGTCGTCGGCCGGTTCCGCCCGCTTGCGGTCGGTCAGCTCGTGGGCGTACATCGCCATCTCGACCATCGCCGACTCCGAGTCGGTGAAGTCGCCCTCGGTGCCGGCTTCGGCGGAGGGGGCGGGCCCCTTGGACTGGTACTCCTCGTCGGCACCGCCGATGGTCCGGTTGCTCCAGTCGAGCAGCTTGTCGCGGTCCTCCTGGGGAACGCCGACGATCTCGGCGATCGCCATGAGCGGCAGCTCGGCGGCGATCGAGGTGACGAAGTCACACTCGCCCTTCGGGGTGACCACGTCGAGCAGGGCCGTGGTGCGTAGCCGGAACGCATCTTCGAGCCGGCGGACCATGCGAGGCGTGAAGCCGCTGTTCACCAGCTTGCGATAGGTCGTGTGCTTCGGCGGGTCGGTCATCACCATCTGCAGGCCGGGGCCGCGCTCAGCCTGCAGGTCGGTGAGGGAGATGCCCCCGGCGCCGTCGCGGCCGGGTCCGGTCTGGTGGCTGAAGAGCGTGCCGCTGCGGTGCACCTCGGTGATCAGTTCGTACGACGTGACGTTCCAGAACGGCTCGTCGCCCGCCTCGGGGGTCGCCTTGTTCTTCCAGACGGGCGCGTTCTCGCGCAGATAGGTGAACCAGTCGTGGGGACACCGCTCGGCGAACACGTCGAGGTTGCTGAAGTCGATGTCGTCGGGATCGACAGTGGTCGCGTCGGTATCGTTGGTCATGGTCACGTGGACAAAATACCTTCCTGAGAAGGAATGTCAACCCGCCAGCGGCTATCGTCGGTGACGTGACCGACACGAACGGCACCACACCGCCGACCGACGAGTCCGCGCCGTCGACGTTGGGGGAGCTGGAGCGCCACGTCGAGCCCCGACACTGGTCGACGGTCGAGGTACTGGTGAGGATCTTCCGGACCGGCCGTCAGATCGAGGCGTGGCTGGCCGACACCCTGGCGACCGAAGGCCTCGACACGTCCGAGTACGCCGCCTTGAGCGCACTCTGGATGCACGGCGAGCCCCATCGCCTGTCGGCAGGCGAGATCGCCGACCGACTGGTGCAGACCACCGGCGGCACGACGAAGACGATCCGTCGGCTCGAGGACCGGGGGCTCGTCCGCCGGGTCGCGGATCCCTCCGACGGGCGGCGAGCGTTGATCGAGCTGACGCCCATCGGCCTCCAAGCGGCCCAGGCGACCCTCGAGCTGGTGCTCGACGCGTTCGATCTCGAGATCGGCGACCTCGACGGCGCGGAACGCTCGGAGCTCGGGGACCGACTCGCCCGGGTCAGCGGCGAGCTCGACGAGCGGCTGCGGCGGCGCTGACCGGGCCGGCTCAGATGCTCGCGTCGGCGTTGCGGGCCGAGGCGTCGGCGAGCTCGGCGGCGCGTGCGTGGACCTCCGCGATCGCGTCGCGGAGGTCGGGGAGCTCGGCTTCGGTCGCGCCGTCCTCGCGCAGGAACGCGAACACCACCCTGATCACCGGCTCACCCGTGGCCGCCTCGACCGCCGCCGCGTAGCTGGCCCCCTGGAGGCGGTAGCGCTCGAGCTTGACTGCCACATCGTCGTCGCCGTCGATGCGGTCGGTCTTCCAGTCCACGACCACGAGGCCCTCGGCCGTTCGATAGAGCAGATCGACGTAGCCCTCGATGAGGAAGGTGCCGATCGGCGCGGCGACCCACAGTTCACGCCAGTGCTCGCTTCGTGCCGCGGCACGCGCAACGCTCGAATCGACTCCGGCCTGTGCGAGCCGGGCCACGATGTCGGTGCGGTTGGCCACACCCTCTGCGGCGGCCTGGGCCCGCGCGGCATCGTCGAGTCCGGAACCGTCGGCCAGGTCGACGACCTGCAGCACGCCGTGGACGGCTCGTCCCACGGCGGTGCCGTAGCGGCCCTTCTGCCATGGCGGAAGGTCGAGATCGCGTGGACGTTTGTCGAGCCCCGGATCGAGTGGGAGGAGACCGGGGACGGGTCCGGGGTCGCTCGGGTCGACTCCCGGATCGCCCGGTGCGGCGGGCACTGGTCGGGGTGGTGGCGCAGCCTCCCGGGCGAGAGTGGTCGCCGCGATCACCGTCCGGGCCGAGGCCCGGGCGAGCGACGCGGTGCGTTCGGCCGTCCAGTCGGGGCGCGCCGGGAGCGGCTGCGGGGTGGGTCGGCTGATCGCAGGCACCCTGGCCGGGTGGGGTGTCCACTCGATGCCGGCGGCGGATGCGAGGCCGGGGGCGGCCAGCAGGCTGGCGCTCGTCGGCTTGCCCTTCGCATTGCGGTGGAGGCTGACCACGAGATGGTCTCGTGCTCTGGTCGCGGCCACGTAGAGCAACCGGACCCGTTCGTGGTCGTCCATCTGGTCGTCGATCGGCTTCCAGTCGTCGTAGCCCTCGGACGTGACGGTGCCCGACAGCCGTACGATCGGGGGACCGCCGTTCGGAAAGGCGATGGATGGCCCCATCGGCGGCTTGCTCAGCTGGGTGGTCATCCCGCCGAGGACGGTGATCGGGAACTCGAGACCTTTCGCGCCGTGGATGGTCATGATCCGCACGCTGTCGTCGTCGGTCTCGGGGAGCACCGTCTCTGAGACACGCGCATTGTCGGCGCCCTGGAGTCGAGCCCACTCGAGATAGGCACGCAGGTCGCGACCGCCGGCGTCGGTCCAGGCCCGGGCCTGGTCGATCACGAATCGGAGGCGCCGCCAGACATCGCGGGGTGCCCGGGTCGCCACGGCGGTCTCGAGCACACCGCGTTCTCGCACGAGACGGTCGAGGAGTTCGGCCGGGTTGGACCACAGTCGCTGTTGGTGCAGTTGCGCGAGATGGCGCAGTCCGTCGGCGACCGGGTGGCTCCCGGCGCCTTCGGGAAGATCGTGCCGCAACGAGAATCGGCCTCCGAGCCCGAGACGCCAGTGCGCGAGGTCGTCGTCGCCGCATCCGTAGACGAACGATCGCAGGGACGCGACGGTCGCCAGCTCATCGGTCGGGTCGGCGACGGCGCGCAGCGCGAGCATGAGTTCGCGGACCTCTCGGGTGGCGTAGACCAACGAACTCGTCTCGGCCCGGTACGGGATGCGGGCGTGGTCGAGGGCCCGTTCGAGGAAGGCGAGGCTCGTGCGGGCGGGAAGGAGGATGCACACGTCGCTCGGTCGGGCCGGACGCCATCCCACGTCGTCGTCGTGGACGCTCCACGGGTCGGCACCATGGAGGGCATCGGCGATCGTCGCCGCGATGTCGCGGGTCTCTCGTTCACGGAGTTCGTCGGCTGACAGCGCAGTGTCGGCGGCGGTCGTGCCGAGGAGTGCGACACCGGGACCCGACGGTGGGGGTTCGCGGCGAAACGCGGTGAGCGGCGCGTAGTCGGGTTGGCTCTCGGGGACGAAGGTGATCAGCTCGCCGAACACGTCGTTGATCCAGGCGATGACCGGTGCCACGGTCCGGAAGTTGACCGTGAGGCGGGGTCCGTCGGGGAACCGATCGCGGGCCGCGAGATACACGCTGATGTCGGCTCGCCGGAACCGATAGATCGACTGTTTCGGATCGCCGACGAAGAAGAGCCGGCCGGGTTCGACGGTGAGCTCGTCCCAGCGCCGTTCGACCACCTCGGTGTCGGTGGCCGCGATCAGGGCGGCGAGTTCGACCTGAATCGGATCGGTGTCCTGGAACTCGTCGAGCAGGAGCCGGGCGTAGCGCACCCGCAACGACGCCCGGACCTCGGCACCGTGGGCGGTCGAGCGAAGCAACCGCCGGGCCTGGACGAGAAGGTCGTGGAACTCGAGCCGTCCGGTCTGGCGGCGCTCGGCGGCCATCGCGAGCACGAAGCGACCGAGCCGGCCGGCGATGTGGGTGAGAGCTCCGGTGGTGACGGCGCGGACTGCCGCGTCGCAATCGCTGCCCAGACCGCGTACCGCGTGGCGGACGTCTTTCACGTCGACCGTCCAGTTCGCGGCGGCGCCGGCGCCACCCGGTTTGATCGTGAGGGTGCCCTTCTCGCCGAGATCGGCGGCGAGCGCCATCGCGTCGATCTCGTCGTCGGCGGCGTCGGCCAAGCGGGTACGTCGCTCGTGCACCGTCGCGAACCAGGGGAGGAGCTTGTCGTCGTCGTTCGTGCAGTGATGGCGGAGCTCGAGGACCTCGTCGAAACGGGCCAGGAGTGCGTCGATGTCGAACGGCGCCGGTTCGGGGGCGTCGAGCGCCAGCCGTTCTTCGACGAGATCCCAGTTGTCGGTCATCTGCAGGGCGAGCTGGCGCAACGAATCGAGACGGACGCGGGCAGCCTCGAGCGCCAGGATCGACCGACCCATGTCGGTGTCGTCCAGCAGTTCGTCGAGGAACTGGAGCCAGTGCGACTCGAACTCGACCTGGGACCCGATCTCGTCGAGCACCTCGACCCCGGGCGGGAGTCCGGCCTCGACGGGGTGCTCGTTGAGGATGCGCTGGGCGAAGGCGTGCAGCGTGCCGACGGCGGCCCCGTCGAGTTGGTCGAGGGCCTGGTGCGCGAGCGCCGCGACCTCGGGATCCTCCGTCGTCGACGCCGTCTGCTCGAACCGTTGGCGGATGCGGTCGCGCAGCTCGGCCGCCGCCTTCTCGGTGAAGGTGATGGCGGCGATGGACTCCATCGGGACACGGTCGATCAGCACGAGCGCTTCGACACGGTCGACGAGGGCACGGGTCTTGCCGGACCCGGCGCCGGCCTCCACGAAAAGGGTCGAGGTCCGCTCGGCGACGATGCGATCGCGGTCGGCCTGGTCGACGGGTTGTTCGATGGTGTCGGGTCCGAAGAGCGGGAGTTGGGGATCGCTCACACCTAGACCTCTTCGGTGACGGCGCGCCAAAGGGCGAGGCCGGGGTGGTCGCTGATCCTCTTGTGGTCGGCGTATTGGTGGGCGGTGCCGAGGCCGTCGGGTTCGCAGAACTCGCATCCCACGAACATCCGCCAACCGGGTTGGTCGGGGACCTGAGGGAAGACGCCGGCGGCGATGCCATCGACGATCGCCTCGACGGTGCCGAGGGCGAGCCGGGCGACCTCGTCGGTGACCCGATAGCCGGCCGTCGAATAGCCGCCCCGCTTGGTCACGAACCAGTAGGCGCCACGGGTCGCCGCGTCGGGGCGTTGCATGACCACCCGGGCTGCGGCTGCGTAGAGGGCGAGCTGGAGGAATCGGCCGCCCGGGGTCGGCGACGATTCCGAAAGATCCTTGTAGTACTTGCTCTGGCCGGTCTTGTAGTCGATGACGATCAACTCGCCGTCGTGGGTTTCATCGACTCGGTCGATCGACCCGCGGATTCGCAGCGGGCGTCCGCTGGGGAGTTCGATCTCGACCGGCGGAGTGGAGGAGTGGGGCATCCCGAAGGGCAACTCGGTCGCCCGGGGCCGTGCCCCGTGGGCGGCCCGCAGTTGATGGTCCATCTCGAGGAATGCGGTCAGGTCGTCGAGCACGACCCGACGATCGCGCGCCCAGTAGACGGCCCTTCCGACCAGACCCTTGCCGGCGATCCGCTCGGCCTCGTCGGTCGCGATCTCGAGGAGGCGATCTCGCTGGTCGGTGCTCCACCTGATGCCCGGCTCGGGAACCGCATCGGAGTCGATTGTCTCCGCCATCCAACGATCGAGGGCGTGGTGGACGAGCGAGCCGAGGTTGAGGGCGGTGATGCGGTACTGCTCCTCGGGGTCCTCGACCGGGTGGATGCCGAGGACGTGGCGGAGGAAGTAGGCGTGGGGGCAGCCGGCCCACGCTTCCAGACGGGTGGCCGACGTGACGTGGTCGGCGTCTCTCGGGGTGGGGAGCCGGACGCCCCGGAGGTCGCCGTCGGTGGCGAGGTTGCCGTCGAAGCGGGTGAAGTCGGTCGAGCCCCGACCCGTGATGAGGTCGACCCCCCGGCGGAGCTCGGGCCGGTCGGCGAGGAGTGCGATGTCTCCGAGGTCGTGGCCCGCGTCGGCGGCGTCGAGCATCGTGCGCACGTCGTACTCCTGGACATGGGCCGGAAAGTCGGTCGAGCGGAGGGCCGCGATGAACGAGGGGATCTCCCGGAACCAATCGCCGGTGGCACGGCCGATGTCGGCGGCGGCCGGCCGCACGCCGTCGTGAGCTTCGACGGAGTCGAGTAGCCAACGCGAGGGGGCGCGTTCGGCGCTGCGCCGAAGGTCGCCGCGGGGGAAGGTCATCGTCAGGTGGCCGGCCGCGGCCATCACGGCGAGGAGCGCACGATGATCGTCGTGGACGCCCTCGCTGCGGGGAGGGAGATCTCGCCCGGTGACCGTCCGCACACGGTCGGGCAGGAGTGGGTCGTCGCGCCGGCGCGCCGGGAAGGAGCCCTCGGCCATGCCCACCACGAACACCGTGTCGAGTTCGAGGCCGATCGCGAGGTGCGCGCTCCCGATCAGCACACCGTTGCCGAAACTGCCGTGACGGCCGAGGTCATCGGCCAGTTGGAGCTCGAGCGCGCGTCGGAACGCACCGACCGACGGCGCCGGGTCGATGCCATCGAGATCTCCGAGCCGATCGATTGCAGCGTCCACCCGTTGCGCGGCGGCCCTCTCGTCGTCGGGCCAACCCTCCCGCAGGGTCTCGCTCCCGAGATAGCTGCGGACGAGAGAACGACACCAGCTCGCGAGCCCGCTCCAGCTCGCGCCTCGACCGCCGGGGTCGAGATCGGCCACCAGCGTGGTCATGAAGGTCGCCAGCTCGCGGGCGTGGGTGGCGTCGCGTCGGAGACGCTCGGCGCGCCATGTCTCCTCGTCGGACATCTCGCTGCGCGTCGCGTCGCCCTCGAGTTCGTCGGCCAGTCGGCTCAGGCGATCGGCCCATTGTGTGGCACCCCCGACGACGCCCGCCGCTCGCGACGCTCGCTCCCAGGCCGCGACCGGCGCCGGTCGGTTGCCGACGCCGCGGATCGGTGCACTCGCCAGCCACGCGGCGACGTCGCGGCGCGAGAAGTCGTGGTCGCCGAGCGCGAGCAGCGCCAACAGCGAACGCCCGAGGAGTGACGCGTCGGCGGTCTGCACCGAGGACCCGAACCATTCGATGCCGGCGGCGTCGAAGGCGTCGCCGAGGAGGCGGGCGTAGGGGTCGCGGGATCCGTAGAGCACGGCGCAGCGCCCGAGGGGTACACCCCGTCGAGCTGCGTCGACGATCGCCCGCACGGCGTGGCGGACCTCGTCGTCGGCATCGGAGACGCTCAGGCCCCGATCCGCGATCGCGACCTCCGGCTCGTCGGTTGCCGTGGGCCACTCGATCCCCAGCCGGTCGACGGCATCTCGAACGGCGGCATCGGCCTGCGCATCGCCGGTGATGCCCGCGATGACGGCGAGTTCGCTCGCCTCACCGAACGCCCGGAGGAGGTCGGTTTGGCTGGTGGACAACCGTTGGGGGAGGAACGCGATCGCTCTGCCCAGCTCGGCCAGGACGGGTGGGCGATCGGCGAGTGCGGCGATCGCGGCGGTGACGAGGTCCTGCTCGGTGCTGAAGTGGGGTCCGAGAAGGTCGCCGACAGCGCGGTGGACCCGCACCACGTCGGCCGCTCGATGCGATGTCGCAGCGATCGCAGCGAGACCGCCGGCGGACACCTCGGAGAGCGCCTGGTGGGCCCTCACCAGCGAACGTTCGGTAGCGGGATGGGTGTGGACACCGGCGAAGTGGCCCGGATCGCTGTGGAGCACGGCGCGGACCGCGCCGGCGAGGATCGGTGTCGAGACAGGACGGCGATCGGTGCTCGCGACGCGGGCGGCGCCGAGCAGTTCGGCCAGGCGGTACGGCGTCAGGAAGGTGACCGCCGCGACACCGCCGCGGCGGCCGAGCGCCCGACGAGCGGCGATGCCGACATGGTTCGACGGCACCACCACCGTGACCGGCTCGAGCGGGAGTCCGGCCTTGGCTCTGTCGATGGCGGCAGCGAGCGCTAGATGGGCGGCCTCGCCGTAGGCAGTGGTGTGAAGAGTGATCGCCATCCGCAGGGATCGTACGCAGAGGGTGTGACGCTTCGCAGAAGGCGCCTATTCACCGACGAGCCGCCTAGGTTCTCGCGGTGAAGTTGCTGACCGACACGGCGCCGCTGCGCGAGTCCCGCCAGTTCCGGCTGTTGTTCATCGGCCGCACGATCTCGGTGGCCGGGTCGCAATTCACCGTGGTCGCCGCGCCGTTCCAGGTCTTCGACATCACCGACTCGACGCTGATGGTCGGCCTCCTCGCGCTGGCGCAGCTTCCGCCGCTCCTGGTCGCCTCGTTCCTCGGCGGGACGCTCGCCGACGCGTTCGACCGTCGGCGGATCCTGATCGTGACCCAGCTGCTGTTGGCACTCGCCTCGGTGGGGCTGGCGCTCAACGCCACGCTGGCCGAGCCGCAGCTGTGGGTCGTCTTCGTGCTGACATCGGTGATCGCGGCGCTCTCGGGGATCGACAGTCCGACCCGCACCGCTGTCGTTCCCACCCTCGTGACCCCCGCCCAGCTCCCCTCCGCCCTCGCGCTCAACCAGTTGAGCTACCAGATCGCGCTGGTCGTCGGTCCGGCGCTCGCCGGTCTCGTGATCACGCAGAGCATCGCCGCCGCCTACTGGGTCGACGTCGTCACCTTCAGCGCCGGTCTCGTCGCGCTCCTGTTGATGCTGCCGATGGTCCCCCTCGGTGGAGGTACCCCACCGGGGTGGCGATCGGCGGTCGCCGGGTGGCGCTACCTCCGATCACAACCCGCGGTCGAGGGCGCGTTCGTCATCGATCTCAACGCCATGGTGTTCGGGATGCCGCGCACCCTCTTCCCGGAGCTCGCGACCCGCGTGTTCAACGCGCCGGGTGCGGTCGGGCTGCTCTACGCGGCGCCCGCCGTCGGTGCGTTCATCGGTGCGGCGACGTCGGGATGGATCAACCGGATCGACCGCCAGGGCAAGGGGGTGTTGGTCTCGGTGATCCTGTGGGGCGGTTCGATCGCGCTCTTCGGCTTCTCGCCCTGGCTCTGGCTCGCCCTCGTGTTGCTGGCAGTCGCCGGCTGGGCCGATGTCATCTCGGCGGTGATGCGCAACACCATCATCATGTTGACCGTGCCCGACGAGCTCCGCGGTCGGCTGAGTGCGCTGCACATCGCCAACGTCACGGGCGGACCGCGATTGGGCGACGTCGAGTCGGGTGCGGTCGCCGCGGCGACGAGCGTGCGTGTGTCGGCCTGGAGCGGGGGGCTGGCCTGCGTACTGGGCGTCGGCGTGGTCGCGCGGGCCTATCCGGCCCTACGCGGCTGGCGGCTGTCGGATCACTCGGCCGAGGTCGAGCCGGCCGAGTGACCGTCGCTCAGCCGCCGTGCACGAACTCGATCACCTGCTGGTAGGTCGGACGGTTCGTGGAACGGAAGTCGTCGGGGATCAGGTTGGGGACGAACGTCGACCGCCGCCCCTCGCGCAACCAGGTCGACATGTCGTCGCCGAGTTCCGCGGCGAGCGCCGCAACCCGGGTGTCGACGGCCGCCCAGAGGTCGCTCTGGCACGTCGCGAGATCGCCGGCTCCGCAGTACGAGAGCTGGAACGGCCCTTCCACCGGCTGACCGAGCAGGGTGCGCAGGTCCTTGTCGATGATGCTTTCCTCGTCGATGCCCTGCAGCCCGATCTCGTCGTCGAACAGCGGCTGGAAGACGGGGGCGAGCGCAGCGGTCCGGATCGGGTCCCACAGCTCTGCGGCGAGGAGGGCGGCCGGGTCGTCGTAGTCGCCGTCGTCGTCGGCGTCGAGCAGCGGAGCGTCGTCGGCGACCCACGCCTGGAGCAGGGCGACGGCCTCGGCGGCCATGTCGGAGGGTGCATCGCCGCCGGCCAGCGCGTCGAGGACCACGGCCCAGACCAGTGCCGAGGTGTCCTCGGTGGCGGCGCGGTTCATGATCGAGACGACGTCGGACAGCTCGGCCTCGTCGGGCCACTGATCGAAGTTCTCCACCCGATGGTGCGAGCCGTAGAGGTTGCCATCGCCGTGCATGAAGCCCGGGGCGGACTGGTTGTTCCAGTTGAGCAGACGCCCGTCGGGATGGGTGTCTGCGTGCGGGTGTTCGTCCTGGCCGATGAAGCCCTGCCACTCGTAGTCGCCGGTTCCGAGGGTCGGGAGACGGCGGTCGAGTCCTTCGGCCCGCTCCGGCAGGAGTCCCGAGGCGAAGTAGGCGATGCCGTCGCGGTTGGCGTAGCCCCAGTTGAAGGTGAAGCCGAACCTGTCGGCCACTTCGAAGAACGCCTCCGGGGTGTCGGCGTCGCCCTCCGTCATGCTCTTGAGCGCCCCCAGATTGAGCACGTCACGGCCGAAGGTCGACCGGGCCCGGCTGAGCGCGACAGGTTCGCCGTCGGAGAGCGCCGTGCCGATGACCGGGCCGTGCACGCTGACCGGGTAGACGATCGGGGCGCCGGCGAGCGTGCCGGCCTCGAAGATCTCGAAGGGGATGCACTCGCCCTCGAAGAGGTAGTGGCCGGAGTCGCGGGTCGGGGTCGACCCGTCGGGCTCGCACAGCACCTCGGCGAACACGTCGCGCACGTCCTGATTGGCCGACGTGAGGCTCCACGCGTAGTCCTCGGTGCGGCCGATGAGGAGATACATGCCCAGGCCGGTGACGGCCGCGCCCTGGGCCTCGAAGTCGGGACCCTTGAGGTGCATCTGCATCACGATCTCGGGGTAGTAGTAGCCGAGCTGCGGGCCCATCACGGCGAGGCTGTTGCCGGTGAGCGACTCGCCGGGCTCGACGGTCAGCCAGTTCGATGCGGTGATGAACGGTGGCGAGTCGACCGCGTCGACGAACGCGGCGTCGTCGAACGAGATGTTCTGGACCCCGGGGTTCGAGCCCGGGGCGGGGTCACGGGCATCGAGCGAGATGACCGACCCTTCGTCGATCGCGACGGACCCGGTCACCTCTCCGCCGGTGAAGGTGCCGTAGTCGAAGCGTTCCTCGATGGTGGTGTAGGCCTCGGGGTCATCCGTTTGCATCAGGTCTTCCCACGCGGCTCGGCCCTGTTCGTCGCCGAGGCGGTTCTGGAGTTGTGAGAGGAACTCGGCGTTGCGGGCCTCGGAGCCGCCGCCGGCGCCGAAGATCGACCCGATGAACGCGGTCGTCGCGATGATGTCGTTCACCGTGTAGGGCGTGGTCGGGAGGTCGTTGGCCTCGATGTAGGCGTTGGCTCCGGCGACGAACGCCTCGAGGTCGGCGAGGATCTCCTCGCCTTCGGTCCCGTAGGTGTCGAGCAGCACCTGGATCTGATCGGTCACGAGCTGCTCGGTCGCTTCACTCGGGACGAAGGGCGTTGCGCTGGTGACGAGGGAGAACGCATCGACGCCCGGGATGTCGGCGACCGCGGCGCGGGCGGGACCGCGGCCGAAGTCGAGCAGGATGCTGCGATCGCGGATGGTCACCCAGCCGGCGCCGAAGGAGACGTCGTCGCGAGTCTCGCCGGTGATGTGGGCGATGCCGAACTCGTCGTAGAGGATCTCGACGCCCGGTCGGCCGGTCTCCTCGACGGTGGTCGCCCCGATCGGGGCGAAGTCCTGTGGGAGGTAGAAGTTCTCGATGTCGTCGTCGGTCACATTGCCGCGCAGCGGTGTGAGGCCGTCGTAGAGCGCGAGCTGATCGAGTGAATCATCGGTGGTCGGAAGACCGCCGTAGTTTCCCGGCGGGAGGATGTAGTGGGCGCGGTCCTCGGTCACGACCGGGATGTCGGCGTCGACGTCGGTGGTCGAGTCGTCCGGCGCCGCCGTCGTGCTCGTCGAGTCGCCGCCTTCGGGCGGCGGGTCGGTCGTCGGGTCGTCGTCGCTGCATGCAGCCGCGACGAGTGCCAGCGCGATGGCGATCGCCGCGAAGCGGCGGGTGCGTGATGAACGAGTCGGCATTGGGTCCCCTCCCGAGTCCGGGGCGAATCCTAGACACGCTGCGGCAGAACCCGCCGCGACCACGGCAACGCGTACATTGGCGCGGCCGACGAACAGCGAGGGCGACCGTGATCATCGTCGATGCGATGAACGTCAGGGGATGCGTGCCGGACGGATGGTGGCGCGACAAGGCCGCCGCCCTGCGCCGGCTGGTCGATGCGATCGCCGAGCACGACTGGCTCGACGAGTGGGTGGTGGTGATAGCCGACGGACGACCGGTGCACGACCTCGCGGCGGGGACCCGGGGGCGGGTCGAGTTGCGCTATGCCGGGCATTCGGGCCGGGATGCGGCCGACGACGACATCGTTGCGTTGGCCCGTTCGCTCGACCCCGACGACGGTCCGGTCGTGGTGGTGACCTCGGACCGGGGGTTGATCGAGCGGCTTCCCGACGGCATCGCCGTGGAGGGCGCTCGCGCCTTCCGCCGTCGACTGGGGTTCTGATCGGTCGCCGTCAGCCTTCCGGCGGTGCGACGAAGTCGATCAATTCCTCGACGGCGCCGAGCATCTGGGGTTCGAGGTCCTTCCAGGAGTTGACCTTTCCGAGCAGGTGCTTCCAGAACTCGCCGGGCGAAGCCGTGAGGCCGAGCGCGGCGATCACACCCTCCTTCCAGGGCTGTCCTCGCGGGATCTCCGGCCATCGGTCGATGCCCAGCACGGCCGGCTTCACGGCCTGCCACACATCGACGAACGGGTGACCGGTGATCACGACGTTGCGATCGCCGATCTCCGACGCGATGCGACTCTCCTTCGACCCTTCGACGAGATGGTCGAGCAGGATGCCGAGGCGGCGGTTGTCGCCGGGGCGGAAGCCGCGGACCCGGTCGGCGAGATCGTCGGCGCCTTCGAGTTGTTCGACGACGACCCCCTCGACACGAAGATCGGCACCCCAGACCTTCTCGACGAGTTCGGCGTCGTGGATGCCCTCCACCCAGATGCGGCTGGCCCGAGCGACGCGAGCGGGCACGTCGCCGAGGTCGATCGAGCCCGAGGCGGTCAGGGTCGGACCGGTGGCCTTCGGTGCCGGGGCGCGCAGCGTGACCGGCACCCCCTTGCCGTCGATCGCGGCGCGGACCGAGCCGTCGGCGTAGCGAAACGTGTGGTCCTTGCCGTGGCGGTCGCGCAGGACGAGCTTCGGCGGGCTGAACTCGACCAGGGCGCCGACGATGCCGCTGCCCCGGTCCTCGAGCACGAGCCCCCGGGTCGCCTCCATGACCGGTCGTTGGCGGGCGCGGGCGGCCCGGCTGCCGGTCGGGTCGTCGAGATCGATCGTCTCGAGACGGGGTCGGGTGCGATCGTCTGGCGGTGACATCGCGACCGACGCTATGTCGAGCGTCCCGCTCACGGGTGGAGGGCAGCCTGCGAATCCTGGGAGCCTTGACTCACGGAGTAAACACTCACAGTGTTTGGCCGACAGAGTAGGTTGTGAGCGTGGTCGAGCATCCCGAGCATCCCGAGCGGTACCGAGTCGAGGAGATCGCCGAGCGCGTCGGGATCGCGGTCGACACCATCCGCTACTACCAGCGCCGCAAGCTCCTGGCCGCTCCCCACAAGCAGGGGCGGGTCGCCTGGTACGACGCGTCGCATCGGCGTCGCCTGGAGGAGATCCGGGCGTTGGCCGACCGGGGGTTCACCCTCGCCCAGATCAAGGACCTTTCGAGCGACGATGCGTCCGGGCTGCTCGCCGACCTCGCCGCGAAGCATGCGGGCGATCCCGATCTCGACAAGGCCGAGCTGGCACGGCGGGCCGAGGTTCCCGAGTTCATCGTCGACATCGTCGTCAGCGCAGGGCTGCTCGTGCCCGTCGCCGCGGCCGGCAGCGACGAACCCCGCTTCCCGGCCGACGCGGTCGACATGCTCGTCGCGGCTCGCACGCTCGTGAGTGAGGGCGTGACCCTCGAAGAGCTCACCGCCCTCGCGATGAGGCATGCCACCCACGTCGAGGACGTGATCGACGACGCCATCGAGTTGTTCAAGCGCCACAGCGACCGGCGCGGCGGCAGCCGCGACGACCTCATCGGGATGATGCACCGACTCGTGCCGGTCGCCTCGGATCTGGTCGGTCGTCATTTCGAACGCACATTGCGGGCGAGGGCGCTTGCCCGCATGGGTGGCGATCCCGCCGATGTCGCTGCGCTGGGGGGCGGGCTCGTCGTGTTGGCGAGGCGCCTCGACGTCCGGGTCGATGCCGTCGCCGTCTTCGCGTCGTCGACCGAGCACCACCGGTCCCTGTGGATCAGGCCCGACCGGGGCCTCGCGTTCGTCGGACTCGGTGCGGTCGAGATGATCAACCCGGTCGGCGACGGCCGGTTCTCCGCGGCGTCTGCGGCACGGGCGGCGCTCGCCGCCCGTGTGCACCGAACCGGTCCGGCCGACGCGCCGGCGCCCGTGCTCATGGGTGGGTTCTCGTTCTCGTCGTCGGGCTGGGGTGCGACCGGGGTCGATACCGAACGGGGTCCCGACTGGTCCGGCTTCCCCGAGGCGAGTTGGGCCCTGCCGGAGCTCACCTTCGTCGATCGTCCCGACGGCTCGTGGATCCTCGCGGCGACTCGGGTCGAGGGAGGCGTCGAGGACTCCGCGGCGATCGATGCGCTCGACCGCAGGGTCGATGCCGTCGTTGCGGAACTCCCCGCCGCGGTCCCCGTCGATCTCGACTTCCGCGACGGTGAGGTCAACACCGACGGTCCCGGCGCTGCGGCCTACGAGGCGCTCGTCGCCGAGGCCGTCAAGGCCATCGCCGCCGGCGAGATGGGCAAGGTGGTGCTCGCTCGCACCCATGAGGAGCCCGACGTCGACGCGACGGCGGTGATCGCCCGCCTCAGGGCCCGGTATCCGACCTGCGCCGTCTTCTCGTTCGCCGTCGGCGAGCGCCAGTTCCTCGGCGCCAGCCCCGAGCAGCTCGTGGCGCTCGACGGACGGCAGGTGCGGACCGCCGCCCTGGCCGGCACCACCGGCGTGGGCTGGGACGACACCACCGACAAGGGACTGGCGGCGGAGATGCTCGCCTCGGCGAAGATCCGGGCGGAGCACCAGTTCGTGGTCGACGACATCACCCAGCGTCTCGCCGCTCTCGGCCTGGTCGGCGAGACCCCGCCGGAGCCCGAGGTGCTGCGCCTCGCCCGACTCCAGCACCTGCGCACGCCGATCACGGCTCGTATCGAACGGCGGGCGGGGGGCGTGAGCGACATGGACGTGCTGCGGGTCGCGGGGGTGTTGCACCCGACACCCGCGGTGGCGGGCACCCCGACCGCCGCTGCTGTCGGTTGGCTCGAGGCCCGTGAGGCGTTCGACCGCGGCTGGTACGCGGCCCCCGTCGGATGGTGCGATCTCGACGGCAACGGTGAACTCCGCGTGGCCCTCCGTTCGGCTCTGGTCGACGAGCACGGCACGGCGATCCTCTTCAGCGGCGCCGGCATCGTGGCCGACTCGGTGCCGCACGACGAGCTCGCCGAGACCGGGGTCAAGCTTCGGGCGCTGCTCGACGTGATGGATCGGTGATGGGAACCGACCCCGTCTACGACGTCGTCGCCGCGTTCGCGGCCGGTCTCGTGGAGCAGGGTGTGACCGACGTGGTCATCAGCCCGGGCTCTCGCTCCACACCGCTGTCGATCACCCTCCATGCCCAGCCGGGTCTGCACACCTGGATCCAGATCGACGAACGTTCCGCGGGCTTCTTCGCACTCGGCCAGGCGAAGGCGACCGGGCGGCCGTCGGTGCTGGTCTGCACGTCGGGGACGGCTGCGGCCAACTACCTCCCGGCCGTCGTCGAGGCCAACCATTCGGGAGTGCCGCTGATCGTCTGTACGGCCGATCGACCTCCGGAGTTGCGCGACTGGGGCGCCGGTCAGACGATCGATCAGGTCGGGATCTTCACCACCAACACGCGGTGGGCGGTCGATCTGCCGGTGGCCGGCGACTGGACCCCGGCGCGGGCCCGCATCGCCGCGCACCGCGCCGTCGATGCCGCGAGGGGGGCCGCCCCCGGGCCCGTCCATCTCAATTGGCCGCTGCGGGAACCGCTCGAGCCGGTCGCGAAGGTGCCGGTCGTCGCCGCGACGGCGCGGCCGCTTCGCCCGTCCGAACCGGTCGGTGCGTCGTGTCCGGCGATCACCCCTGGTCGGCGTGGGGTGATCGTGGTCGGGCCCGACGCGGATGCCGACCCGGGTCGCCGTCGAGCGATCGTCGACGGCGCTCTCGCACTCGGGGCGGCGGCCGGCTGGCCGGTGATCGGTGAACCGATCTCGGGAGTCCGGCGCGCCACCGAGGTGCCCACCGGTGCTGTACGCGTCGCGCATGCCGACCACCTGTTGAAGGTCGACGAGATCGCCACGGAGTTGCGTCCCGACGTCGTGGTCCGCGTCGGCGGCAGTCCGACCACCAAGCCCGTGCGACTGTGGCTCGAACGCCATCGACCCGAGCTCGTGTTGCTCGACCCGGCCCGCCGCTGGAACGACGCCTCGTTCACCATCGCGCACCACATCACCGACGACCCCGGGGCGACCCTCGCCCGGTTCGCGATCGATGCCGCCGACGCCGACGCCGACGCCGACCCGGCATGGGCCGGGCGCTGGCGCGACCTCGAGCGGACCGCGGCCGATGTCGTCGCCGGTCTGATCGCGAGCGGCGGCCTCCTGAGCGCGGCGGTCACCCGCGTACTGGCCGACACGGTGCCCGACGGCGCGCTCGTGATGACGTCGAACTCGATGCCGGTGCGCGATCTCGACTCGTTCGTTCCCCTCGGCGGACCGGTCGTCGAGTTCGTCGGCAACCGGGGCGCCAGCGGGATCGACGGGATCACGTCGACGGCACTGGGTCTGGCCAGCCGCCACGACGGGCCGGTCGTGCTCTACACGGGCGACATCGCGCTCCTCCACGACCTCGGTGCGCTCTTCGGCGCGGCGCGGGCCGGTCTGCGACTCGCCGTCGTCTGCGTCGACAACGACGGCGGCGGAATCTTCTCGATGCTGCCGGTGGCGGCGCGGGGAGCCGACGTCGACTTCGAGACGCTGTTCCGCACACCGCACGGCCTCGACCTCACGGGATTCTCGGGCATCGGCGGCGTGACGGTGAGCCCGGTCGCGAGCGCCGACCAGCTGCGCGATCGGCTCGGGGAGTCGGTCGCCGGCACCGCTCCGGGCATCGACGTGGTGCTGGTGCCGGTCGACCGCGATGCCGACGTCGCACAGCGGCGCGAGATCACCGCGGCGGTGCGCGCGGCCCTCGTGCCGTGACCGTGTCCCGCCATCGGTTCGATCTCGACGGCGGCGTGGTGATGTGCGTCGAGGTCTCCGGTGCCGGGCCCCCCGTCGTCCTGCTCCACGGGTTCACCGGCGATGCGTCCACCATGGGCGTGTTGACCGATCGTTTGGTCGGGACCCACACGGTGATCGTTCCCGACCTCGTCGGCCACGGCGGATCGACCGGTCCCGCCGATCGGCACGGAGTCGACGACATGGCGGCACAGGTCGTCGCGGTGCTCGAGGCGCTGGGGCATCCCGCCCCGCACGACATCGTCGGCTACTCGATGGGCGGTCGCGTCGCGCTCACCATCGCGTGCCGGCATCCGGAGCTGGTCGCGTCGCTGTCGCTCATCGGGGCGTCCGCCGGCCTTGCCACGGAAGCCGAACGGGCCGCCCGTCGCCGGGCCGACGCCGAGCTCGCCGATTCGATCCTCGCCGACGGTCTCGCGTCGTTCGTCGACCGATGGATGGCGAACCCGCTCTTCGCAACCCAGGCACGACTCGGTGACGAGTTCCTGGCCGAGGCTCGGGCGCAGCGGATGGGCAACGATCCGGAGGGCCTCGTCCGCAGCCTGCGCGGCGCGGGCACCGGCACGATGCAACCCCTCCACGAACACCTGGGGCGGTGTGCGATGCCCATCGGTCTGGTCGTCGGCGGCGACGATGCGAAGTTCCGCACCATCGCCGAGGAGATGGCCGGGTCGTTGCCGGACGCAATGGTGTCGGTCATCGACGGTGCCGGTCACGCCGCCCATCTCGAACGGCCCGACGACGTCGTCGCGGCGATCCGCCGCACCCTCGCCCGTGCCACCGTGCGATCGCTCCCCTTGTCGATCCCGCTGCGGGGTTCGCACACGACGGGACGCGGCACCGCCCGGCGTCGCGACAGCGTGCTGGTGAGCCTCCGCGCCAACGGCCACACCGGATGGGGTGAGGCATCACCGCTCCCGGGCTGGTCGATCGAAGACCTCGACGCCGTTCGGATGGCTCTGGGCGCCGGCGCACCGGTCGAGCCGGGCCACTCCGGGTGGGATGCAACGGCGCCGTGGCGAGCGTCTCTGGCGCAGTGGCCATCGGCGCGAGCGGCGGTCGCCGGCGCGGCGCTCGACCTCGACGCGAGGCGGGCCGGTCTTCCCCTCCACCGCCACCTGGCCCGCTGGCACCCATCGCTCGACCCTGCCGGGGCGCTCGACGTCGTCGTCGTCAACGCACTCGTCTCCGCGTCGGACCCCGCAAGTGTCGCCACCGAGGTGCGCCGTCATCGCGACGCCGGCACGACGACCGTGAAGTTGAAGGTGGGTGCACTCGAACCGGACGCGGATCTCGAACGCGTGGCCGCGGCTCGCGCCGCCGGACCCGACCTCGCGCTGCGGCTCGATGCCAACGGCGCGTGGGACCACGACACCGCGGTGTCGATGCTCACGCGGGCCGCTGATCTCGGCATCGTGCTGTGTGAGGAACCGGTGGTCGGCATCGAGGCGATCGCCGCGGTCGGGCGGGCCGTCGCCGTGCCGGTCGCGGTCGACGAGTCGGTCCGTTCGAGCGTCGACCTGGAGACGGTTGCGGCGCATGCCGATGCCATCGCCGCGCTCGTGGTCAAGCCCCAGGCACTCGGCGGACCCGATGTGGCGATCGACGTGATCCTCGCCGCGCGACGGGCCGGGCTGGAGATCATCGTCACATCGATGATCGACAGTGCCGTGGGCCTCGCCCATGCCGCCCATGTCGCGGCCGCGTGCGGCCTGGGCTCGGCGCACGGATTGGCGACGGCCTCGATGCTGGCGGTCGACATCGCCGCGGGCCTCCCGGTCGTCGCCGGGCGCATCGAGATGCCGACGGAGCCCGGGCTCGGAATCGGCCCCGTTTCGCCGGGGTCCGGATCGCCGTCGTAGCCTCGGCGGCGTGGATCTCTACATCATTCGACACGGCCGTCCCGAACGTCAGGTGCTCGCTGCCGGCGCAGGCACCGCCGATCCGGGACTCTCCGAAACCGGACTCCTCCAGGCGGCGAGGGTCGCCGAGTTCCTCGACGGCGAGGGGATCGATCACATCGTCTCGTCGACCATGCGGCGGGCCTACGAGACGGCGCTGCCCCTCGCGACGAGCCTCGGCTACGAGATCGAGCAGCTCGACGACATCAAGGAATCGGACCACAAGAACAGCGTGTACATCCCCGCCGAGGAGATGTCGCCCGACGACCCCGATGCCGCCCACTTCTTCGAGGGCGACATCCACGACCACGTCTTCAGCGACGGCATCGAGCATTTCACCGAGCGGGTGAGTCGGGGCTTCCAGCACATCATCGACACCAACAAGTCGAAGAAGGTCGCCGTCTACTGCCACGGCATGGTGACATCGATCTTCCTGCGGACGATCCTGCGCTTCGAGGATCCGCTCTCGCTCACGCCCGACTATTGCGGCATCAGTCGCGTCCGGGCGGCGTCGAACGGCATCCGGTCGGTGCGGTCGATCAATGAGACCCACCATGTCCGCGATCTGATCGAGTGGTGACATGAAGTCGATCCGGGTCATCGACGGGGTGCCGACCATCGAGGACGGCGAGTTCGTCCTTCACGACGGCGACGTGCGGGTGAAGGTGGCGGCGGTCGGCATCTGCGGTTCCGATCTGCATCTCCTCGATGCCGGGTGGGCCGAGGGACGGGTGCTCGGGCACGAGATCTCCGGCTACCTCGACGACGGTCGGGCGGTGGCGATCGAGCCGTTCCGCTCCTGTGGCCACTGCCTTCCCTGCATCGCCGGTGACCGCCACGCCTGCGCCGCCGGGGCCGAGGTGATGGGCATCATGGCCGACGGGGGGATGGCCGAGTACCTGAGCATCCCGACCGACGCGCTCGTGCCCCTGGCCGCGGGAATCGACGTCGGCGATGCGTCGCTGGTCGAGAACCTCGCCGTCGCCGTGCACGGGCTCAATCGGGCCCGGCTCTCTTCGGGCGACAGGGTCGCGGTCGTCGGCGCCGGCCCGATCGGACTCGCACTGGCCGCGGCACTGGGTCGGGCCGGATTCGCGGTGTCGATCGCGGCCCGTCACGAGCACCAGCGGGTCGCCGCCGAGCGGATCGGCGCGTCGATCATCGACGACTCGACAGGCTTCGCGGCAGGATTCGATGTCGTGTTCGATGCCGTGGGCAACACCGCCTCGATCAAGGAATCGGTTCGCCGCGTCGTCCGTGCCGGTCGGATCTGCATGGTCGGATCGTTCTGGGATCCGGTGGAGATCGACATCGGTCTCCTCATGCAGGAGGCCGAGCTGATCCCGGCGATGATGTACGGCCGCACGCCGAGCGGGCGCGAGATCGACGGCGCCGCTGCGCTCCTGGCCGAACTCCCCGAGCTGGGCGACACGATGATCACCCATCGGTTCCCGCTCGACGGTGCGGCCGATGCGTTCGCCACTGCTCGTGATCGCGCCGCCGGCGCGCTCAAGGTCGTCTTCGAACCCCACGCCTGACCACCACGCTGCCCGATGCCCTGGATCGATGTCACGGAGCCGTACGCCGATCCGCCGAAGGCCGTCGGCCCGTTGACCGAACCGGTCGACGCCGACGGCGTCGACCTCGACGACCGTTGGGGATCGATCGTCGGATCGGTGCTCACGGGCGGCGTCGATCTCGGTTCGTGTGCACAGGTCGAGGTACGGGGTTCGGTGTTCCGGGGCGTGAGCTTCCGGGCCGATCCCGAGGTCGAGTTCGATGTCACCGCGTCGACCTTCGTCGACTGCGACCTGAGCGCGTTGCGGTTCACGAAGCTGACCAACACGCGGTTCGAGGGATGCAAGCTCTCCGGTGTCGACGTCAGTGCCGGTCTTCTCCGCGATGTCGTGTTCGAGCGCACCCTGCTGAAGCTCAGCGTGCTGCGCATGGCCGAACTCGAGCGGGTCGAGTTCCGCGACGCGACGATCGACGACGTCGACGCCTACGAGGCGAGTCTCGCCCATGTGTCGATGCCGGGCAGTGTGCTGCGGGCCGTCGACCTCGACAAGGCCCGCTTCCAGGCGGTCGATCTGCGGGATGCCGTCGAGCTCGACATCCGTTCGTGCCGTCGGTTCGACGGGTGCCTGCTCGCCCCCGAACAGCTCCCGGCGCTCGTCCACCTGTTCGCCGAGGCGGCGGGTGTGTCCGTCGTTCGTCCCGGGGAGGAATAGCGTCGTTGCGGGTAGGTTGACACCACCATGACGGACATCGCCGACGACCGATCCGCCGAGTGGGCCCGCCTGCGCGAGGCTCATCTGCGAGATCCCGACGACCGCCCTGCATCGACCGCTCGGGGGGTGCACCACGTGGCGCTGCTGTGCACCGATGTCGAGCAGACGATCGCCTTCTACCAGGGCATCCTGGGCTTCCCGTTGACGGAACTCTTCGAGAACCGCGACTACGAGGGCTCGACCCACTTCTTCTTCGACATCGGCAACGGCAACGCGCTCGCCTTCTTCGACTTCCCGAAGCTCGGCCTGGGTGACTACGCCGAGGTCCTCGGTGGTCTGCATCACCTCGCCATCTCCGTGTCCCCCGAGTCGTGGGCGCAGCAGAAGGCAGCCCTCGAGGCGGCGGGCGTCGACCTCCACATCGTCGACAGTTCCATGTATTTCCGAGACCCCGACGGCGCCCGCGTCGAGCTGATCAACGACCCGCTCGGGGAGATGTACGGCAACCGCGTGATGTAGGCGGGTCGGTCCTACCCTTGGCGCCGTGTCCGATCCCTCTGCGCTCACTCTCGTCGTCATGGCGGCCGGCCTCGGCTCCCGGTTCGGCGGCACCAAGCAGCTTGCCGAGGTCGGCCCCGACGGCGAGGCGTTCCTCGACTTCTCGATCATCGACGCGGCCGCGGCCGGTATCGAGCGCGTGGTCCTGATCGTGCGCACCGACATCGAGGACGACGTCCGGCGTCACATCGAACGTCGCCACGCCGATCGCGATGTCGCCTTCGTGCGTCAGGACGAGCACGGGCCCGCCCGCAAGAAGCCGTGGGGTACGGGCCACGCCGTGCTCACGGCGGCACCGGTGGTGCCCGGGCCCTTCGTCGTCTGCAACGCCGACGACTACTACGGCCGGTCGACCTATGCCGCCGTCGCTCCTCTGGCCGCCGAACTGCCCGACGACCGGGCCCTGCTCGCCGGCTTCCGGATGGACCACACGCTGCCGGCGACCGGCGAGGTCAGCCGCGGGGTCTGCGAGGTCGACGGCGATCGGCTCACGTCGCTCGTGGAGACCCACGGCATCGGCCGGCGAGGCGACGGCACCATTACCGCCACCGACCCGCCCGGAGCGCTGGCCGACGACACGGTGTCGTCGATGAACTTCTGGGCATTTCCCCATCGCCTGTTCGGCGAGCTCGAGTCGGGTTTCGCCGCGTTCCTCGCCGATCACGGGCACGAGGAGAAGTCCGAGTACCTCCTGCCCAGCGTGGTCCACGAGCTGATGGCACGGGGTGAGATGACGGTCGGTGTCGTCCCCACCGACGAGGCCTGGGTCGGCGTCACCAACCCCGACGACCTCGAGATCGCCCGAGCCCAGATCGCCGCCCTCCGCACCTGAGAAAGTACTGGGGTCAGACACCCATACCTTCTCCGGGAACCGGAGGCGCCCGAGGGTCGTCAGAGTCCACATGAAGCTCCGCACGCTCTCTCTCGTTCTCGTGGTGATCCTCCTCGCGGCTGCCTGCGGTGACGACACCGAGGCCACCGGCCCCGAAGGCGCCACGACGACACTCGGCGGCGACCGCGGCTGGCTCGAGGGCGACGGTCTCGAGTGGCTCGGCGGCAGTGACCGCGCCGGCGGCGACCTCGACATGGCGAGCGAGGCGGATCTCGCGACGGCCGACGGCGAGTTCACCGACATCGGCCCGATCGAGCCGCCGATCGACGACTCGCCGCTGCGGGCCGGTTCCATCGACGACGGCGACGACGTCGACGCGTATCTCGACTACCGCGCTCGCATCATCGACTCGGGTATCGACGTGCGTGAACTCGACCTTCGTGATTCGACGGTGTTCACCGTCGTCGGCAACAACGGTCTGCCGGTGCTCGACGCGGTGATCGAGCTCTGGGATCCGACCGTCGACCGGGCCGTCGAGGCACCGATCGTGACGCTGCGGACCACCGCAGACGGATCCGTTCGATTCGCCCCGGGCGCGATGGCCGAGGGGTCGGATGCGCTGGTCGCCGTCGTTCGGGTGGGCGACACTTCGGTCGACGTCGAGTTCGAGCGGGGTGCTCCGTCGGTCGATGTCACCGTCGACGCCCCCGGCGGTGTCGACGGCTCGGTGCCGCTCGACATCCACTTCGTCCTCGACGCCACGGGCTCGATGGGCGACGAGATCTCCCGCCTCCGCGACAACATGACCTCGGTCGCCACCCAGATCGCCGCCCTTCCGAGTGCGCCCGACGTGCGCTTCGGCATGACCGTCTATCGCGACGAGGGTGACCTGTTCGTCACCCGCACGTTCGACCTCACCGACGATCTCCAGTCGTTCCTCGACGCGCTCGCCGACGTGCAGGCCGACGGCGGCGGTGACTACCCCGAGGCGCTCGACGAGGCCCTGGCCGACGCGCTCGACAAGCCGGCCTGGCGTCGGGACGGTGCCGTCGAGCTGGTGTTCCTCATCGCCGATGCGCCCCCGCAGATCGACCGCGCCGTCCAGCAACCCTCGTCGGCGTCGGCGATTGCCGCGGCCGAGGCCGGCGTGAAGATCTTCCCGGTCGCGGCCAGCGGCACCGACGATCAGGCCGAGTACGTGATGCGGGAATTGGCCTTCGTCACCGGTGGACGCTTCGTGTTCCTGTCCTATGGCGTCGACGGCTCGTCGACCGCTACCGGTGATCGCACCGACATCACCGCCGACGACTACGACGAACTCCCGCTCGACGCCCTCGTCGTGCGCCTGGTGCAGGACGAACTGTCGGCCCTCACCGGCGACGATGCGGCGCCGGTACCGACCACCACGGCACCGATCACGACCACGACCTACGAGCAGTAGACACGCTGCGAGATCAGTAGATCGTCGGCAGCAGCGTCAGCAACGTCTCGAGGGCGTCGGGATCTCCCTCGGCGCGGATGCGACCGTCGGCGCGTAGCTCGTCGGCACTCGCCGAACCGCCGATCAACGCCGCCAGTGCGCTCCCCGACATGGCCACGGTCGCGTCGGGTGTGTGGCCCTCGACCACCCGGAGCAGGCCGGGGGAGATCTCCACAGAGAGATTCGCGTCGTCGATGGTCATGCGGACGATCGACCGCTGGGCGATCTCGAGGAGATCGAGTCGCTTGCGTCGAGAGCAGTCGGCCAGGGCGTACGCGAGCATCCAGTCGTTGATGGTGACGTCGACGAGCATCGGCAACCCGAAGTCGAACAGCGCGCTGATGACGGGCGCGATGCCCTCGCCCCGTTCGGTCAGCGCGTAGCGAGCCTTGGGCTCTTCGAGTTGATGGACGATTCCGTACGCGGTCAGCCGGTCGGTCGCGTCCGAGAGCTCGGTGTCGGTGAGCCCAGGGTTGCGTTCGATGAGGCCCTGACGGCTCTGCGGGCCGGCCCACAACATGTCGCGCAGGAGCAGCAGTGACCAGCGATCACCGATCGCATCGAGCGCCACCGCCACCGGACAGAACTGATTGAACCCCACTGCCGGTGTCGCGTTCCCCGCCATTGGGCCACAGTACGCGTTCGGCGGGTGATCTGGCGCATCCCTTCCACTTCTTGCGTTCCGGTCGGGATCGTCCGCTTTCGGCGCCCGAGCGACACCCCGGTATCGTGCTCACGGTTCGTCCGAGTCTCAGGAGTTTCATGCGCGGCATCATCGCCAGCGGGGCCTACATCCCTCATCGTCGTCTCGACCGCGCAGAGATCACTGCGCTCTTCGGAAAGGGTGGAGGCAAGGGAACCCGGGCGGTCGCCGGCCACGACGAGGACACCACCACGATGGGTGCCGAGGCCGCCCGCATCGCCCTGTGCACGGCGGGCGACGTGGCGATCGATTCGATCTGGTTCTCCACCTCCACACCGGCGTATCTCGAGAAGACCAACGCCACCGCGATCCACGCCGCGCTGCGGCTCGAACCATCGGTCGGCGCGCTCGACATGGGCGGTGCGCTGCGGTCGGGCATCGGTGCGCTGCGGACGGCGCTGCAGGGTGGCGGAACCACTCTCGTGATCAGCGCCGACATCCGCGATGGCATGGCGACCTCGGCCGACGAGGCCAGCGGCGGTGACGGCGCAGCAGCGCTGATCATCGGCGACGACTCCGCCGGTCCGGTCATCGCCGAGTACGTCGGTGCCGGCATCGCGACCGACGAGTTCCTCGAACGTTGGCGCGTGCCGGGTGGTGAACGTTCCCGGGTCTGGGAGGAACGCTTCGGCGAGGTCACCTACGCCCCGCTGATGAAGGCCGCGTTCGAGGCGGCACTCACGAACGCCGGCATCGCGGCCGACGACATCGACCACCTCGCGGTGGCCGGCATGCACATGCGGGCGATCCAGCGCGGGAGCAAGGCGTTCGGGGCGGCGGCCGAGAAGATGGTCGGCGATCTGTCGTCGACGGTCGGCAACACCGGCACCGCCCACCCCGCCATGCTCCTCACCTCGGCGCTCGAGGCCGCCGGGCCCGGCGAACTGATCGCCGTCGTGATGTTGGCCGACGGTGTCGAGGTCGTGATCGTACGGACCACGCCGGCGATCGCCGACTACCGGCCCTCGGCTCCCGTGGCGGCCCAGGCCGCGGCCGGCGCGCCGATCAGCTACGGCAAGTTCCTCTCGTGGCGCGGAATGGTGGCGGTCGAGCCACCGAACCGGCCGGCCCCGAACCGGGTCTCGGCCAGCGCCGCCCACCGGCGCGAGGACTGGAAGTTCGGTTTCGTCGGTACCCGTGATCGCAGCAGCGGCATGATCCACCTCCCTCCCGCCCGCGTCTCGCAGAAGGGCGGCGCCGTCGACGACATGGAGCCGGTCGCGATGGCCGACACCCAGGGAACCATCGCCGCGTTCACCGTCGACAAGCTCGTGTACTCGCCCAGCCCGCCCGTCGTGTTCGCGGTCGTCGACTTCGACGGCGGCGGGCGTGCTCCGCTCGAGTTGACCGACGTCGACCCCGACGAGGTCGAAGTCGGTGGCCGGGTCGAGCCCACCTTCCGGCGCCTCTCCACGAGCGACGAGATCCACAACTACTTCTGGAAGGTCCGACCCGTCAGGGACGGACAGGGAGGCGAGGGCTGATCATGGGTTCACACGGCATCAAGGACCAGGTTGCGATCATCGGAATGGGATGCACCCCGTTCCTCGAGCACTGGGACAAGTCGCTCGACGACCTGATCATCGACGCGGCGCAGGCGACGTATGCGTCTGCGGGCATCGCCCAGGAGGACGTCGACGCCTTCTGGTTCGGCACCTCGCAATCGGCGGCGTCGGGGCTCGCGCTGGCCGGGCCGCTCAAGATCCAGGGCAAGCCGGTCACCCGGGTCGAGAACTATTGCGCGACGGGTTCCGAGGCGATGCGCAACGCGGCCTACGCCGTGGCCTCGGGTGCCTACGACGTCGTGATGGCGCTCGGCGCCGAGAAGGTCAAGGACGGCGGCTACCAGGGACTCAACGCGTTCCCGATTCCGACCGACGGGACCCAGCGGACCCTCACCGCCGCGGCGATGTTCAGCCTGATCCTCCCCGCCTACTCGGAGAAGTACGGCGTCGACGAGGACGAGCTTCGCTACGTCGTCGCCAAGATCGCCGAGAAGAACCACTACAACGGTGCCCGCAACCCGCTGGCCCAGTTCCGGCGGGAGACCAGCGCGGAGCAGATCTGCCAGATGGCCGCGGTGGCCGGTCGGCTGTCGGTCTTCGATTGCGCGGGAGTGGCCGACGGCGCCGCAGCGGTGATCATGTGCCGGGCCGAGGACGCCCACAAGTACTGCCCGAACCCGCTCTACATCAAGGCGCTGTCGTTCGTCGCCGGCACCGGGGCCGGTTCGCTCGATCCCGACTACGACTACACGACGCTCACCGAGTCGAAGTGGGCGGCCGACGATGCCTACGCCCAGGCCGGCGTGACCGACCCCAAGGCCGAGATCGCCATGGCCGAGGTCCACGACTGCTTCACCCCGACCGAGTTGGTGCTCATGGAGGACCTCGGGTTCTCCGATCCGGGCGGTGCGTGGCAGGACGTGCTCGACGGCGCCTTCCGGCTCGACGGACGGCTCCCCGTCAACACCGATGGCGGGCTCAAGTCGTTCGGTCATCCGGTCGGCGCGTCCGGGCTCCGGATGCTCTACGAGGTCTGGCTCCAGCTGCGGGGCGAGGCCCCCGAGGAGCGACGCATCCCGGTGACCGATCGCAACCTCGGACTCACCCACAACCTCGGCGGCTACCCCGGCGAGATGGTGAGCTTCGTCGGCATCTACGGCCCCGAGCTGGGCTGACACTCCGCCCGATCCTCGCGCGGCGGGTAGCGTCGGCCCATGGATGCCGATGACCTCGCCTTCGCAGGGATCGCCGCGCAGGCGGAACTCATCCGCACGGGCGAGATCACCTCGCGCGAGCTCGTCGAGCTCTACCTCTCCCGCATCCAGCGGATCGACCCGGAACTCAACGCCTTCCGTGAAGTGTTCGCCGAAGAGGCCCGCGCCGCTGCGGCCGATGCCGACGAACGGATCGGCCGAGGCGACCAGGCGCCTCTCCTCGGCGTGCCCGTCGCCTTCAAGGACGAGCTCGACATGGAGGGAAGGGTCGCCCGTCACGGCACCAGCGCCTACGACGAGCCGGCGACGGCGAACGCGGTACACGTCCAACGGATGCTCGACGCGGGTGCGATCGCGCTCGGCAAGACCGCGCTGCCCGAACTCGCCGTCTGCGGCTTCACGGAGAGCATCACGTCGGGCGACACGCGCAACCCATGGGATCTGTCGCGCACGCCGGGCGGGTCCAGCGGTGGATCGGGTGCGGCCG
The DNA here is from genome assembly GCA_041394245.1 of Acidimicrobiales bacterium. Taxonomy (NCBI): domain Bacteria; kingdom Bacillati; phylum Actinomycetota; class Acidimicrobiia; order Acidimicrobiales; species Acidimicrobiales bacterium. The sequence continues at coordinate 209,485 of JAWKIR010000004.1, forward strand.
TCGCGGCCGGACTCGTCGGCGCAGCGTCGGCCAGCGACGGCGCCGGTTCGATCCGCATACCGGCCGCGCTCAACGGTCTCTTCGGGCTGAAGCCGCAGCGCGGGCGCGTGTCGCTCATGCCCGAGGCGGAGCACTGGCACGGCATGTCGAAGACCGGGTGCCTGACCCGCCGGGTGGCCGATGCCGCGCTCTGGCTCGATGTCGCCCGGGGACCGGCTGACGGAGACGCCCACCGACCGCCGCCTCCTGACGGGTCCTACGTCGAGGCTGCCCGGACACCCCCTCCCCGGCTTCGCATCGGTCGTTCCCGGGCGACAGTGCGGGCCCTGGTGCCGCCGCTCATGGAGGCGGAGGCCCTGTCGGCCCTCGACCGGGCCACCGCGGTTCTCGAAGGTCTGGGTCACGGCGTCGAGGAACGAGACCCCGACTACGGCAACGCCGGCAACCCGATGATCGCGCTCTATCTCTCGGGCGTGCGCGAGCACCTCGACACGGTGCCGCACCCGGAGCGTCTCGAGGCGCGGACGCGGGCCTTCGGACGGCTCGGAGGGATGATTCCCGACCGGGCGGTGCGCAGCGCGTTGCGAGATCAGGACGCGCACGCGGCGCGTATCAACGAGGTCTTCGACCACGTCGATGCCCTGATGACGCCGGTGACGTCGACCTTGCCGGTACCGGTCGGCCGGTGGCGGGGCAAGGGAGCGGTCCGGACGCTCATCGGCATGAGCCGCGTCTACCCCTACACGGCGATCTGGAACTACACCGGCCAGCCCGCTGCGGCGATACCGGTGGGCTTCACCGACGGCGGGCTGCCGCTCTCGGTGATGCTGATCGTGCCGCCCAACCGGGAGGACCTCATCTTCTCGCTGGCGGGTCAGATGGAGGCCGTGATCGGCTGGCCCGACCGGCGACCGCCGCTCGACGGGACCTAGTACCCGGCGCGATCCGCTGCCGCCCGGCTAAGAACTGGTGGAAGACGTCGGCAGAGGAGTTCCATCATCATCTCGCCGCAACCGGTTCCCGTGATCGAGGCCGTCGGGCTCACGAAGCGGTTCGGCTCGCTCACGGCGGTCGAATCGCTCGATCTGCGCGTCGAGCCGGGAGAGGTCTTCGGTTTCCTCGGTCCGAACGGCGCCGGCAAGTCGACCACCATCCGGTTGCTGCTCGACCTCATCCGGCCGACGAGCGGTGCTGTTCGACTCTTCGGACTCGACAGCCGCGCGGACGCGGCGGCCATCCATCGTCGGATCGGGCTGGTGCCGTCCGAGGTCTCGATGCCGCGCGACCTCACGGCTGAGCGCTACCTCGCCTTTCGCGACGATCTGCGCGGTATCGACACCGGAGCCGCCCGGCGGCGGCTGGCCGACCGTCTGGGGGCGACGCTGGAGCGTCGGCTCGGCGAGATGTCGACGGGCAACCGCCAGAAGGTCGCGTTGATCCAGGCGCTCGCCCACGATCCGGAACTCATCATTCTCGACGAGCCGAGCCGGGGACTCGATCCCCTGGTGCAACACACGCTGCACGACCTGCTCCGGGACCGGGTCGATGCCGGGGCGACCGTGTTCCTGTCGTCACACAGCATCGCGGAGGTCGACCGGACCGCCGACCGCATCGGGATCATCCGCGACGGTCACCTGATCGCCGTCGAGCAACTGGCCGACGTCAAGGCCCGCACCGCTCGCACGATCGAGCTCGATTTCGCCGTCCCGATCGATCCGGGAGTCTTCGCCGCGCTGCCGGGCGTCGACGGTGTCGTCGCGTCGGACGCTCGCATCTCGGCTCGGGTTCGGGGTTCGGCCGACGAGTTCCTGCGCACGGCGCTGGCCACCGGCGAGGTGCTGTCGGTGCGCAGTGCCGAGGCCGATCTCGAGGACGTCTTCTTGCAGTACTACAAGGCCGTGGACGAGTCGTGAGGGCATCGTTCGTCATCGCTCGCCGGTTCCTGACGGAGCGTCGCCTGCTGGTCGGCGGGGTGTCGGTCGGGGCCGCGCTGACGTTGTCGCTCCAGATGGCCATGTACCCGAGCATTCGCGACAGCCTGGGGAGCATGACCGAGGGTCTTCCCGACGCCTTCGTCCAGCTCATCGGGAGCAGCGAGTTCGCGTCGCCCGAGGGATTCCTCCAAGCCGAGGCCTACGGGACGATGGGGCCGATCCTGGTGATCCTCGTCGCCATCTCGATGGTGTCGTCGAGCCTGCCCGGTGCGGAGGCATCGGGGCGGATGACCATGCTCGCCACCTCGTCGGCGACCCGGCGAGCGATCGGTGTCGGAGCGGCCGTCGCGGTTGGCGGTGCCGTGACCATGATCACCACCGTCTACTGGCTCGCGACGATCGTGGGGTCGTCGATCGCCGGCCTCGACATCGCCGTCTCGCGTCTCACGGCTGCTGCATTCTCCCTCTGGCTCCTCGGTCTGGCCGTGGGGGCCATCGCCTTCCTGGTCGGCGGGGCGACGGGCGCGCGCGGGGCGACGATCGGCGTCGCCGGCACGGTTGCCGTGGGCAGCTTCCTCACCTACGGACTCCTGCCGCTGTCGGAACGCCTCGCGTGGGGGCGTGGCATCTCGCTGTGGTACCCGTATGCCGAGCACGAACCCCTCGTCCACGGGTTCGATCCGTGGAACTCGCTGCTGCTCGTCGGGGTCATCGTGATCGGCACGCTCGGCGGGTTGTTTTGGTTCGGTCGACGCGATCTCGGCTAGGAGGGGGTGGGCCGACCCGGGCGGCGGGGCATGTTACGGTCTCGTGACGAACGCGGCGCGGGCTCGGAGTGTCACGTGTTTCGAACCAGATCTTCATTTTCGACCCCACCGCGCCGACCGAGTTCTGTGTTGAGACGTTTCGCCTGCCTTCTCGCGGTCGTCGCCGCGGCGACGGCGACGGGCGCGGTTCCCGCCGGTGCCGTCGCCGGTTTCCGCGACGTCGCCGCCGGCGACTATTGGGCGCGGCCCGTCCAGTGGATGGTCGACAACGGCATCACGACCGGCACCGCGGAAGGCTGCTTCTCCCCGAGAGCGCCGGTGACCCGCGGGCAGGCCGCCGCCTTCATGTGGCGGATGGAGGGAGAGCCGTCGCCCGATGGCTCCCATGGTTTCGCAGACGTCGCGGCCTCGTGGCAGAACGACGCCGTCGCATGGATGGTCGACAACGGCATCACGACGGGCACGTCGCCCTCGCGCTACTCGCCCGACGCATCGTTGACCCGGGGCCAACTCGCAGCGTTGCTCCACCGCCTCGCCGGTGAACCGTCGGCGGCGGGCCATCCGTTCCGCGACGTCACCGCTGCGTGGCAGCAGACCCCGGTGGCGTGGATGATCGACGAGGGGATCACGACCGGAACATCGCCGACGACCTTCTCTCCCGACGACGTGGTCTCCCGGGGCCAGCTCGCCACCTTCTTCTACCGCTACAAGGGCTCGCCATCGGTCGTGGTGTCGCCCTTGTCGCCGGCCTGCACGGGACTTCCGCCGGTCGACACGCCGACCATCCCCGTCGTGTCGGGGTCGGTCGATTGCACGGCCACCACGTCCGATCCCTGGGCCGAGGTGTGGTTCGACCTGCACTACAGCGACCGCGCGGCGAGCTGTGACCGCCCCGACTTCGAGGCTTCCGGTGCCACTCGCATCGTCGATCGCAACCACCCGAACGCCAGTGACGCCAACGCGGGCACGGCATCGGCGCCGTGGAGGACGATCGTCCACGCGGCGGAGGCGGCGAGGTCGGGTGAGGTGGTTCTCGTCAAGGCGGGAACCTACGACGACGGACGGATCGAGCCTCGCACCAGCAACGTGATCTTCTCCGCGTTCCCCGGTGACGAGCACGAGGTCGTCATCGAGGGATTCGGCATCCGTGCCGTCGGCGCATCGGATCTCATCATCCACGGCTTCGCCTTCCGCAACATCGCCAACAACGCCATCCAGGTCGTCGGCCCCGATGTCCGCAACGTGGTCATCGCCGACAACGACACGTACGAGACCGAGGAATCCGGTGTGAGCGTTCGTGGCGTCTTCCCCGCACAGGACCCGGGCAACTTCGATGGCATACGAGACATCCTGATCATCGGAAATCGTCTGCGCCGAGGTGCGCTGCGCACCAGTGAGGTGCTCTCGATCGGCAGCGGCGTCGTCAACATCGACATCGTCGCGAACGAGCTGGCCGAGGGTGGGCCGGTCAGGAACGGTGGCGACGAGGGCATCGCCCTGAAGGAGGGGGTGCGCTACGCACGCATCTACGGCAATGTCGTCCACCATCTCGCCGATCGCGGCATTCACATCGACGGCGGCTCCGCGAGCTGGGACGCGCTGATCACCGGCATCGAGATCTTCGACAACATCCTCTACGCCAACGAGAACCAGGGTCTCTGGGTGACCACCGAGGGCATGGGCGATGTCGACGGCGTCTACATCCACGACAACGTGGCCTACGACAACGCGACCTACGGGTTCCTCGTCTACGACCATCCGCACGGCAACGAAGCGGGCGGCACCGTGAAGAACGTCGTGTTCGAGCACAATGTCGCATACGGCAACGGCGACGACCCCTGGTTCGGGGGCTTCCGGGTCGACCATCCGACCGCCACCGGCATCGTGTTTCGCGACAACATCTCCTGGGGCAACAACGGGACCGACATGCGAGGCGAGCCCGGAACCGTGTTCGACAACAACCTGTGCGCCGACCCGGTGTGCGAGATCCGAAGCAACCCCCGGTTCGTCGATGCTCCGTCGGACTTCCGTCTGGCTGTCGGTTCCCCGGCGCGTGGGGCGGCCACGGATGGTTCGGATCTCGGACTCCGCTGAACCCGACGAGTCGAGCACATCGGTGGGGTAGGTCCACGGGGCCGAGCCGATCTAGCATCACCCTCGTCCGGGCAAGCCACAGGGGGACCAGTGCCGCGTCGACCACTCGTCGGAATCCGAGTCGTAGATCTGACCATCGAGCGAGGTGAGCTCTGCGGGCGTTTCCTGAGCGACCTCGGTGCCGAGGTCGTCCGCGTCGAACCCGTCGGCGGCTCGCCGTCGCGGGCGATGGCGCCGATCGTCGGTGACCTCTCGCTGTTCTGGGTCTACCGCAACGCCGGCAAGCTCGGCGTCGAGCTCGACCTCGGTTCCGCCGACGGCCGAGAGCGGCTCGACGAGTTGCTCGCCCACAGCGACGTCGTGGTCGTCTCCGACGAACCCGGTACGCAGGACGGCACCGGCCTCGATGCGGCCGACCTCGCCGCCCGCCATCCCCACCTGATCGTGACGAGCATCACGGCCTATGGCCGGACCGGTCCCTACGCCGGGCGCGATGTGCCCGACGCCGTCATCGAAGCCACGGGTGGAATGGCGTTCAAGGCCGGCACCCATGAGGGCGGACCGATCCTGCCCCCGGGACTGATCGGCGACGACACCGCCAGCCTGACTGCGACATGGGCGGTGCTGTGCGCGCTCTGGCAACGCGAAGACACCGGTGCCGGCCAACTCATCGACCTGTCGGCCAACGAGGCGCTGGCGCAGATCACCGACTGGTCCCTCTCGAACTGGAGTCGGTCCGCCGATGCCGGCACGCCCGGACTGGAGATGCGAGCCGGACCGGGGCCCGTCTACACCATCATTCCCTGCGCCGACGGCTACGTCCGCCTGGTGGTGCTCAGCCCGCGTCAGTGGCACGCGATCCGCGCCTGGTTGGGTGAGCCCGACTATCTGCAGGACCCCGATCTCGACAACTTCGTCGGGCGGATGATGATCGCCGACGCCGTGCTCAACCCGCTCTACTGCGAGCTCTGGGCGCAGATGTCGATGCTCGACGTCTGCGAGGAAGCGCAGCGTCGCGGGATCGTCTGCACACCGATTCTGAAGCCCGACGAAGTGCTGTCCAACCCGCACCTCGAGAGCCGTGGCACGTTCGACGACGTCGTCCTTCCCGACGGTCGGACCATGAAGCTCCCCTCGGGCTGGTTCGAGTTCGACGGGGAACGGGTCGGGCCCACCGGTCCACCTCCCGCGGTCGGCGAACACACCGATCAGGTCTTCGCGAACCTCGGCGCACGCCGGCCGGCGCCCTCGGCGCCGCTCGAAGCGGCGAAGCCGCTGGCGGGAATGAAGGTGATGGACTTCGGCCACGGCGGCGTGGGCGTCGAGACCGGCCGGATGTTCGGCGAGTACGGGGCCGATGTCGTGAAGATCGAGAGCCGGACGTATCCCGACTTCATCCGGGTCGTTCTCGGCGGTGAGATGTCGCCGTCGTTCGCGTCGTCGAGCCGGAGCAAGCGCTCGCTCGGCATCAACGCGAAGACCGATCGGGGGATCGAGCTGCTCCATCGGATGGCGCGCGACGCCGACGTGATCATCGAGAACAACTCCACCGGAACGATGACCGCCATGGGGCTCGGGTTCGACGCGATGAAGGCCCACAATCCCGACATCGTGATGATGTCGAGCCAGCTGATGGGGTCACGGGGCCGCTGGGCCGACTGGCTCGGTTACGGGCCGAACACGCAGGTCACCGGCGGGATGACCCATCTCTGGAGCTACGAGAACGACCCGGCTCCCGCCGGCAGCCAATCGATCTTCCCCGACCATTTCGCCGGTCGCACCGGCGCGGTCGGGGCTCTCGCCAACGTGCTCGGCAACCGCCGCAACGGTGATGGGGGAGTGCACGTCGAGGTCTGCCAGGTCGAGCAGGTCGTCGGCGTCATGGGTGATCTGCTCGCCCAGGAGTCGCTCGTCCCCGGCTCGGTCGTGCCCCGTGGCAATCACTCCGACCACGGCACCCCGTGGGGCCTCTTCCCTACCTCGGGCGACGATTCGTGGGTGGCCATCTGCGTACGCAACGACGCCGAATGGGTCGCGCTCGTCGAGGTGATGGGTTCGCCCGAGTGGGCCGATGCGTCGATGTCGACCACCGACCGTCGGGCGCGTGAGAACGAGATCGAGGCGAGGATCGCCGAATGGACGGCGACGATGACCAACGCCGAGGTGACCGACGCCTGCCTGGCCGCCGGCGTGCCGGCCGGCCCGATGCTGACCGGCGCAACCATGTCGGTCGATCCCCACCTCGAGGCGCGCGGGTATCTCGTGCATCTCCAGCAACCGCCCATCGGCGGGATGATCTTCGAGGGCGGAGCGTTCCGGGCGACGTCGATCATCGGACCCGACATCTTCCCGGCGCCGGGCCTCGGCCAGCACACCCGCGAGGTCGCGTCGGGCTGGCTCGGTCTTCCCGACGACGAGATCGAGGCCCTGGTGGCCGAGGGCGTGTTGGAGACCGACCCGCCCTTCGCCGGCTGAGTGCGTGCCCGAGCCGCGTTGCTCGTCCTTGCCCTGACTGCCACAGCCTGTGGCGACGACGGAGGATCACCGCTGGCGGATGCACTCGATCCGCCGACATCGTCGGTGGCGGAGCGGATCGCCTACGGCGACGATCCCGTCCAGTTCGCCGACCTCACCGTGCCCTCTGGGGAAGGACCCTTCCCCGTGGTCGTGTTCATCCACGGCGGTTTCTGGCGCAACGCCTACGGCCTCGACCTGGCCCGACCGCAGGCGGCGGACGCGGCGAACCGCGGGTATGCGACGTGGAACCTCGAATACCGGCGGGTCGGTGACCCGGGCGGCGGCTATCCGGGGACCCTGGCCGACGTCGCCGCAGCGGTCGATCGACTTGCCGGCATGGCCGAAGAGTTCCGTCTCGACCTCGACCGGGTTGCCGTGGTCGGCCACAGCGCCGGTGGGCATCTCGCCCTCTGGGTCGGGCAACGCGGCGCACTGGCGGACGGCGCAGTGGGTGCGAGCCCCGCGGTGCGGCCGTCGATCGTGGTCGGTCAGGCCCCGGTCGCCGATCTGACGGGGAACACCGATCTCGGCGGGGGAGCGGTCGCTGCGTTCATGGGCGGTTCGCCGACCGACATCCCCGCCGCCTACGACATCGCCGATCCGGTTCGGCTGCTCCCGGTGCTCGTGCCACAGCTGCTGGTGCAGGGCCGCGACGACCGGATCGTGCCGCCCGACCGGGCCGATGCATATGTCGAGCGTGCCGATTCGTCATTGGTCGAGCTGTCGATCTTCGACGGGGCCGATCACTTCGATGTGATCGACCCCGCCCACGAGAGTTGGCTCACGGTCGTGGATCGATTCGCGGCTGAGTGGGGCTGAGCCCGGGCTCATCCGGCGAAACAGCCCCAGCCGGTGTTGGTCAGCGCGATGTCGTCGAGGGGGATCTGCGTGCCATCCGCCGATTCGGCGACGGCACCCACCAGCGTCGCGGTGACGACGTCGCCTGCGCAGTCCGCGGGGGTCGGGGGTGTGACGGTGAGCGTGCCGCCGGCAACCTCCCATGTCTCGTCGACGATCGGGGTCGGCTCGTCGATCTCGATGACGTCGTCGCACCAGTTGGCAAACAGGTCACTGCCGGTCTGGACGGCTGCGTACCAGTCGTCGGAGGGCAGCTCGATTGGTGTCGTCACATCGGGGCCCCCGGGCACGTACTCGCCCTCGAAATAGATGATGAGGCCGAGCGTCTGCTCGGGGTTGCCCTTGGCGAAGCCGTAGCCGCAGCCGTAGTCGTCGATCAGCGCGGCGGCCTCGACGGTGACGGCCGGAGCCTCGGGGTCGTAGGGCGTCAGCGAGGTCACCCGCACGCCGTGTTCCTCGTCGGCCATCATGGCGTCGACATCGACGTAGTAGCTGATCACCGCACCGGTCTCGGGGTGGTACTCGACATCGAGGGTTTCGTAGCCGGCATCGATCACCGCGGCGATCTCGTCGAACAGGGTTTCCATCGATCGCGGGCCCGGATCGAAGAACGATTCGTCGTCCGCAGGCTCGTGGGTCACGACCACCCCGTCGACGATCGTGTTGACCCATCCGGTCTCGGGACAGAAGCAGATCTCGGTGGTCGCCAACCGGTAGGAGGCGAGGCCGTTCTCGGCCCAGCGCTCGCGGGCCGCAGCCAGTGCCCCCGCCGGGGTGTCGGGATCGAGGGTCGTGGTCGTCGCCACGGTGGTCGTGGTGGCGGAGCCGCCGTCGCCGGGACCGCCGGCGTCGGTCGAGCTGCTGTCGTCACCGCATGCCGCGGCGACGAGAGCGATCGTGAGTACCAGGGGGATGAGTCGTTTCATGCTCGTTGGGACGCTCTGTCTCCCCGACAAGTTCCCCCCAAAATCGAAATTGAGGCGAGTTGACCACCGTAGAGGGGGTCAACTCGCCTCAATTTGCGGGGTTGGACGGTCAGCCGGCTTCGCTGTGGGTCACGGCGGGCTCGCCCATCCACTCTCGCAGCGTGTTCTTCAGCTTGGTCTGCTGGATGAACAGATCCTGTTCGGCCGGCACGCCGTCGACTGCCGACTGCGGCGCCTTCAGGTAGAACGACAGCCACTCCTGCACGCCGGACTCGCCGGCGCGGTGGGCGAGGTCCATGAAGAGGGCGAGATCGAGCACGATCGGGGCGGCGAGGATCGAGTCGCGGCACAGGAAGTCGATCTTGATCTGCATCGGGTAGCCCATCCATCCGAAGATGTCGATGGCGTCCCAGCCCTCCTTGTTGTCGCCGCGGGGCGGGTAGTAGTTGATCCGCACGACATGGTCGATGTTGCCGTAGAGGTCGGGGTACACCTCGGGCTCGAGGATCTTGTGGAGGACGCCGAGCTTCGACTCTTCCTTGGTCTTGAAGTTCTCCGGAGCGTCGAGCACCTCGCCGTCGCGGTTGCCGAGGATGTTGGTGGAGTACCAGCCGCGTAGACCGAGCATGCGGGCCTTCAGGCCGGGAGCGATGAGCGTCTTCATCAGGGTCTGGCCCGTCTTGAAGTCGCGACCGGCGATGGGCACGCCGTTGCGATGGGCGAGTTCGATCATGCAGGGCAGATCGGTCGACAGGTTGGGGGCCCCGTTGGCGAAGGGCACGTTCGACTGGAGCGCGGCGTAGACGTAGATCTGGCTGGGCGAGATGTTGTCGTCGTTCGCCTTGAGACCGGCCTCGAACGACTCGATCGAGTCGTGCACCGCACTCGCCTCCTGGAACGCCTCGGTCGAGCCGCACCAGACCATGACCATGCGGTCACAGCCGTTCTCGGTCCGGAAGGACTCGATGTCGGCCATCAGGGCCATGGCCTGATCCCACATGTTGGTCTCGCTCTTGACCCGGGTGCCGTCGAGGCGGCTCACCCACTTCTGGTCGAAGACGGCCTCCATGGCGACGATGCCCTCCATCTCGCTGGAGATCGGGGCGAGATCGCGTTCCTCGAGCACCCCGCAGGTGCGGGCGGCCTCGAGTGCGTTGGCCGAGATCGGGTCCCAGCCGCCGAAGACGATGTCGTCGAGTGACGCCAGCGGCGCGAAGTCCTTGATCAGGGGGTTGTTGCCCTCGTCGCGGGTGCCGAGCCGGATGTGCGCCATCTGGCTCACCGAACCCAGGGGCGGCTGGCCGCTCTGGCGGGCGGCGAGAACCCCGGCGATGAAGGTGGAGGCCACGGCGCCCATGCCGGGGGTGAGCACACCGAGCTTGCCGGTGGCGGGGGAGATGTCACGTGCAGTCATGGGCAGAACAATAAGCACTGGTTCATCGTTGAAGATGAAGGTGAAGCAAGACTGAAGTATTGTGCAGGGGTAGCCTGTGGTCGTGCACGCGTCGCTCCCCGACCTCTCGATCCGTCAGCTCGAGTATCTGGTGGCGGTGGCCGACTCCCCGAACTGGGCAGTGGCGGCCGATCGCGTCGGAGTCAGTGCTTCGGCGCTCTCACAGGGGTTGGCCGAGCTCGAACGCAGGGTCGGGCTGCCCCTCTTCGACCGGGAGGGTCGCCGCCGGGTTCTGCGCCCCACCGCCGCCGAGGTCCTGGCCCACGCGCGCCAGGTGGTGGCGCTCACGGGCGATCTGGCCGACTGGGCCGAACGCACGCGGGCCGGTGGATCGGGCCGCCTGCGCGTCGGCATGATCGATGCCGCGGCCGTCGGGCACTTCTCCACCCAGCTGCGGGAGTTCCGTGGCGATCATCCCGACCTGGAACTGATGCTCACGGTCGGCCCATCGGGACAGCTGCTCGACGACCTCGAGTCGGCACGGATCGATGTTGCGATCTGTGTCGCGCCGACGACCACACGCCGCGGCGTCGAGACCGCGCCGCTGCTCACCGAGGACATCGCCGTGTACTCACCCGACGGGAGTCGCCCTCGTCGGCCTGCGACCTGGGGACCGTGGGTCGTGTTCCCCGAGGGGTCGCACACCCGAGCCGTCGTCGTCGACGCATTGCGCGAACTCGGGGCGCCGATCGAGATCGTTGCCGAGTCGCATCAACCCGATGTGCTCCGGGCGATGGTCGGTCTCGGGCTCGGGTGGACCGTTCTTCCCGTCGTCCAGGCCGAGATGGGAACCGACGCGCTGTCGAACGGTCGGGTGATCGGCACTCGCGATCTCGTGGTGGCGACCCGCTCGGGTGCCGCGATCGACCCGGCTGTCCAACTGTTGCTCACCGCACTGGAGGCGTAGAGTCCCGTCGTTCCCCAGTGGCGCGACAGAGATCCGGAGACGAGTGATGAGCAACGCAGCGAAGGCTTTCGAGGTCATGAAGGCCAGCGAGGGCAAGGACGAGGGTCACGGCGACTGGTTCGAGATCACCCAGGACCAGATCGACCAGTTCGCCGACGTCACCCACGACCACCAGTTCATCCACATCGACCCCGAGCGCGCCGCGCCGCTGTTCGGCGGCACGATCGCCCACGGTTTCCTCACGCTCTCGATGCTGGTCCACCTGAGCGCCTCGATCGATCAGGAGCTGCCGCCGCTCGAAGGCGTCATGATGGGTATCAACTACGGCTTCGACAAGGTGCGGTTCCTGAACCCCGTCAACTCGGGCAAGCGGGTGCGGGCCCACAGCGTGATCAGCAAGGTTGAACTCAAGGGTGCAGCCATCAACACCACCCGCACCATCAATGTCGAGATCGAAGGCGTCGAGAAGCCGGCACTCATGGCCGAGTGGATCGGCCGAATCGTGTTCGACAGCTGATCCTTCCGGTTCGAGAAAGGGACCCCACAACATGAACGACTATCCGATTCGCGTCGGCTCGATGCTCTTCACCATGGTCGACCCCGAGAAGGGCCATGAGGTCGCCTACAACCGGTGGTACGAGCGAGATCACTTCTATGCGGGCTGCATGATCGGGCCGCAGCTCTTCGCCGGCAAGCGGTGGGTCGCCACAAAGGAGCTGAAGGATCTCCGGTTCCCCAAGGGCGACACCGTTGTCGCGAGCCCGGTCGAGAAGGGTTCCTACCTGGCGATCTACTGGGTGCTCGAGGGTGGTCACGCCGAGCACTTCAAGTGGGCCTCCGACCAGGTCGTGTGGCTCTACAGCAACAATCGCGGGTTTCCGAACCGGCACCACGCCCACACCGTCCTGCTCGAGAAGCCGACGTCGCACTATCGCGACGAGGATCCCGTCCCGATCGAGTTGGCGCTCGACCACCCCTACAAGGGTCTCGCGGTGGTCACGGTCGACCCGGCTGACGGGGTCTCCGACGAGCAGCTGAAGGAGTATCTCGCACAAACTGCCCTCCCCGCGCTCATGAACGACTCGGGAGTGGCCAGCATGGCGTCATGGCACTACCAGCCCTCGGAGAGCGGCGACACCGCGAACGCGCCGATGGACCTCGGGATGCCGCCCGGCCCGACCGACCGCAACGTGCAGCTCTTCTTCCTGGACCAGGAGCCCACCGCCGTCTGGGACCGTTTCCACGCCTACGCCGACGCGCTGGCCGAGAGCGGCATGGGCACGGTGACCTTCGCCGCGCCGTTCCTCCCGACGATCGTCGGAACCGACACGTACACCGACCAACTCTGGTGAGTGTTCGGGTCGCCACCCTCCTCGTGGTGGCGACCCTCCTCGCCTCGGCGTGCGGCGACGGCGACACGTCTGCGCCGACCCTCATCACCACCACCACGACCACCCCCGTGCCGAGTTCCACGGTGGGGACGTCGACCGCGCCGGTCGACCCGCCGGTTCGGATCGAACAGGTCGACTGTCCGGACCGGCTCGACCGATCCGACGGCCTCGCGTTGGCGTGCGGTGTCGTGACCGTCCCCATCGACCGGACCGACGCGTCGGCGGGCACGACCCGCATCACGGTCGCGACACTGGCGGGCTACGACACCGGCTTCGACACTCCTGTCGCCGTGCTGCAGGGGGGTCCGGGCGGTGCCAGCTCCGAGATGGGTGGATGGTTCCCGCAACAGCCGTTCACGCAGGTCTTCGTCGACCAGCGCGGGACCGGTTTCGTCGGCCCCGACTTCGACTGTCCCGAGATCGTCGACGCCCTGGGCCGGGTGCTCGCCACCGACTCGACCGAGGGCGGCGATCTGGCCCAGGTCGCGTACGACGACTGCGCCCGTCGACTCGACGACGACATCGTGCTGCGCCACACGGACAGCGAGTCGCACGCAGCCGATGTCGTCGACGTGATGGTGGGGCTCGGCTACGGCCGGTGGGTGGTCTACGGCGTGAGCTACGGGTCCACGATCGGTCTCGAGATCCTGCGCGACGAAACCCCGGGGGTCGTGGGGGTCATCCTCGACGGTGTGTATCCCCCCGAACTCGACACCGACGCCGGCATCGTGGCGTCCGCCGAACGAGCGGTCGACCAGATCGACGCCGCCTGCGCGGCCGATTCGGCGTGCCGGGGCTACCTGGTCGACGGCTCGTTCCGCTCCACGGTGGAACGGGTCATGGCCGACCTCGACCGCTCACCGATGATCGTCTCGGTGACCGGCGACGAGATCGGGTACGACTCCGGGATCGACGTCGTGCTCGACGGGCATCGCGTCGCTGAACTGTCGTTCCTGCTGATGTACAACGAGTCGCTGTTGCGCTACCTGCCGGCGGTCATCGGCGGGCTCGACGAGCGCGACGCCTCGGCGGCGCGATGGCTCGCCGTCACCGGGTCGCGGCTGTTGGTGTCGTCACAGTTGTCCAACGACGAAGGCACCTACTTCGCCGTGCAGTGCCACGACCGACTTCCGTTCACCGACGGGCCCGGCGACGACGCTCTACCGTTCGGCGCGGCCGTGGCGGCGAAGGGCCTCGACGCCGCGTGTGTGGGATGGGACCGCGAGGCTGCGGTGCCGGCGGTCGCCGCGCCGGTCACCGCGTCGATCCCGACGCTGCTGCTCTCCGGTTCGTTCGACCCGATCACCCCGTCGGACTACGCCGACGACGTCGCCGCCCGCCTCGGCTCGGCGACCGTGGTCGAGCAGGGAGGTCGGGGCCACGGCATCTGGTACGGGAGCGACTGCATCGCCGGGATCGTTCAACAGTTCGTGTCCGATCCGGCCCGCGTGTTGGACACGAGCTGCGCCGACGATCCCGTTCCGGTGGAATGGGCACGCCCCTGAAGGCGTGGCAGGATCGCTCCATGATTCTGGATGGCAAGACAGTGATGGTGATCGGCGTGGGTCCCGGCCTCGGGTACTCGTGCGCAAGCGCTGCGTTTCGCGACGGTGCCAACGTGGTCATCGTCGCCCGCAACGAGGAACGCCTGATCGCAGCAGCCGACGCGCTCGACCCCACCGGTGAGCGTGTCGCCGCGGCTTCGGCCGACATCATGGACCTGGCGTCGTTGGAGGCCGCGGTCGCCGTCGCCGTCGACAGGTTCGGCACGCTCGACGCGGTGATCAATGTGGCTGCGCTCGACACCGCCCATGCGCCGTTCGCCGATCTCGACGACGCGACGCTGCTGAAGAACCTCGAGGTCAACGTGCTGGGCGCGGTCCATGTCGTTCGTGCCGCGACCCCGGTGTTCGAAGCCCACGGCGGAGGGTCGGTGGTGCTCATCGGATCCCAGGCTTCGCTCAAGCCAGTCGACCAGATGCCCCAGTCCGCCTACGCCTCGGCGAAGTCGGCCCTCCTGGCGATGGCTCGCGACATGGCGGCCGAGCTCGGTCCGTCGGGCATTCGGGTCAACACCGTCATCCCCACGTGGATGTGGGGGCCCAACGTGAAGATGTACTGCGAGTGGCAGGCCGCCGAGCGGGGCTGCACCGCAGAGGACGTACGCGACGAGATCGCCCAAGGCATGGCCCTGCGCAAGATGCCGACCGACGCCGACGTGGCCGAGGCCGCGGTGTTCTTCGCGAGTGATCGCTCGAGCATGATCACCGGCCAGCGGCTGTTGGTGAACGCCGGCGAGTTCTACGACACGTGACGATCCCGGCGCTGCCGGCGGCGTCGGTGCTGGTGATCGACGACCGTCCAGACCTGCACGTGGTCATCGGGCGTCGTCGCCCGGGCTCGATCTTCGTGGGCGGACTCATCGTCTTTCCCGGCGGCGGGGTCGACCCGCAGGACACGTCGGCCGAGGCTCGCCGGCTCGTTCCGGCGGCCTCCGTGCCGGATCTGAGCAGCGAGGAGGGCGCAGGATTTCTCCATGCCGCCATCCGTGAGACCGACGAGGAGGTCGGGCTCGACATCGCCGGACCGGGTCCGGTCGATCCGGACCACTTTCCGCATGTCGGCCGCTGGATCACGCCGGAGGGCGCACCCCGGCGGTACGACACGCACTTCTTCCTGGCGCGGTATCGAGGCGGAACCGTCGCAGCCGATCAGATCGAGCTCACCGATGCATGGTGGGAGCGACCGGCCGATGCCCTGCAGCGAATCGACGACGGCCATCTCGAGGCGATTCGCCCGACGATCGAGTTTCTCCGGTCATTGTCGAGATATCGCAACGTGGACGACGCATTCGCCGGCACCGGTTGTGGACAGCGTCGGGTGGAAACAAACGGGTGGACGAGCTTCTGAGCAAGGCTTTCCCGACCGTTTTCCCCAGATCTTTGCTGTTGTGTTGCAGTTTGTTTGCCGAGCATTGGGAATTCTCGTAGGGCGTCGACTAAGGTCGCCCGTGGGTTGGATGTCGCACGGATGCAGGGCCGGGCGGCATCGATCCGGGAGCTTGCTCCCGTCCCCCTCCAGGGAAACTGGGGCCCGGTCGACGGCACACGCCGGCCGGGCCCGAGCCTTTTTGACCGAACCCGAGAGCCACACTGGATCGACGTCATCATGGGAACGGATACGGAGCGGGACGTGAAGTCGGACATGGGCCGGCGCCTTCTCGCCGAATTCATCGGAACGGCATTCCTTCTGGCCGCCGTGATCGGTTCGGGGATCATGGCCGTCGACCTCACGCCGGACGACGAGGGTCTCCAGTTGCTGGCGAACGCGGGCGCCACCGTCGGGGTCCTCTACGTCATCATCATGATGTTCGGGCCCGTGAGCGGCGCCCACTTCAACCCCGTGGTGACGATCGCCGACGCCTGGCAGGGCAACCGCCCGTGGCGCGACGTCGGGCCCTATGCAATCGCACAGATCTCGGGCGGCGCGGTCGGAACCGTCCTCGCCAACCTGATGTTCGAACTCGACGCGGTCGATTTCAGCCACAAGGTCCGCGACGGTTACGGCCAGTACCTCGGGGAGGTCGTCGCAACCTTCGGTCTCGTCCTGTTGATCTTCTCGCTCGTTCGCAGCGGGCGCGGTCACCTCGCAGCGGCCGGAGTCGCGGCCTACATCGGTGGCGCCTACTGGTTCACCTCGTCGACGTCGTTCGCCAACCCGGCCGTCTCGCTGACCCGCACCCTGTCCGACACCTTCGCGGGAATCGACCCGGCCTCGGCCCCGATGTTCGTCCTCATGCAGCTTCTCGGAATGGCCTTGGCCGTCGGCGTGGTGCGAGTCTTGTATCCGTGACCGCCACCGAGAACCCACCGGACCTCTTCGACCGTTTCGAGATCATCGACGTCGACACCCACGTCACCGAGCCGCCCGACGTGTGGACGGCCCGAACCCCGGCGGCGATGCACGATCGTGTCCCCCACATCGAACGGATCGATGGCCAGGACGTGTGGATGTGCGACGGCGATCGTCTCGGCCACCCCGGCTATTACTCGATGGCCGGCTTCGACGGCCTGATGCCGCTGAAGGTCCCGCAGACGTTCGACGAGATCCATCCGTCGATGTACGACAGCCACGAGCGGTTGAAGTTCATGGACGAGCAGGGCATCCGCGCCCAGGTCCTGTATCCCAATGTCGGCGGCTTCGGCAATGCCTACTTCATGAAGATGGGCGAGCCCGACGTCGTGCGGGCGTGTGTCCAGGCGTTCAACGATTGGATCACCGACTGGACGTCGGCCGACCCGAGCCGACTCGTCGGCGTGACCGCGGTGCCGTTCTGGGACCTCGAGTTCGCCGTTGCCGAGATCACCCGCGGGATCGAGGCCGGCCACAAGGCCATCAACTTCTGCAACCAGCCCCAGGACCACGGCCTCCCCCCGCTGGCCTCGACGCACTGGGATCCGATCTGGGCCGTCGCCCAGGAGGCCGGCGTGTCGGTGAGCTTCCACGTCGGAGGCGGTTCGATGGGCACGCAGTTCGTCGACACGGCCGACATGGGATGGATGACGAATTTCGCCAAGGTCTCGTCGCTCATCTTCCTCGACAACATGCGCTGCATCGCCGACCTTCTCTTCGGTGGCGTCTGCCATCGGTTCCCCGACCTCAAGCTGGTCTCGGTCGAGTCGGGGGCCGGTTGGATCCCCGGCGCCATGGAGTCGTTCGACTGGCAGTGGCAGAACGGCGGAGTGCGGGTCGAGCATCCGGAGTACGACCTGTTGCCCTCGGAGTACTTCCGTCGTCAGATCTACGGTTGCTTCTGGTTCGAGCAGGAGGCCGCCCGCTTCGCGATCGAGCGGTTCCCCGACAACATCCTGTTCGAGACGGACTACCCGCACCCCACCTGTCAGCACCCCGGTCCGGCCACGCCGGCCCAGTTCCCGCGCGACTACGCGACCGGCGCGCTGTCGTCGCTCGACGACGCCACGCTGCAGAAGGTCCTGCACGACACCGCGGCTTCGCTCTACCGACTCTGAGCGAGCCCGTCGGGCGCCGACGGATTCAGATGGCGACGGATTCGATGTCGAACGCGTCGAGTACGGCGTCGACGATCGTCGCTCGAAGTGCCGCCCGCTCGCTCCCGGTCAGCTCGATCCGGGCCTCGGTCCGATCAGCCACCGTGGTCGCCAGCTCGGTGAGGAGTGCGAGAAAGCCGGCGTCGTCGAGCGAGTCGTCGAAGCCGCGGGCGGCCTCGTCGAAGACCGCCTCGAGTTCCTCGCGGACGACCGCCTCGAGACCTGGCTCCGGCACCGACGGCGGTGTGGGGGGTTCGACGGTCAGCTGGGGCACGTGGTCGGGGAGTGTCGGGTCGGAGGTGCTCGGCGCCCGGTGGATCCGGTCACGCACCCGGTTGCGTACCAGCACGAGCCCCAGCTGGATCAGGACGAGCAGCGGGAGAACGAGGGCGAGCCATGGGATGTGGCTCGTCTCGGCGCGGAACCCCACGGGTATCGCCAGATCCGGGAACGATCCCTCGACGGCGTAGGTGCCGACGGCGAACACGGGAAGGTCGAGCTCGACTCGTATCGAGGTGGATGCACCCGGCGCGAGGGTGCCGAGGGGCGGCGCATCCACGGCCTCGGCCGGGTTCGCTCCCTTGCCGAACTGCAGGAGCAGTTCGGGATCCTCGATCGTCGTGGTGCCGATGTTGACGACGGTGACGACGAGTTCTCGATCGGGCGCGGCTCCGAGCCATGAGGTCCACGGGCCGGATCCCTCGATCGATGCATCGGTGACCGCGAGCTGAGCGCCCGCTTCGTCGGGGTGCGTCTCCTGGGCGCCGGCGGCCACGAAGGCGCCGGCCACCGGTGTGAGCGCCAGCGCCAGGAGCAGCGCAAAGGCGACCGTGCGGTCGCGACGGCGGAGAGGGGTGTGCGCCACGAGAGCCGGTATACCAGCGGGCGGCGCCCTGGCACCACAAAGAGGGACCAATGGCCTACTCCGAGCGAGCAATCGTCGGGTTGTGGCGTGAGATCGGCGCGGGGTGGTGCAGTTGCACGCTGAGCGTGGGGGCCGGTAGCGTCCCGGCGAGGGAACTGCGGGGTTGGTACCGCAGGGAATGGGCGCGGTGAACGACAATCGAGTACGAGGTGCAGTGAGGCGTCGTCGGGTCGGGGCGCTGCGGCGCCGGGTTCCCCACTTCCTCGCCCTGATGGTCGTGGTGCTGTCGTTCGCGGCTCCGAGTGTCGGCGCGCAGGACGCGGGTCGCGTCGAGATTCCGGTCGGCACCGTCGTGCGGACGGCGCCAGGAGTGGAGACGCTCCTGGGCGTGGCCGCGGTCCCGCCGGAACTGGTCGGGACGGCATGCGGGGTCTCCACCCGTGCGGAGAACAACCAGTCGGTCCACCCCGGCAACAACCTGGTGGTGGCGAGCGGCGGCGCAAGCGTCACGTTGGCCGATGTCGAGGGCAGCAGTGGCAAGGTCACCACCGCGAACTCGCGCCTGACACTCGGCGTCGAGGTCACCATCACCTTGGTCATGGGTGCCGACGGAGTGTTCAGCGGCGGCGCGTCCGCCTTCGTCGTCGTCGACTGTGCGCCGGCGACCACCACGACGACGAGCACCTCGTCGTCCACGACCACGACGACCGCCTCGTCGTCCACGACCACGACGACCGCCTCGTCGTCCACGACCACGAGCGTGGCGCCGACATCGAGCTCCACCGTGCCGCCGACGACGCCGACGGTGAAGCCGACGATCCAGATCAACGGGCCGACGACCACCGTCGACGGCCCGTCCTCCACCACGACCTCGCCGCCACCGGAGCCTCCGACCCTTGCGGTCACCGGTGCCGGGGAGACGCTGATGCTCGCGATCGTGGGACTCCTGCTGCTCGATCTCGGCTACCTGATCTTCAGCACTCGACGACCTGCGGCCTCGTCCACTCGCGACGAGTGACCCCGCGGCGGCCGTGGACATCGGCTGCTCCACTACGGTACTCTCACTTTGAGTGGTGAATCAGTCACTCGATGTGTCCGGAGATGGCGTGATGGTTGAAGAGGAAATTGCGGTTGACGCCACGGCGGATGATCCGGACGCGCTGCTCGACGCCCTTCTCGCCGCCGCGCAGGAGCAGCTCCGAGAGGTCGTGCAACAGGCGACGGCGGCCGCCCGCCAGGACGTCGAAGCAGCTTCGGCCGCAGTGGCCGCCCGCGAGATAGAGATCGCCTCACTGCAGACCGCTCTCGCCGCGGAGCGTGCCCATCTCGTGGCCGACCGCGAAGCGCTCGAGCGGCGAGCCGCGGAGATCAACGAACGCCAGCGGGCCGTCGACGCGGCGGCGGCAGAGGTGTCCCAGCTGCGGGAGCGGGCCACCATCGGGCTGGCGAGCGCACTCGAGCGGTCAGCCCAGCTGGTCGAACAGGCCGAAGCGAAGGCCGCCACCCGGCTCGAGGCAGTGGGGGTCGAATCGGAGGCGATTCTCCAACGCGCCGTCGAGCGCGGCCTCGCCATCGTGTCGGATGCCGAGGCTTCGGCCGAACGATCGAAGAGCGAGCTCCGTCACCTCGTGGGGCAGATCAGCGAGTACCTCGAGCGCGAGAAGCTGCAGATCGAACTCGAATCCGAGACCCACATCGACCTTCGTGGACCGACGGGTGTGCTCGTCGACCCGGAGGTCGACGAGGCCGAGTCGGCCGTCGAGAGCGGCGACGGTGCCGAGCACCGGGTGTCCGAAGCCGTTCGCCGCGCGGTTCGCAGCTGGTCGGTGTCGCGCCAAGACGCCGACTAGACCGTCAACCTCGCAGCTCGGCGAGCGCCGCGATCGCGGTCGCCGCGTGGACGGCCATGCCGTTGGCCATCGCCGGCTCGTGCAGCATCATCTTGTTGCTGTGGCACGCCGGGGCCTCGAGGGAGTTCTGGATGTGGTCGGGGCAGACACCGAGGAGACTCATCGCACCGGGCACCTTCTCGAGCAGGTAGCTGAAGTCCTCGGCCCCCATCACCGGGAACGGGAGTTCGAGGAAGCGGCGTTCCCCCAGGACCGCTTCGGTGACCTTCTTCACCAGCTCCACGGGCCCGGCATGGTTCACCGTGACCGGGTAACCCTTCTCGATCTCGACATCGGCCGTCGCGTTGAACGTTGCAGCCACGCTGTGGGCCACACGGGCGACGGCCAGGTGCACCTGATCGCGGGTGTGGGCCGCCATGCTGCGGATCGTGCCGGCGAGGTGGGCCTTCTCGGGAATCACGTTGGTGGTGGTGCCCGCTTCGATCTGGGTGACGGTGACGATCGCCGGTTCGAAGGCGTGGATCTCGCGCGTCACCATGGTTTGGATCGCAGTGACGATGTGGGCCGCGATCGTGACCGGATCGGTGGTGAAGTGCGGCGTCGATGCGTGGCCACCGGCCCCGTTGACGGTGATGCGAAACACGTCGGCAGCCGCCATGATCGCTCCCGCGCGTCCGGCCACGAAGCCACTCGGGCAGTTGGGCGTGATGTGGAGCGCGTAGGCGGCCTCGACCCCGTCGAGCACGCCCTCCTCGATCATCAGCGCGGCCCCGCCCATGCCCTCCTCGCCGGGTTGGAACATGAAGCGAACGGTGCCGGCGAAGTCGTCGCGACGGTTCGCGAGGATCCGGGCGGCGCCGACCAGCATGGCGGTGTGGGCATCGTGCCCGCAGGCGTGGGCGCGGCCATCGATCGTGCTGCGGAAGTCGAGGTCGGTGTCCTCGGTCATCGGGAGGGCGTCGGTGTCGGCTCGGAGCAGGACCGTCGGCCCGTCCGATGCACCCTTCAGGTCGGCCCAATAGGACGTGATCTCGCCCTCGCCCCGGTGCACCTCCAGCGGGAGGTCGGAGAGCGCGTCGCCCACCCGTCCGATCGTGATCGGGTTGGCGATGCCGAGCTCCGGTTCGCGATGGATCGCTCGCCGCAGGTCGATCACCGGGTCGAGACCGGCCTCGGCTTCCTCTCGGATCGCGGCGGCCGCCAGATTGTCCAACATCGTCATGGGGACAAAGCTAGACGGCGGCTACGGTGCCTGCGCATGGAGCTGATCATCGTGCGTCACGGCCGCCCACACACTGCGGTCGACGTCGACGGCATCGCTGATCCCGGTCTCGACGAGATCGGGAAGTGGCAAGCCGATCGGGTTTCGGAATGGCTGGCGCACGAGGCGATCGATGCGGTGGTGACCAGCCCGAAGGCGCGCGCGATCGAGACGGTGGCGCCACTGATCGCGTCGACCGGCCACCGACACGAGGTCGTGCCCGAGTTGGACGAGGTCGATCGGTTCTCGTCGACCTACTACCCAACGGAGATCGTGCACACCCATGGCGGTGCCTACTGGGACAAGATCATGGCACAGGACTGGGACGGCCTCGGCTGGGACGATCCGGCGACGTTCCGGGCCCGCGTCGAGGCGGCGTGGGCCGATCTGATCACGAATCCGCGCGGCGAGCGGGTCGTGGTGGCGTGTCACGGCGGGGTGATCCGCATCATCCTCGGGGCCGTGGCCGGTCCCGATGTCGGGTTCTTCCCGCTCAACGTCGACTACGCGTCGATCTCTCGCGTCGAAGTCGGCGCCGGTGGCAAGCAGCGCTTCATCTCCCTCAACGAGACCGGGCACTTCGACGCCGACCGAATCGGTGTACGCGGTGTGATGAACGACGGCGGTCGAGTCGCCGACGCCTTCCACTGAGGTCGCCGCGCCGTTCCGCTCGGCCGTCACCGTCGGTCGGGTGGTCAGGTCGGCTCGTCGAACATCACGGGGACTTCGACGATGTTGACCTGGCGCCCGTCCTCGGCGGAATCCTCCCAGAGGATCAGGGCGCCTAGCCCGGCCCGGTCCACCGGGCCGACCGGAACCGTGAACTCGAAGGTTCCCCAGGTCCCGCTGCCACTCGTGGCCGTGGTGAAACCTTCGTCGAGGATCAACCCGTCGGGGTCGGTCAGCGCCCAACGGACGTTCGCCTCGAACGTGTTGGACTCGCCGCTGACCTCGAGCGGATCGCCGACGACGGCACCGGCGGCCGGGTGTTCGACCAGGATCGGTGGGCGGGCTTCGGGGATGTCGTCGCGAACGGCTCCGTTCTCGGCATCGACCTCCACGCCGTGGGTGCCGATCACGTCGCGCACCACACCGTCGATGCTGAACCGCACGGCATCGATGCCGTCGACTGCGGTGAGCGTGAACACGACCTGCGCGACCCGCAGCGTGTCGGTGAAGGCGCCCGACGGCGCTTCGAAGTCGCCCGAGAGCTCGATCGTTGCGACGCCGTCGGTCACCGTGACGCCACCGAGCACGGTGGCGGCCGGAACCGTCGTCCCGTAGCCGGTCTCGGCCTCCAGCTCTGTCGGGCCGTCGAGCACGGCGGCGAACGCCGCTTCGGCGAGCATGTCAGGAGTCGCGTCGCCCTCGAGCTCGACCGTCCGCAGCGAGGCGACGAGCGCATCGACGACGCCGCCGGCGGCCGGCTCGCCGACCGGGGCGACGAAGTAGACGCCGACGTCGTGGGATGCGGCCGCGGGAACGGTCGAATCGGGCGGAATGGAGTCGGTCGTGGTGGGGGCGACGGTCGATGTCGTGGTGTCGGTCGCCACATCGCCGTCATCGCCGCAGCCGGCGGCGAGCAGGGCGACGACGGCGCACGCGACGGTGAGTCTTGCGGCAAGGCGGGGGTGCAGCACGATGTCTCCTCGGGTGTGGGTCGCGCTCGAAGCGGCGACCGACTCCATCCTCTTCCGTCTGCCGCAAGTCGGCCAGCGACATAGGTCCCGAGTCGCCCGCGCGGCGCGTGCGCTGGTTCGCCCAGCGGAGCGCGGCGGTCCTAGAGTCGAGCCATGGCTGCTCTCGACTACATGGCGTTCGACGCCGACAACCACTACTACGAGGCGGAGGACGCGTTCATCCGTCACGTCGACCCCAAGATGCACAAGCGGTGCATGCAGTGGGGCGAGATCAACGGCCGCAAGCGACTCCTCGTCGGCGGCAAGATCAACCGGTTCATCCCCAACCCGACCTTCGATCCCATCGCGAAGCCCGGCTGTCTCGACGACTACTTCCGGGGCAAGGTCGCGAGGGACAACATCGTCGAGGCGTTCGGCGAGCTCGAGCCGATCCCGGCCGCCTACCGCGACCGCGACGCCCGCCTCGAGGTGATGGATCGCCAGAACATGGAGTCATGCTTCATGTTTCCCACGCTCGGTGTCGGCATGGAGTCGGCGCTCGAGCACGACGTCGAGGCGATGTTGGCGGCATTTGCCGGCTTCAACAAGTGGGTGGAGGAGGACTGGGGCCTCAACTACAAGGACCGCATCTTCACCGCCGGCTACATCACTCTCGCCGATGTCGACTGGGCGCTCGACCAGCTCGATTGGATGATCGAGCGCGACGTGCGCGTGGTCAACATGCGTCCCTCGTCGGTGCCCGACGGCAACGGGGGCCGCCGCTCGCTCGGCCATCCAGCCCATGATCCGTTCTGGAAGAAGATGAACCAGTACGGCATCACGCTCGCAATGCATTCCGGGGACTCCGGCTACGAGTTCATGAGCGACTACTGGGGTATGACCGACTCGTTCGAGGCCTTCCGGCAGAACGCGTTCAAGTCGCTCCTGACCTACTCGCCGATCAGCGATGCGCTTGCGTCCCTGATCGCCGAGAACGTGCTCAGCGAGCACACCAACATCCGGGTCGCGACGATCGAGACCGGCTCCGAATGGGTGCAGCCGCTCGTCAAGAAGTTCGAGAAGACCTACAAGCAGCAAAAGCACATGTTCGCCGAGGATCCGATGGACGTGTTCCGCCGTCAGGTCTGGGTGTCGCCCTACTACGAGGACGACCTCGTCGATCTGAAGGACAAGATCGGCGCCGAGCACATGATCTTCGGTTCCGACTGGCCCCACGCGGAGGGCCTGCCCGAGCCGACCGATTTCATCGACGACCTCCAGGACTTCAGCTCCGACGAGATCGAGAAGATCATGCGCACCAACGGGTTGGCCCTCACCCAGCGAGCGGTCTGAGTTGGGCCGGCCGCGGGTTCTCCTCACCCCGTGGCGGCGCACGCTCCCGACGGCGCTCGACCCGGAGTGCGATCTGCTGACGATCGCGCCCGACTACACCGATGCGGTTCGCCGTGCCGGAGGTCTGCCGATCGTCGCGGCGCACGTCGAGGGTGAGGAGATCGACGAACTCCTCGATGCGGTCGACGCGCTCCTGCTCACCGGCGGGCAGGACGTCGATCCCGAGCTCTACGGGCAGGCCAAAACGTCGAGTTGGCGGGTGGCGAGGGTTGCTGATGATTTCGACGTCGCTCTCGCTCGCGCCGCCATCGCCCGGGGACTTCCCGTGCTCGGTGTGTGTCGTGGCGCACAGGTGCTCAATGTCGCGCTCGGTGGCGACCTCCGTCAGGAGATCCAGCAGCAGGGCGGCGGCCCGCACCCGACGTACCGGGAGATGGGTCCCGATCCGAGGAGTCACCGACACGATGTCGTGGTGCGGTCCGGCACTCGGCTCGCGGCGCTCTACGCGGAAGGGCCGCTCGTGGTCAACTCACTGCATCACCAGGCGATCGGCGCTCTGGCACCCGGTCTGGTGGTCTCCGCCGTCGCCCCCGATGGTGTGGTCGAAGCAATCGAGGGGGAGAGCATCGACGTGCTGGCTGTGCAATGGCACCCGGAGATGCTCCGGAATGAGGGTGGGGACGTGTTGTTCACCGATCTCGTCGCGCGGGCCCGGATGAGTGCGACGATGACGACGTGAACGACTTCGATCTCGACACCCTCCGCATCTCCCTCCACATCCTCGCGGCCAGCGTCTGGGTGGGGGGCCAGATCGTCCTCGCCGCGCTCGTGCCCGTGCTTCGCCAGATCGGCCCCGACGCGCCCCGCCAGGCGGCCAACCGCTTCGGCCGGGTCGCCTGGCCTTTCTTCGCCCTGGCGGTGCTCACGGGGATCTGGAACCTGCTCGAGATCGACGTGGGCGATCGCTCGACCGAATACCACGTCACCCTCGCGGTGAAACTGCTCGCCGTCGCGGTCGCCGGCACCGCCGCAGCCGTGCATTCGCTGACGCCGTCCGTGGCGGTGCGCGCCCTCACCGGCGCGTTGGGGCTGGTCGGTTCGCTCGCCGCGCTCGTGCTCGGCGTCATGCTGGTGTTCGGATGACGCAGTGGCTCCAGACCGATGACGACGGCGTCACCCGGTGTTGGTGGCCGGGGACGGCCGACGACTATGTCGAATACCACGACCGAGAATGGGGTCGGCCGGTGGTCGACGATGTCCGGCTGTTCGAGAAGATCTGCCTCGAGGGTTTTCAGTCGGGTCTCTCGTGGCTCACGATCCTGCGCAAGCGCGAGAACTTCCGCGCCGCGTTCGCGGGGTTCGATCCCGAGAAGGTCGCGTGCTTCGGAGAGCCCGACGTGCTGCGAATGCTCGACGACGCAGGGATCGTTCGTCATCAGGGGAAGATCCGGTCGGCGATCAACAACGCCGTGCGAGCGGTCGACCTGATCGAGGAGCGGGGCTCCCTCGCCGCCTACTTCTGGAGCTGGGAACCGACGGGGGTCGAGGGCGTCCGTACCGACGACTCGCCGGTCCCGGCCACCACGCCGACCTCGATCGCGATCGCGAAGGATCTCAAGCGACGGGGTTGGAGCTTCGTCGGGCCCACGACCGTCTACGCGTTCATGCAGGCAATGGGTCTGGTCAACGACCACATGCCGGGATGCAGCGCCGGTGTCGCCTGCGCTCGGGAGCGAACGGCGTTGGTCCGCCCGGTCTGAAGGGGGGCTGTTCGGCCGATTGCGTCGCGGTGATCGGTTGGTACTCTCGGTCCTCGTGCAGGAGTCGGACCTCGTCTTCAATCTGGTGTGGACGGGCGGCGTCTATCGATACCTGCGCTACTTCGTGTTCAGCCTGCTCGACCAGACGCAGTGCCGATTCCGTTTCATCGCGAACAATTGCACGCCCGATTCCGTTCGCGAGATGCAGACCTTCGCCGCGGCTACCGACCGCATCGTCGAGGTGGTCGTGCTCGACGTCGCGCGGATGGTCCCCCACGGGACGGCGCTCGACCCGATCTTCGACGGTCGCGACGACGGCGATCTCTTCTGCTTCATCGATGTCGACATCAAGGCCACGCGTCCGTTCCTCGCCGACTTCGCCGCCGCGACGGCCACACATGATGTGGTGACGTCCGGTGTCGAGGTGTGGACCGACGTCAACACCCTCGCGGCCGACGAGGTGGGTGTCGGCGGGCGCCACTTCTACGCACACGACGGGTTCGTGTTCGGCAGCCCGCACATGGCGATCTATCGCAAGGCGATCGTTCGGGAGACGTTCGAGAAGTGGGGGATCCGCTTCCACTGCGGAGGGAAGACCGAGATGTCGTCCGCCGCCTGGGCGACCCTGGAGCGGATGGGAAAGGCCTACATCGCCTACGACACCGCGAAGGTGCTCAACATCCTCCTCCAGGCCGACGGGCATTCGTTGACCCATCAGGAACACGATGCGTTGGTGCACATCGGCGGGCTGTCGCACTATCTCGCACCGCCGCAGTTCGACTTTGCGACCGATGTGACAAGTGGCGACATCGAGGGTGAACCGATGTGGACGACGTATGGCGGTGTCGAGTTGCGGGCCGCGGTGGCGCGGTTCACCGCGATGATGCTGAAGGAGTTGGCCGCCGGCCGTCGCGCACCCTCCATCCCGGATGGGCTCGACGACGACACGACGGGCAAGCTCGAACTCGTGCGAACCGAGGTGATCACGATGGTCGAGGACGCGGCGCCGTGGCTGGAGTTGACCGGTGGGTGACGGCCCGACGACCGATCGTCCGTTCTTCTTCGTTCACGTCATGAAGACGGCGGGGATGACGTTCAATGCGCACATCCACAACAACTTTGCACGGGCCGCGATCTATCCCGGTGCCGATGACCTGACCGGGGTCGACTACTGGGTCGTGGATCGGCTTCGTGAGGCAGTGCGGACACGTCGGCACGAGATCCGGCTCTGGCACGGCCACTTCCCCTACTTCGTGACCGATCTCGTACCGGAGTCGATCACGCTCTCCGTCTTGCGTGAGCCCGTCGCGCGCACCATCTCTCTGATCGATCAACACCGCCGACTGCAGGCACCCGAGAAGACGATCGAGGAGATCTACGAAGACCCCCTGGTCTTCAGCCGAACGATCCTCGACCACCAGACGAAGATCTTCTCGATGGCAGAGTCCGACAACATCAACGCGTGGACCCAGTCGATCGATGTCGACGAGGCCCGTCTCGAAGCGGCGAAGGCCCGGCTCGGCGAGATCGACGTGCTCGGCTTCCAGGAGACCTTCGACGAGTTCCTCGCCACCCTCGACATGCGTTGGGGTTGGCGCATCGAGCCGGTCGACCGGGTGAACTCCGCCGACGAGAAGCCGGTGGTGTCGGAGTCCTTTCGGCAACGCATCATCGACGACAATCGGTTCGACATGGAGCTCTACGAATTCGCACGGTCGAACTTCTGACCACCGGTAGCGTGCGGCAGTGACCGCCACGGCCCTGCGCCCCGAAGACGCACCGTTCGCCCCGCTCGATTGGGGCTTCGTGTTCGGCGCAGCGTCCATCTGGGGCGGTTCGTTCCTCTTCATGGCCATCGGACTCGACGCCTTCGAGCCGGGAGTCGTGACGCTGCTACGAGTCGTCTTCGGCGGGCTCGCACTCCTGGCACTGCCGGGTTCCCGCGTGGCGGTTCCCAGGGAGGACCTTCCGAAGATCGCACTCCTCGGTGTGACCTGGATGGCCTTCCCGCTCACGATGTTCCCGATCGCGCAACAGTGGATCGACTCTTCGGTCGCCGGAATGCTCAACGCGGCGATGCCGCTGTTGACCGTCTTGATCTCGTGGTCCGTCTTCCACACGCCGACCGGTCCCCGACGGCTCTTCGGGGTCGGTGTCGGCCTGATCGGCATCCTGCTCATCAGTGTGCCGGAGGCATCGACCGCGGGAACGAACGCGATCGGCGTCGGTCTCGTCGTGCTCGCCGTCGCCTCCTACGGGGTCGCCGTCAACATCGCCGGACCCCTCCAGCAACGTCATGGTTCGTTGCCCGTGATCGCTCGAGCGCTCGCGGTCGCCACCGTGCTCACCCTTCCCTACGGCCTCGCCGGGATCCCGGCGTCAACCTTTGCGTGGGACTCGCTGATCGCCTGTGTCGTGGTGGGTGCCGGAGGGACCGGTATCGCGTTCCTCTTCGCGGCGAACCTCAGCGGCCGCGTGGGTGCGGTGCGAGCATCTCTGGTGACCTACGTGATCCCGATCATCTCGATCGGGCTCGGGGTGATCTTCCGCGACGAGACGGTCACCGTCGCGGCGATCATCGGGACCGGCATCGTGTTGTTCGGCGCCTATCTCTCCAGCCGGGTCGACTGATCAGATCCGCGTGTCGGGTCGCTGGTAGCTGGTGCCGGGTCCGGCGTAGGAGAGCCCGTAGCCGGGTGGTGTCGACCACTCGAGCGATGGCGGTTCGGCGATGGACGCCTTCCACCAGGCGATGAGCCGATCCTCGTTGTCGTAGTCGAACGGATCCTCCATGATCCGCTCGACGATGTCGCCAGGCGGGTGGGGGTTCTCGGCGAGCCAACGCGCGGTACGGGCCACCGCTTCGCGTGCGGGCACGACATCCCGGTAGCCGAGGACATGACGCAGCGAACTGATGTCGAAGGCACGGTGATGGGTCGACGGCTGCATCATCAGCGGTCGGGCGGGCACGGCCAACTCGACCGGCATCGACACGATCTCCCATTCGTGACCGAGTTCGGCGGCGCAGATCTCGATGACCTGGCGCACCGTCAGCAGCTCTTCGTCGGCCGCGTGGAAGATCCGCCCGGCCGCGGCCTCGGGCTGGTCGACGGCGAGATGGATCGCATGGGCGAGATTCTCGACGAATCCGAAACTGTGGGCGCTCTGGCCGCCGTCGGCGACAACGATGTGGGGCCGATCGTCGAGGATGCGCTTCACGATCAACCACTCGCGCGGGGCGAGCTGGCGAGGGCCGTAGACGTAGGGGTAGCGGAAGTGCGTCGCAGTCGGGTGATGCTCGAAGACGTACTGCTCGGTCCGGGCGATCCGATACGACTTGCCGTCTTCGGCCTCGGTTGCGGTCGGTGCGGTTTCCGGTGTGGGCAGCGGGAGCCCGGGAGGCTCATGGGCCCATGGGTCGAAGTAGCCGCGCAGGGCGGGGCCGCCTCCCACCGAGATGAAGTGACCGACCCGGCCGCGCAGCACCTCGGCGATGGTGCGGAGTCGGCCGTAGGTCACCACGGCGACGTCCCAGTCCTGCCCGCCGATCGCGTCGGCGAGCGCGTCGTGGTCGCGCACATCGCAGTGGATGTGGGGGAGGTGCATGACCTCGTCGACCTCGTGACCTCCCGTGTGGCAGACGGTGACATCGTGGCCCCGGGCCTCCAGGCCCGCGATGATCGGAGGTCCGGTCGGGCCGGTGCCACCGATGACCAACGTCCGGTTCACGTCGGCATCACGAGGTTCTCCGGTGATGCCGACTCACGTCGGCATCACGTTGCCGCCGTCGACGCAGATGGTCTGGCCGTTGACCATGGCGCTGTCGTCGCTGGCGAGGAAGAGCACCGGGCCGACCATGTCGTCGGCCTGGCTGTTGCGCTTCGTTGCCGACATGTCGGCGAAGATCTGATCGAACCCGCCCGGCACCTGCTTGTCGGTCGCCGGTGTCATCACCAGACCGGGGGCGATCGTGTTGGCGGTGACGCCGTACTTGCCGAGCTCGCCGGCCAGCTGCCGGGTGAGGCCGAGGACCGCGAACTTGGTCTGCTGGTATGCGTAGGAGCTGAGCGACCATGTCGTCGGATCGCCCGGTCCGCCGAGCGCCCCGAGCGGGAGGTAGCCGGCGATGGAGCCGATGTTGATGATCCGGCCCCAGCCCTTGCGGACCATCGTCGGCGCGAAGGCGCGGCACATCAGCCACTGGCCGATCACGTTGACGTCGTAGACGTGGCGGAGGTAGCCCACACTGTTGTCGCCGAGGTCGAGTTCGCCGTAGAGCGCCGCATTGTTGACCAGCACGTCGATGGTGCCGAAGGTCTCGAGCACCGCATCACGGCACGCGTCGACCGACCCCTCGTCGGCGATGTCACAGTGCACGAACACGGCGTCGTCGCCGAGCGAGTCGGCGACCTCCTGACCCTGCTCCCGCCCGATGTCGACGACGGCGACCTTGGCACCCTCCGCGACGAAGCGTCGGCAATAGGCCTCGCCGATCCCGCCGCCACCGCCGGTGATGACGGCCACTCTGCCGGCGAGCCGGCCCGTCGTGTCGCTCATTGTGTGGCTGCTCCTTCGTACTGCTCGCGCAGGACTCGCTTGAGGACCTTGCCGGTCGGGTTGCGGGGGATGACGTCGGTGAACTCGACGAGCTTCGGCAGCTTGAACCGGGCGAGCTTGCCGTCGCAGTAATCGAGCACCTGCTGCGCGGTGATGCTCTCGTCGGACTTCACCACGACGGCGAGCGGGGACTCGCCCCACTTCTCGCTGGGCACGCCGATCACCGCGGCCTCGGTGATGCCGTCCATCGACACGAGCACGTTCTCGATCTCGGCCGGATAGACGTTCTCGCCCCCCGAGATGATCATGTCCTTCACCCGGTCCTGGATGTAGACGAAGCCGTCGGCGTCCATGATGGCCACGTCGCCGGTGCGGAACCAACCGTCATCGTCGATCGACTCGGCGGTCGCTTCGGGTCGGTTCCAGTAGCCGGTCATGACGTGGGGACCACGGATGAGCACCTCGCCGGGTTCGTCGGCCCCGCAATCGTCGCCCTTCTCGTCGACCACGCGAACCTCCGTGTGGAAGAACGCCTTGCCGGTGGACCCGGCGCGGACGAGCGCATCGTCGGGGGAGATGAGGCAGCCGGGGCCGCAGGTCTCGGTGAGGCCGTAGACCTGATGGATCTCGATGCCCATCGCGGCGTAGGTCTCGATGAGCGACACCGGGACCGGTGCTGCACCCGACATCACCCACCGCAGGCTGGAGATGTCGTGGGCGTCCTTGTCGTAGGTGAGGAGCATGAAGTTGAGCATCGCCGGCACGGCGAGGGTGACCGTGATGCGCTCCGAGCCGAAGATCTCCCAGATCTTCACGGGATCGAACTCGGACATGATGATCGCGCTCCCGCCCTTGTGGAACGTCGACAGCAACGGGTTGAGCGCGCCGACGTGGAAGAGCGGCAGACAGATGAGGTAGCGGTCGCCATAGCGAACGTCGGCCGTGGCGTTGGCGGTGATCACCGACCAGATCGCGGTCTTGTGGGAGTGCATCACCCCCTTGGGAAGGCCGGTGGTGCCCGACGTGTACATGATGAAGAGCAGGTCGTCGTCGGACGCGATCACATCGGGTTCGTCGGCGGAGGCGCGGCCGAGGAGGTCCTCGTAGCCGGTCGCGAACGACGGCCGATCGGCGGCGTCGCCGACATGGATCCAGTTCGTCACCTGGGTGCCGTCGGTGCCACGGCTGTGGAGTTCCTCCACCAGCTCGTTGAACGCGGTGCCGAACACCAGCGTGGTCGCGCCCGAATCGGTCAGGATGAACGACAGTTCGTCGGCGACCAGCCGCCAGTTCAGGGCGACGATGACGCCGCCGGCCTTCGCGGTACCGAAGAACGTCTCGACGAACTCGGGTCCGTTCATGAGCAGTGTCGCGACACGGTCGCCCAGCTGGAGGCCCTCGCCGGTCATGGCATTGGCGACCCGGTTGCACCGCTCGTTGAGCTCGACATAGTTCTGCCGGCGACCGCTCGCGACGTCGAACACGGCGTCGACGTCGGGACTGAGCTGGGCCCGCTTGGTGATGAAGAGGCCGATGTTGTTCTTCATGGTCGACGTGGACTCCTGTCGGGGTCGATCGGTGCCGGACGGCCCGGCATGGGTACGGGAACGCAGATGGTAGGGCCTATGGTGCCCGAGTGCCGATCGACGCTGTCGTCTTCGATCTCGGGAACGTGCTCGTCCACTGGGATCGTCGCCTGCTGTTCGAGAAGCTGATCGACGATCCCGCCGAGCTCGACAGGTTCCTCGACGAGGTGCTGACGCTCGAGGTCAACGCCGATCTCGACCGGGGCGTGCCGCTCCCGGAGGTGACCGCCGCCCTCGCGCAGCGGTTTCCGGCCGATCGCGTGCTGATCGAGGCGTTTCGCGACCGTTGGCCGGAAACGCTCGGCGAGATCCTGTGGGATTCCGTGGCGATTCTCGAGGAGCTCCGATCGTTGCCCGTCACCCTGCTCGCGCTGAGCAACTGGGGACGAGACACGTTCGCGGTCGCGGAACCGCAGCTGCCGTTCCTGCATCTCTTCGACGGCCTGGTCATCAGCGGACGCGAGGGGGTGGTCAAGCCCGACCCGGCGATCTTCGAGCTCCTGTGCCACCGCCATGGCGTGGACGCCTCGTCAACGGTGTTCATCGACGACAGCGCCGCCAACATCGCGACGGCCGACTCGCTCGGGTTTCGCACCGTGCGCTTCGCTGATCCGCGCCAGTGCCGCCGCGAGCTGATCGATCTCGGTCTCGACCTCGCACCGATGGGGTCCTAGCCTTCACCATTCATGGACGACGTCTTGCACATCGAGGTTGTCGACGAGGTCGCGCTCGTGGTCATGAACCGGCCTCACCGGCGCAATGCCCTCAACTCGCTGCTCGTCGGCGGCCTCCGCGCGACCATGGTGTCGCTCGACGAACGTGACGATGTTCGAGCGATCGTCCTCACCGGCGCCGACCCTGCGTTCTGCGCGGGCGTCGATCTCAAGGAGTTGGCCGAGGGCGGGAGCGTGTCGGCGGGTGCCGGCGACGGGCACCCGTTTCCTCCGGACATGTCGACGCCGGTCATCGGTGCGGTCAATGGCCCCGCGGTCACCGGAGGGCTCGAGCTGGCGCTCGCCTGTGATCTTCTGATCGCGTCGGATCGGGCATCGTTCGCCGACACCCACGCCCGCGTGGGGATCCTTCCCGGTTGGGGCCTCACGGTCGAGCTGCCCCGCGCCGTGGGCGTGCGGCGGGCGCGTCAGATGAGCTACACGGGCAACTATGTCGACGCCGATCAGGCGCTCGCATGGGGATTGGTCAACGAGGTCGTACCCCACGCCCAGCTGCTCGATCGGGCTCGGGCGCTCGGACGCGACATCGCCGAGGTCCCCGCCGCGGCATCGGCTGCGATGAAGCGTCTCTACTGGGCGACGCACAACGTGACCGTCGCCGACGGCACGCTGGTCGAGCGGGAGGTCTCCCGACGTTGGCTGGAGTCGGGAGGGTTCGATCGCGAACAACTGGCCGAGTCTCGCGAGGCGATCCAGGCCCGGGGTGCCGCGCAGCAATAGTGGTTCGCCGCACGCCAACCTTGTGTCATCAAGACTGACACATGTAGGGTCGGCATCGAACCACACCGAGGAGTCACCGTATGTCCGGCGATGCGCCCATGCGATCCCATGCCGCCACGTTGACCGCACCCGAGTTCTCCGACCCGGCGTTCGTGACGCCTGTGCCGCTGGCCGAGGCAACGGTCGCCATCGTGACCTCGGCGGCCCTGCATCGGGCGTCCGACGAAGGCTTCGCGCAGAACGACGCGAGCTATCGCGCCATCCCCCGTGCGGCGCGGGATCTCGTGCTCGGTCACTGGAGTCCGAACTTCGACCGCGCCGGGTTCACCGCCGACCTCAATGTCGTCTACCCGATCGACCGTCTCGAGGAGTTGGCAGCACGAGGTGTGATCGGATCGGTCGCCGAGCGGCACTTCTCGTTCGCCGGCAACCAACCCGATGACCTTGCGACGATCATCCACGACTCCGGGCCGGCCGCCGCGGCGGAGCTGAAGGCCGATGGTGTCGACGTCGTGTTGTTGACGCCCGTTTGACCGCTCTGCACGCGCACCGTGTGTGTGCTCGCCCACATCATCGAGGCCGCCGGCATCGCCACGGTGACGCTCGCCTCCATGCGTCCGGTCGCCGAGAAGATCGGCGCGCCGAGGGTGCTCCACGGCGAGTTCCCGCTGGGACGCCCACTCGGCAGACCCGGTGATCCCGATTTCCAGCACGATGTCCTGGCCCGTGCGTTCGCGCTGCTCGACGCGCCGTCGGGTCCGGTGATCGAGAGCCACCCGGTCGTGATCGAGGAGAGCGCCGACGCGGTGTCGTGCCGGCTTCCCCCCGCCTACGACGCCGACGCGTCCCCGGCGGTCGCCGAGGCTCGGGGTATCCGCAACGCGTACGACCGCATCGTCGCCCGCCGCGGCGTGACCACGGTCGGACGGGCCATCGACGCCGACACGGTGCCCGACGCGCTCGAAGCGCTCGAGCGGATCGCCGCCGGCGCGGCTCTCAAGGACGCTGCGCTGCCCGGGAAGAACACCGTCGCGGTCTGTCACGACATCCGCACCTACTACGAGGAGGCCGCCATCGAGCTGGCCGACGGACCGGTCGCCGGCGGTCGGGCGATCGAGAACTGGTTCTTCGAGGAAACCCAAGCGGGCAAGGTCGTCCTGGCTGCCCGCAAGGCGCTCTCGGACCAGGACGTGCCGTTCCCGTTCTGGTTCTACATGGCACCGGGGCACCGATGAGTGCCGACATGATTCCGACGATCGACGGTCGGCGGGCCCGCCGCGATCAGAACCGAGATCGCGTCGTCGACGCACTTCTCGACATCTACCGCGAGGGCAACCTCCAGCCCTCGGTCGCCGAGGTGGCGGAACGCTCTGGAGTCTCGCATCGGAGCGTGTTCCGCTACTTCGAGGATCTCGACGAGCTCTACCGGGTGACGGTCGAGCGGCAGCTCATGTCGATCTTCGACCGGCTCGTCATCCGCGCGATCGGGGAGGGAAAGCTCGATGATCGCGTCGACGCGATCATCGAGAACCGCCAGGAGATCTACGAGGTGGCCGGCCAGGTCGCCCGAGTCGGCCAGATGCTCGCGCCCGTCGAGCCGATCATCGCCGATCACCATCGCGACATGGCCGGCCGGGCCGTGGCCCAGGTCGGCCAGCACTTCGCGGAGGAGCTCTCGGCGTTCACCGAGGATCATCGCGCCGCCACGCAGGAAGCCCTCGCCGTTGCGTTGTCGCTCGATTCCATCGACTATCTCCGCCACGTTCGCGGCCTGACCCGGCAGGAATCCTCCGCGGCGATTCGAGCGACCCTGCTCGGGCTGCTGACCGTTCCCACTTCTGCAACCTAGGAGCTGACCGTGATGGACGTCGTACTGCTCGGCACGGGTTCACCGATGCCCGACCCCAACCGGGCCGGGCCCTCGACACTGCTGAAGGCAGGCGAGGGCGGACTCGAACAGGTGCTGGTCGACACCGGCCGGGGCTGCATCATGCGGATGGCGGCAGCGGGTTCGCTTCCGGGGTTCCTCCAGGGAGTCCTGATCACGCACCTGCACAGCGATCACCTCACCGATTTCAACGACGTGGTGACCACCCACTGGATCATGTCGCAGCAGCCGACCCCGCTGAAGGTGTGGGGACCGCCGGGCCTGCAGCGCTATGTCGACCACATGATGAAGGCGCTCGAGCCCGATGTCGGCTACCGCATCGCCCACCACGACGATCTCACGTGGGCGCCGATCGTCGACGTCACCGAGGTGTCGCCTGGCGACGCGTTCGCGGTCGGCGCGATGAGCGTCTCGGTCCATCAGACCATGCATGCGCCGGTCGAGCCGACGATCGGCTTCCGGGTCGAGCGCGAGGGCACGATCGTCGCCCTTGCCGGCGATACCATTCCGTGCGCCGGTCTCGACGAGCTCACTGCCGGCGCCGACGTCTACGTGCAGACCGTGATCCGCGACGACCTGGTGAAGCTCGTGCCGATGGCGCGGCTCCAGGACATCCTCGACTACCACTCGAGCGTCGAGCAGGCGGCCCGGACTGCATCGAACAACGGCGTGAAGACGCTGCTCATGACGCACTACGTGCCCGCGCCGCAGCCCGCCCAGTACGACGAGTGGATCGCGATCGCGGCCGAACACTTCGATGGCGAGATCGTGATGGGCGACGACCTCACGACCGTCACCGTCTGAGCTTCGCGCGACAGCTGTCGGCGGCGATTACCAGTCGACGGCCGACTCGGGCGCGGCACCGAGGATGCCCTCGGCGAACGCGAACGTGTGTGCCGGGCTCACCATGGCGTGCTGACTGCCGGCATGGATGTCGCGGAACGCCCGCTGGAACGCTCCGTCGCGCAGGGCCGTCGTGCCGATGTGGCGGTAGAGCTTCTGGATCGCCTCGGTGGCCTGTTGGGTGAACCACGTCGTCGCCTGCAGGGCCTCACCGACGAGGCCCTGGTCGGGATTGTCGTCGAGGGCGGACTTCTCGGCCTTGGTGAACGCGGTGCGGATCCACAGGTCGCCCGAACGGTAGAGGCTCTCGGCCTCGGCCAGGTCGTACTGGAAACGGGGGTCGTCGGCCAGGCCGGTCTTGCCGGTCATCCGCTGCTTGGTCTTGGCGATCACGGCGGCCTCGTCGATGGCGCGGCGCATGACACCGAGTGCCCAACCGGCATGGCCGATCTCGGTCAGGTGGAGAATGCCGAGATCGAACTGCTTGCCACCCCGATGGCGGGTGAAACCGAACATCGAGAATGTCCGGTCCGCCGGCACGTCGCTGTCGATCCGGTAGTCGTAGCTTGCCGTGGACCGCAGACCCATCACGTCCCAGTTGCCGATCACCTCGGCCTCGGCCTTCGGTACGACGGCGAAGATGTAGTCGGGATCGCCCTGCTCGGGTTGGGTGAACGAGCCGCTGCCGGCCCAGTCGGCGTGCTCGAGGCCGGAGCCGAACGAGTAGTTGCCGGTGATGTGGAAGCTGTCGCCCCGGGGCACGGCGGTGCCGTTGGGTGCGAACTGGCCGGCCACGAGCGGCACGCCGTCGGCGAACATCTGGTCGGTGAACGAGTCGGGGCAATACGAGCTGAAGTACGCGGTGGCGGTGCTGCCGGCCATCACGACCCAACCGATCGAGCCGTCGGCCCGGGCGAGTTCGGTGAACACATCGAGGCTGTCGACCGCATTGAGCTCGGCCCCGCCGACGTCCTTGGTGACGAGAGCGCCGTAGAGGCCGGCCTCCTTGCAGAGCCGGACTGCCTCGTCGGTCATCGGTGATCCATCGGCCTCGGCCTTGGCGCCTTCCGCGTCGAGAGCGGAACGGAGGTCACGGGCGGCGTCGAGCAGTTGGTTCATTGGTTCTCCTAGCGTCCTTCCGAGAGGCTAGAACGCGTTCTCGTTTCCGTGCGAGTTCGGACTCGTCGCAGGCCCGGAGCTAGGTTCCCGCTCGATGAGCGAGGATTCTTCCCCACCGGTCCTGATCGGCGTGGGCGCGGCCCACCAACGCATCACCGAGCCCGGGGGCGGCCTCGACACCACGGCGCTGATGGCCGACGCCGTGATGGCGGCGCTGGCCGACTCGGGTGCCGCTGCCGCGACCGCGAACGTCGACTGGATCGGGGCGACGCGCGGTCTCTCCGGGCTTCCCGATGCCGCCCGTCGGATCGCCGAGGCACTCGGCGTCGACGCATTCACCGTTGCCGCCGACGTCGGCATTCCGCAGCAGACGCTCGTGAACCGTGCCCTGGAGGCCATCCGCTCGGGTCGGGCCAAGATCGCCGTGGTGTGCGGCGGTGAGACCAAGTTCCGCGACGACACCGCTCGCCGCGCCGGAGTGGAGTTGCCGGGGCACGATCAGACCGGGCTCGTGCCCGATCTCGAGATGTCGCCACAGGGCGAGATCGTCGCCCGTCCCGAGATCGAGATCGGGGCGGTCGCCCCGGTGCAGCAGTACGCGTTGATCGACAGCGCCCGCCGAGCGGCGCAGGGATGGACGCTCGACGAACACCGCGACGACATCGCGGCGCTCTGGCATCGCTTCAACCGGGTGGCGCAGACCAATCCGCGAGCCGACTTCGGCGCCCCGATGTCGGCTGAGGAGATCCGTGAGCCCGGACCCGCCAACCGGCCGATCGCGTTTCCCTACAACAAGTGGCACAACAGCCAGTGGGGCGTCGACCAGGCTTCCGCGATGGTGTTCTGCAACGTCGCGCTCGCCGACGAGTTGGGGGTCGACCCCGAGCGTCGCGTGTATCCCCACGTCGGGCTCGAGTCGTCGCTCTCGCTGTCGCTCAGCCGTCGGGCCGAACTGCACCGCTGGCCGGCGATGCGGGTGCTCGGCGAGGCTGCGGCAGCCCATGTCGGCCGGCCGGTGGCATCGATGGACTTCGTCGAGCTCTACAGCTGTTTCCCGGTCGCGGTTCGGGTCCAGCAGCAGGAGCTCGGCCTCGATCCCGATGGCACGCCCACCCTCACCGGCGGTATGGCCTTCGCCGGCGGTCCGTTCAACAACTTCGTCTATCAGGCGACGGTCGACATGATCGAGGCCGTCCGGTCCCAGCCTGGCTCCTATGGTGCCGTCACTGCGGTGAGCGGCCTGCTCACCAAGCCGGCGCTCGCGGTGTGGTCGACCGAACCGCCGGAGCGAGGGCTCCTGATCGCCGACCTGGTCGACGATGCCCGCGCCGCGACCTCGGAGGCGCCGCTCGACGAGGATCCCGCCGGCGACGGCGTGGTTGCCACCTACACGGTCGTCTACGCCGGCAACGAGCCGGCGCGGGTGTGCGCCATCGTCGACCTCGATTCCGGCGAACGCGCCGTCGCCGCCGTCGATGACCCCGACCTCGCCGCAACCGCTGTCGTCGAAGACCTCATCGGTACCCGCGTCCGTGTCGACGGCCGCGCCCTGCGCCCCTGACCCGCCACAGCGGTGTCAGACACCCGCTACAGCGGTGTCAGACACCCGCTACAGCGGTGTCGGACAGCGGCAACGCGTCGCGTTGCTCCGAACTCGGCTTCGCCGAACTCCGGACTACGACTCCAGACCGAGTTCGGCGATGCGTTCGAGGACCCGCTCGCGTTCGTCGTCGATGACCGTTGTGTCGCCGTGGCCGGTGTGCACGATCGTGTCGCCGGGCAGGGTCAGGAGCCGGTCGCGGATCGAGCGCAGGATCGTCGGCTCATCGGAGTAGCTGCGACCCGTCGCGCCGGGACCACCGCAAAAGAGGGTGTCGCCGGAGACGATCCGACCCGCGGCGACGTCGTGGAAGCAACAACAGCCAGGGGAGTGGCCGGGGGTGTGGATGATGCCGACCTCGTGGCCGCCGGCCGACAAGGTGGTGCCGGGCACCACATCCCCGTCCGGACTCGATTCGGGATAGACGACGTCCCACAGCATCCGGTCGGCCGGGTGCAGCAGGATCGGTGCGTCGACTGCGTCGCGCAGTGCCTCGGCGGCATTGATGTGGTCGTTGTGCCCATGGGTGAGGACGATGGCGGTCACGTTCCGGCCGTTGATCGCGTCGACGATCGGTTGGTGATCGTGGGCCGCGTCGAAGACCATCACCTCGCGGTCGTCGCCGACCAGCCAGATGTTGTTGGTGACCTCCCACTCGCCGCCATCGAGAGCGAAGATCCCGTCGGTTGTGACCAGTTCGATGGCCATCGTCAGATCTCGACCACGGAACGAAGGACCTCGCCACGCTCCATCTTGTGGAACGCCTCCTCGACATCGTCCAGCCCGATGGTCTCGGAAACGAATCCGTCGAGATCGAGTCGGCCCTGCTGATAGAGGTCGATCAGCATCGGGAAGTCGCGCGAGGGAAGGCAGTCGCCGTACCAGCTCGACTTCAGCGCCCCGCCGCGGCCGAACACCTCCTGGAACGGCAGCGTCACCTCCATTTCGGGGGTGGGCACGCCGACGAGCAC
Organism: Acidimicrobiales bacterium; assembly: GCA_041394245.1. Classification (NCBI taxonomy): domain Bacteria; kingdom Bacillati; phylum Actinomycetota; class Acidimicrobiia; order Acidimicrobiales; species Acidimicrobiales bacterium. Next base: position 250,127 of record JAWKIR010000004.1, read on the forward strand.
GACCGTACCGGCGAGATCACGTGCCTCGAAGCACTGCTTGTAGACCTCGGGCAGGCCGATGGCATCGATCGTGACATCGGCCCCGAAGCCGCCGGTGTACTCCCGGATCTTCTCGACCGCGTTCTCGTTGCGGGAGTTGATCGTGTGCGTGGCGCCGAAACCCTTGGCCCACTCGAGCTTCTGATCGTCGAGGTCGACGGCGATGATCGTCGATGCCCCGGCCAGCTTCGAACCGGCGATCGCAGCGTCACCGACGCCGCCGCAGCCGAACACGGCGACGCTGTCGCCGCGGCTCACTCCGCCGGTGTTGATGGCCGCACCGATGCCGGCCATCACTCCGCACCCGAGAAGGCCGGCCGCCGCAGGCGAGGCCGAGGGGTCGACCTTGGTGCACTGCCCGGACGCAACCAGTGTCTTCTCGGCGAACGCGCCGATTCCGAGGGCCGGCGACAGCACCGTGCCGTCCTCGAGGGTCATCTTCTGTTCGGCGTTGAACGTGCTGAAGCAGAGGTGTGGCGAGCCCTTCTTGCAGGCGCGGCAGGTGCCGCACACCGCTCGCCAGTTGAGGATGACGAAGTCACCGGGTTCGACATCGGTGACACCCTCGCCGACCGATTCGACGATGCCGCTGGCCTCGTGGCCGAGCAGGAACGGGAACTCGTCGTTGATGCCGCCCTCTCGATAGTGGAGGTCGGTGTGGCACACACCGCAGGCCTGGATGGCGACGACTGCTTCACCGGGTCCCGGGTCGGGGATCACGATGTTCTCGATCGTGACCGGCTCGCCCTTTGCCTTCGCCACCACTCCCTTGACCGTCTGCGCCATTGCTCTGCTCCTGAACCTGTCGTCGGACGCGGTCAGGGTAGTGCCGTCAGCCGGCGAGGAGTAGCGGCTCGACGCGGTCCCACGTGCCGGGGATGACGCCGAGCATCTCGTTGCGGCCGACGGCTTCCAGATCGTCGAACCCCAGGCCGGCGAGTTCCTCGATGATCGCGTCGTAGTCGTCGTGCAGGATCGTGTTGTCGGGATCGAGGCCACTGACGATGGCGAGCCCCGTCGGCTCGACGTCGACGGTGGTGACGGTGAGATCCGGACGATGATTGCGCAGCGCGACCACGACCTTCCACACGTCGCCCGACCAGACCACGGTGGTGCGATCTCGCGCCGCCGTCTTCGCGTCGATGGGAAGGCAGTCGTGGATCATGATGATCCCGTCGGGGTGGGAATGGCGTTCGACGTTGGCGACGTCGCGCAGCGTCTGTTCGTGGAGGTGCAATCCGTCGACGAAGGCGAGGTCGATCGGTCCTCCCAACAGGCCGACGAGGTCGGGATCGGCGAAGAAGTCGTCGCTGGTCGCCGCAACGATGACGGTGTTGTCAGGTGGCGAGTCGACCTTCGGTTCCGGGTCGACGCCGACCGCCCGCGTGCCAGGACGCACGAACGACAACGAGTGACCCTCGTGAACGCCGATCTCCAGATAGCGCTCGGGCCTCACGACTTCATGCGCTCGGCGCAGCAGTCCGTAATACGTGGAGATGTCGTTCATGAGCGTCCTCGAACGGAGGTGGGCGTCACGCGGTTCGGCGCCAGTGCACGCCAGTCCAGTCGATCGGGACGATCTCGTCGGTGATGCCGTGGCGCTCGCGGTAGTCGGTGCAGGCCTGGCGGCACGGCTCCCACGCGCCGTAGTCGTCGACGATCACGTAGCCGCCGACGCTCAGTCTCGGGTAGAGCGCCTCGAGCGCGTCCATGGTCGACTCGTACATGTCGCCATCGAGACGCAGCACCGCCAGTCGCTCGATCGGGGCGGTCGGGAGCGTGTCGCGAAACCAGCCCTCGAGGAATTGCACCCGGTCATCGAGCAGCCCATAGCGATCGAAGTTGGCCCGTACCCGATCGGCCGACACTGCGAGGGCGGGGACATCGGACATGTCGTGGCCCACATCCTGAGGGAACGCGTCGGCATCGGGAGCGGGGAGGCCCTGGAAGCTGTCGGCCACCCACACCCGCCGATCGGTGTCGCCCCACGCCTCGAGCATCCCGCGCATGAGGATCGTCACCCCGCCGCGCCACACGCCGGTTTCGATGAGATCGCCCGGCACACCGTCGGCCATCACGGAATCGACGCATCGACGGACGTCGGCGAGACGCTGCCGCCCCACCATGGTTTCGGCCGCCGGTGGCCAATCGTTGCCGTCGTCGCGTTTGTGGGCGTCGCCTCCGCGCCGGGTGAGTCGCCACCCGTTGTCGCGGAGCGTGGCGCGCAGTTCGTCGGTGTCGCCGGGCCATTCGGCGAGATCGATGTCGTGCGTCTCCTCGTCGAGGAAGAGCTCGCGGGTGAGGCATCCCATGAGGAGGTCGACGTAGCGGTCGCGAAGCTCGGCGGCAGTGGTGGTGGACATCGGCTGGCAGCCTATTGAGGACGACGAAGAACCCAGATGCCGTGTGGCGCCGCCGGGAAGAAGGTGAGGGTCCGTTCCTCGAGCAGTGTGAAACCCAACCGGACGGCCACGGCCTGTGACGCAGCGTTCGTGGGCAGGATCACGCTGTAGAGACGGTCGTCGTCGTGGTTCGCGAACGCCCACTCGACCGTCGCCGCTCCGGCCTCGGTCGCGTAGCCGTTGCCCCAGTGGGCGGGATCGAAGGTCCAGCCGCACTCGAGGCCGGGCCAGTCGTGGCGCTCCGGTCGATGCGTGCCGGCCCGCCCGATCAATTCGCCGCTGGACTTCAGTGTCACCGCCCACTGTCCTGAACCCCGCAATGCCCACTGTCCACGATGGCTCGCCATCTGGGCCCACGCGTCGTCTCGCGAGAACGTGTCGGGGATGTGGAGCGACGCGCGGACCTCGGGTGTCGCGTGGATCTCGAAGAACCGGGGGAGGTCGCCCTCGGTGAACGGGCGAAGGATGAGCCGGTCGGTCTCGACGGTGGGGCAGTCGGGCATTTCGCCATCCTCGCACGCGGGCATCTACCCTCCGCTCCGTATGTCGTGGCTGCTGGACGAACGCACGGAACTCGAATCGCTCGGCGACGGGCGCTACCGCCGACAGATCGACAGCGGCGAGTTCTGGGGCACGGGCAGCCCCTTCGGTGGCTACTTGATGGCGATCACGTTCCAGGCGATGCGCATGGAGGTCGACGATTCGACCCGGCTCCCGCGCGTCTACTCGCATCAGTTCTTGCGGCGAGTGCCGGTGGGGCCGCTCGACATCGTCGTCACAACCGAGCGGGTGGGTGGGCTGGTGCACTCCGTCACCGCTCGCCTCGACGTTGCCGGCGATACGGTCGGTGTGGCGGGTGGGCTGTTCGCCGGTGATCGTGAAGGGCCCACCTATCTCGACGAGCCGATTCCCGACGTCGATCCACCCATCGAGCCGGATGGTACCGACGTGCCGGGCTGGGCCACCAACGTCCACGGCCGATTCGTGCCCCACCGGCGTTTCGGTGAGGACGGCGATGTCGTGCCCAACGAGGACGGCGGCTGGCTCCGGATGGTCGAACCGGGTCCGTGGGACCACCGCCTTGCGCTGATGGCAAGCGACGTGTGGCCGCCGCCGGTGATCCGTCACCCGGATCGCATGTGTGCCACCCCGAGCCTGCACCACGTCGTGCATTTCGGGCCCGACGTCGGCGGTTCCGCGGATCAGGCATTGCTGGTGCGCCATCGCGCGACGCGCGGCCATGGAGGCCTGACCGACGAGGACATCACCCTCTGGGCCGACGATGGGCGCTTGTTGCTCAAGGCACGTCAGCTCCGCACCGTCATCGACCTCAGCAGGATCGACACCACCTCGTTCACTCCGTAGCGGGTGTCTGACACCGCTGTGGCGGGCAGAATCGTTTCTCATCGGATCGACAAGGGGCCACACATGAAATTCGGAATCGGTTTCGCCAACACCGTCACGTTCGTCACCGGCGATGGTGCCGCGGAGCTCGGGAAGGCGGCGGAAGCCGCGGGGTTCGAGTCGCTCTGGACGGTCGAACACATCCTCTACCCGGAGGGCTACGAGTCGACCTACCCGTACGCACCCGACGGCAAGATGCCCGGCTCGGGTGACAGCCCCATCCCCGACCCGCTGATCTGGCTCGCCTACGTCGCGGCGCACACCACGAACCTCAAGCTCGCCACGGGCATCTCGCTGTTGCCCGAGCGCCACCCGGTCACCTACGCGAAGGAAGTCGCCACGCTCGACATGATGTCGAACGGGAGGGTCATCCTCGGTGTCGGTATCGGCTGGCTGAAGGAAGAGTTCGCCGCGCTCGACGTTCCGTGGGAAGGGCGCACCCGGCGGACCGAGGAGTACGCCGAGGTCATGCGAGCACTCTGGGAGAAGGACGACGTCTCCTTCCACGGTGAGTTCATCGACTTCGACCACATCTCGTCGAACCCGAAGCCGGCGAACGGCCGGGTGCCGATCCACATCGGAGGCCACAGCAGGGCGGCCGCCGAGCGGGCCGGCCGCATGGGCGACGGCTTCTTCCCAGCCAAGGGCGACATCGCTGAACTGTTCGAGATCGCGCGCCAGACGGCGGCCGACAACGGCCGGGATCCTGCGGCGATCGAGATGACCAGCTCCCACCCCGGGATCTTCGGCGACGACCCGGCCGCCGCGATCGAGGAAGCGGCGAGCTGGGGGATGCACCGCATGATCGTCCCGGGTTTCCTGTTTCTCGGCAGGCCCGCCGAGAAGATGGCGGCGTTCGCGGAGCTCATCGCCGCCCAGGCGTAGGCGCCGGTCAGGTCCGGTCGAGCGGCCGGCTGTGGTCCCAGTCGGCGATGAGGCTGCGGATCGCGGTGATCAGGATCAGCGGCACGTCGAGCATCGGGTGGTGGCCGGCGGTCGGCAACTCGATGACCGGTGCGACCCGACCGAGTTGCTCGTACATGTAGGCGCCGATGTCGGGGGTCACGAGCCCGTGTTCGCAGCGCAGCAGTGCGACCCTGCAGGTGATCTGGGGGAGGTACTCGGCCGCATCGCGTCGCGGCGGGATGAAGATCCGAGAGTCGAACTTCCATCGCCACAGGCCGTCGGCGTCGAGCCGAAGCGAACGCCGCGCGATGTTGTCCTTCACGTACGGGAGGTAGACGTCTTGCTCGGGGATGGTGCGGAACCGTTCGATCGGCCCCGCCGGGTCGTCGTACTCCCGCTCCTTGCGGAAGGTGTTGGTGGCCCGGCCGACGTTGACCTCGGGGTCTTCGTCCATCACCGGCGAGTCGATGATGACCGCGCCGGCGAGAAGGTCTGAATGGCGCGCCGCTGTCGCAACGGTCACGAAGCCGCCCATGGAATGGCCGACGAGCACGGGCGGACGATCGAACGCGGCATCGTCGATCACCGCGGCCACTTCATCGCACCAGAGGTCGAGCGAGTACTCGTCACGCCGGTCGCTGTCACCGTGGCCGGAGAGGTCGATGGCGGCCACCGAATGGTCGGTGAGAAATGCCGGTGCGATGTGGCTCCACCAGTGGGCGTGGGCGGCGCCGCCGTGGACGAACACGATCCCCGGCCGGCCGGGCTCGCCCCACGAGAGGTAGTTGATCCCTGCGCCGGCGACCTCGACCGTGCGTGGGGTCGGCCCGTTCTCGATCGCCGCGGTGAACCAGCCGGGTACGTCGCTCATGGCGCCGACGCTACCGGCGACTACGGAGTCCGATGTCGTCGATCGTCGTCTCGACCAGGGCATCGCCGAGGAGGCGTCGGGCCGAGAGGAGCGCCAACGCGGCGACACCGGCGCACACCAGGAAGCCGGTGCCGAGGTCGGTCCAGTCGCCGATGGCGCCGATGAGGGGGCCGCCGAGACCGAACGCGAGATCGAAGAACATCGAGAAGCTCCCGATCGCCTGGCTGCGCTCTTCGTCGGGGGCGCGATCGACGACCAGTGCGAACAGGGCGGGGAACAGGAACGTCTGGGCGACCGCCAGGACCGCAGCGGCGAGATAGACCCCTGCGGGTTCCTGCCAGAGAAAGAGCGTGAGGAGGCCCGCCACTCCGAACGAGAGGGAGATGCGTGTGGTGCGCAGAGGCCCGAGCCGGTCGGGGAGCCTGGCTGCGAAGAGTCGCAACGTGATGATCACCGCGCCGAAGACGACGAAGATGCGCTCGGGATTCTCCATCCCGATCCGCTCGCCGTGGACCACCGCGAACGCAAGGAAGCCGGTGTAGCCGAGAAGGCCGGCGAAGAGCATCATGCCCGGTCGCACCGATGCCGAGTGGATCAGCCGCCGGAACGGCGGGAAGGGCGGCTTGGTCTCGGGAGGGCCCGGTGCCGACAGGCCCACCAGTGCGGCGAGCCCGGCCAACATCCCGGCGGCGAGCCACACCCAATCCGTACCGTGCTCGTCGCGGAGCCAGCCGCCGAGCAGCGGTCCGACCAGGAGTGTCCCGTAGATGGTGAGAGAGAAGTACGACGCGGCTTCCGCTCGACGATCATCAGGGGTGAGGTCCTGAATCGAGCTCGCGATGCCGACGAAGACGGCCGCTTCGCCGACGCCGGTCACCGCGCGTATGGCGATGACCGCAGGGATCGAGGTGGCCAGCGCCGTGGTGGCGGTTGCTGCGGCGGCGAGCAACGTGCCGCAGACGACGAGTGTGCGGCGGCCCATACGGTCGCCGAGTGGGCCGATGAACGGGCGGATGAACGCCGCCGCGATGCCGAACGAGCTGACGGCGAGGCCCACCTCGATGTTGCGCCCGCCCAGCTCCTCTTCGACGAACAGCGGCAGCACCGGGATGGTCATGTTGAGGCCGAGGAAGTAGAGCGACGCGCCGGCACACAGCGCGAGGAAGCGCGGGGACAGGAGCGGAGCCGACATCAGGGGAGCCTGGCCCCTCAGCCGCGAAGCGACAACTCGGGGCCGTCCGGGAAGAACACCGTCGGTGCGAGTGGCACTCCCTGCGGCTCGAACTCGGAGATCATCTCGCGCAGTGACGATCGCTCTCCCGCGATGCCGAGCGTCCGGCCGAATGCGGTGAGAAGTCCGTCGACCGTGCCGCCACGGTCTCGCCACGTGGCGAGACCGGCCGAGCCGTCGCGCTTCGAGAGCCGTTCGTTCCGCTCGTCGACGACGAGCGGCACGTGGGTCCATACCGGCTCTCGGAAGCCGAGGAGGCGTTGGAGGTAGGCGTGGCGCGGGGTCGAGTCGAGCAGGTCGTCGCCCCGCACGACCTGACCCACGCCCTGGAACTCGTCGTCGATCACGACGACGAGGTTGTACGCAGGAGTGCCGTCACCGCGCTGGAGCACGATGTCGTCCATGCGGTGTCGCACATGGCCGTGGAGCGAATCGACGATGTCCACCTCGGCGAGCTCCGTGCGGAGCCGCAGCGCCGGGGGTCGGCCGGATGCCTCGTGCGCGGCGATCTGCCCCCGGGTCAGTTCCCGGCACGTCCCCGGATAGAAGCCGGGGGAGCCGTGCGGCGCCACCGCCGCACCGAGGATCTCGCGGCGCGAACACCAACACGGGTAGGTGAGCCCCCGCCCGGCGAGGTCCTCGACCACCTCCCGGTAGGCCTCGGTTCTCGTCGACTGGCGCACGGGTTGACCATCGAAGTCGATGCCCAACGCCGCGAGGTCGGCCAGTTGGGTCACCTCGTGACGAGTGTCGGCGGTCGCGTCGAGGTCCTCCCAACGGAGCACGAACTCGCTGCCGCTCGTGCGGGCGAACAGCCAGGCCGCCGCGGCGGTGCGCAGGTTGCCGAGGTGGAATGTCCCGGTCGGGCTGGGTGCGAAGCGTCCGGTCGGCATCGTCGCATCGTGCCATGTGGAGGGCTTCAGCCGGTGACCACCCGATTGATCACGTTGGCCACGCCGAACTCCAGGTTGGTGCCCGTCACCTCATCGGCGACCCCCTTCACCATGTCGAGCGCGTTGCCCATGGCCACCGCGTGCCCGGCCCACCTGAGTAGCGAGAGGTCGTTCTGGTTGTCGCCGAAGGCCAGGACGTGTTCGGCCTCGATGCCGAGGGTGTCGGCGAACCGGGCGACCGCAGCACCCTTGTCGGCGCCGGGCGGTGTCAGCTCGATGAATGGAACGCCCGAGGTCGTGACGTTGGCCTCTGCGGGGACGAGGGGATCCACGAGCCGGACGAGGTCGACGTCGCTCACGTCGGGGTGGGCCACGAACATCTTCCCCACCTCGTGGAGACGGCCGAGCGGGGTCGGAGAGGCCGGACGTCGGTCGCCGTCGAGACTCACCGGCGTCAACTCGACGAAGCGCTCGGTCCATGTCATCCCGTCGGCAAGCTCGAAGCCGAACCCGACGTTGCCGAGGGCGGCGGACACCGAGTCGATGATCTCGTGGACCACATGCTCTTCGAACGCAAGGCGCTCCTCCAGCGTTCGAGTGGCCACGTTCATCCTGTGGCCCCCGTTCGACCCGATGAACTGGTGGAGGCGAGCGCCGGTGCTCGTTGCGAGTTCGAGCCCTCGGAACCAGCTGCGGCCCGTCGCCGCGACCACGACGATGCCGGCCTCGACCGCAGCGTTGACCGCCTCGACGGTCGGTGGCGCGGGGCGATGGTCGGCGCCGAACAACGTTCCGTCGAGGTCGGTTGCGATCAGTCGTACGTCCACGGGGCGGGTCTAGCAGCCGATCGGACGGCGGTCGGCCCAATTCGACGCGGGCTGGCGGCAATGCCGGTGGAACTGATGAAGTGACGCCTGTGACTCTTGTCGATGTACGTCTCGTCGATCTCTCGCACGGCATCGCCGGTGCGTATCTCGGGCGGCTCTTCGCCGATGCCGGGGCCGATGTGGTCCGCGTCGAACCCGATGGCGGTGTGATGTTGCGGCGCCGCTCGGGACGCCCGCTCGAGGCGTCGGAATCGGGTGCGCTCTTTCGATTCCTGGCGGCCGGTACCCGGTCGATCGTGGGTGAACTCGGCGACGATGAGGTCGAGCAACTGCTCGGCGGCGCGACCGCAGCGGTTGTCGATGGTGCGTCCGCGACCGGCGACGTCGCCGCTTTGGCGGCGCGGCATCCACACCTTGTGGTCGTCTCGATCCGGCCATACGGCTTGAAGGGGCCGTGGGCCGACCGGACACCGAACGAGTTCCTCGTACAGGCCGACAGCGGATCGGTCCTGTGCCGCGGCCACATCCGCCAAGTGCCGTTCGCTGCCGGCGGCAACATCTTCGACTGGACGGCCGCGTCCTACGCCGCCCCTGCTGCTTTGGCAGCGATCGACCGAGCCCGACGCTGTGGACGTGGCGATGTCGTCGATGTCTCGATGGCCGAAGCGGCTTCGATCGCAGCGTCGACGTTCACCGATCTGTCGGTGCAGATGTCAGGCCGCGAGGAGCCGCCGCTGCGTAGCGTCGAGGCGCCCTCGATCGAGCCGGGATCGGATGGCTGGGTGGGCTTCAACACCAACACCCGCCAGCAGTTCCAGAACTTCTGTCTGATGATGGACCGGCCGGACCTCATGGAGTCGGAGTGGGTCGACCTCCGGGAGCGGACCGCCCGCCTCGAGGAGTGGAACGCGATCGTGGCGGAATGGACGACCGTCCACGCCGTCGAGGAGATCGTCGAGCTCGCCAGTGCCCTTCGGGTTCCGGTCGCTCGGGTCAACGACGGCGCAGGCGTGCTCAGCGAACCCCACCTCGTCGCCCGTGACTTCCTCCCGGAGCAGGCGGAGGGTTTCGCGGCGCCGAGATCGCCACGCCTGTTCGACGGCTCACGCCCGCCGCTGCCCGGTCGGGCGCCCAGGGTCGGCGAGCATTCGGGAAGGATCGAGGTGCGTGAACGGCCTACGCCGGGAACGGCAGATCCGGAGGCCCTACCGCTCGAGGGTGTGCGTGTGCTCGATCTGACGAGCTGGTGGGCCGGGCCGTCGTCGACCCAGGTGCTCGCCGCGATGGGCGCCGATGTCATCCATGTGGAGTCGGTCACCCACCCCGACGGGATGCGGCTCACCGGGATGATGTTCGGCGCACCGGACTGGTGGGAGTGGGGTCACATGTTCGTCGCCGCGAACAATGACAAGCGCGGCATCACGCTCGATCTCGGGTCGCCGGTCGGGCGCGACCTCCTCCTGCGTCTGGTCGACTCGGCGGATCTGCTCGTCGAGAACTTCAGCCCTCGGGTCATCGAGCAGTTCGACCTCGACTGGGATGTCATCCATCGTCGCAACCCGGCGTGCGTGATGATGCGCATGCCGGCGTTCGGGCTCGACGGCCCGTGGAGGGAACGCGTCGGGTTCGCACAGACGATGGAACAGATGTCGGGCATGGCCTGGCTGACCGGTCACCCCGACGACCAGCCTCGGATCATGCGCGGGCCGTGTGATCCGATCGCCGGAATGCACGGAGCGTTCGCTGCGCTCCTGGCGCTTCGTCAGCGCGACGAGACCGGTACGGGCGTGTTCGTGGAGTCGCCGATGGTCGAGGCGGCGATCAGCTGTTCGGCGGAGATGATCGTCGAGTGGTCGGCGAACGGTGTCGAGTTGGAACGGTTGGGAAATCGCAGCCGATTCGCAGCACCGCAGGGCGTGTATCCCGTCGCCGGTGAAGAACAGTGGCTCGCGATCTCGGTCGAGACCGACGATGAGTGGCGGGGCCTCGCCGCGATCATCGGCGTCGACCCCACCCGCTTCGCATCCGAGTCCGATCGGCGAGCGGGCCATGACGAGATCGACGCCGCCATCGTGAGCTGGGCGGCCTCGGTGTCGATGGGCGAGGCGACCGGGCGTTTGGCAGCAGCGGCTGTGCCGGCGTTGGAGTGCCGGAACCACGGGATGCTGCGCTTCCATCCGCAGTTCGAGGCCCGTGGGTTCTTCGAGGAGGTCGCGCACCCGGCCGTCGGCACCCACTTGATGCCGGGCCAGCCGTTCCGGATGCGGGGAGTCGAACGGTGGGTGCGATCACCCACTCCCACCCTCGGTCAGCACAACCACGAGGTGCTCGGTGAGTTGGGACTGACTCACGACGAGATCACCGCGCTCGAAGCGGACGGGCAGATCGGGACATCGCCGGTCTTCTGACGCAGCACGGACGCCCCAGGTTTGGAACACTGCAGGCAATGGGAATGAGCGACCGCGGAATCGACCACGATCACGACCACCACATGGTCCATCGTCATCGCGACGTGCAGGGCGGCGAAGCGCGTGCGGCTGTGTTCGGGGTCAGCGACGGCTTGGTGTCCAATGTCGCGCTGATCCTTGGCATCGCCGGCGCGAGCACCGACGGATCACTCGTCAGGCTTGCCGGGGTGAGCGGCCTTCTCGCCGGGGCGATCTCGATGGCGGCAGGTGAATGGGTGTCCGTGCGGGCGCAGAACGAGCTCATCGAACGCGAACTCGAGATCGAGCGGCGGTCCCTGGCAGAGAACCCGCAGGCCGAGCGCCGTGAACTCGCGGCGATCTACCGAGATCGAGGGTTGAAGCCCGAGACTGCGGCTGAGCTGGCCGACGAGATCATGGCCGACCCGAACGTGGCACTCGATGTCCACGCTCGCGAGGAGCTGGGTATCGATCCCGACGGCGTCGGCCGTCCGTTCGTCGTGGCCACGGCGTCGTTCTGGGCGTTCGCGCTCGGCGCGTTCCTCCCGCTGGCTCCGTGGCTGGTGGCGGAAGGAACGGGTGCAGTCATCGCGTCGGTCGTGCTCGGCATCAGCGCCGCCGCCGTCGTCGGCATGGCAATCGCCGTGTTCACCGAGCGATCGAAGGTTCGTACGGCCTTTCGTCAGGTGCTCGTGGCCGCGGCAGCGTGTGGCGCCACCTACCTGATCGGCTCCGTGTTGGGCGTCTCGGTGGCCTGATCCCGCGCCCCGGTCAGGTCCTCGTTCGTTCGGCCTTCAAGCGCGCGCCCTTTTGGGCCGAAAGGACTGTGTCGGCGAACGTCGGCCGTGTCGCGGATGGAGACGGGGTGCCATGCCAGCAACGGACACACTGTCCCGGCAGGACGCTGCACATCTCTTGCGGCGCACGGGGTTCGGAGGCAGCAACGCCGAGATCTCGGCGTTGACGGGCATGACCCGTCGCGCTGCTGTCAACGCAGCGATGGGGTTCACCTCGACAGACGCCATTCCACAGGGGCCCGACGTCGGGGTGCCTGGGTGGGTCAACAATGCGTCACAGTGGGAAGCGCACACCGACGGGATCGCCTGGTGGATCCAGCGAATGGCCGATCTTCCCAACCCGACCTCCGTCCCCGGTTCGCCACCCGGCGTTGCCGGCTCGTTGCCCATCTACGAGAAGCTGACGCTGTTCTGGCACGAGCACTTCTCGTGTGCCCAGGACAAGATCTACGACTTCCCCGAGTTGTGGGACCAGATGCGGATGTTCCGACGCATGGCCATGGGCAACTTCGACGCCCTCGTGCGGGCGACTGCGGTACACCCGGCCATGCTGGTGTTCCTCGACAACCAGTCGAACGTCGCGAGTGGGATCCAGGAGAACTTCGCCCGGGAGCTGATGGAGCTCTACACGTGCGGTGTCGGGAACTTCACCGAAGCCGACGTGGTCTCCATGGCGCGGGCGTGGACCGGTCACAACACGGTCGGCTGGACAGGGAGCCGCTGGGATGCGACCTACGTCTACCGTTCCGATCAGCACGATCACGGTCAGAAGACGCTCTTCGGCATTCGCGCCAACTGGAACGGTGTCGTCAAGGCGCCTGGCGAGCGTGACACGATCGACGAGCTCGTCTATGGCGTGAAGCAGCAGGCGACCGCTCGATTCATCGCCCGCAAACTGTTCCGCTACTTCGCGCACCTCGAGCCATCCGACTCCACGGTCAACGGTCTGGGCGCGGCGTTCATCGCCGGCAACATGGACATCGCCCACCTGGTCCGGGCGATCCTCGAGCACGACGAGTTCTGGGGCGCCACTGCGCGGTTCGGCCTGGTCAAAGGTCCGGTCGAGTTCGTGGCGACCATGATCCGGCGCGCCGGCTTCTCCGCCGACGACATGGGGCTGCACTGGAGCATGGCGCCGATGGGTCAGACACTGTTCGATCCGCCGAGCGTGGCCGGATGGGGTCAGGGCGAGTACTGGTTGGGCACCGTCTCGGCATGGGCTCGGGGAAGCTTTTCGCAGGGACAGAGGTGGCGTTCGCAGGAGGCCGGCCATCTCGCGGGTCTCGACGACAGCGACGACGACGCTGCCGCCGCCCAAGCGATCTTCGACCTCTTCGGCCTCGAAGAGGTGTCCAGCCGCACCCGCAATGCCGTGGAGCGATGGCATCGCCGTACCTACGCCAACGCCAGGTGGTCGACCGTGCCGCAGGGCTTTCTCGTCGGGGCTGTCTGCCCCGAATTCCAGGTCTACTGAGGGAGATGGCCATGCGTTCACTGATCCGGCCCCATCGCCGTCTGGTCCGCCCCACCGAAGCCGACATCGCCCTCGCTCGGCTCTCGACCGATGGCGGCGCCGACGGGTTCGCCCGCCGTCGCTTCCTTCAAGGGGCGCTCGCCGCCGGTGGCGCCGTCGGCATGATGCCGAGTGTCTTCGATTCGATCGCCGCGGCTGCCGCCCCGCTCGGCCCGTCGGATCGGGTGCTCGTCACCGTGTTCCTCAACGGTGGAAACGACCACCTCAACACGATCGTGCCCGCCGACGATGGGGCCTACCACGCAGCCCGCGGAGGTCTTGCTGTCGCCGTCGACGGTTCGAACTCCGTCGGCAACGGCTTGTACCTGCATCCGAGACTGTCTCGGTTGAAGGCCCGGTTCGACTCGGGTCAGGTCGCGCTGATCGAGGGCGTCGGCGAGGAGAGCGACGACCACAGTCACTTCACCTCGACCGCGACATGGTTCGCAGGGATTCCTGCAGTGCCGAACCCGACTGGATGGCTCGGTCGCTACGGCGACGGCATGGGACTCGACGGCGTCGGGATGGTCCACATCGGATGGGGCGGGATACCGATGCTCCTCCGCGGCAGTCAATCGTCGGCGGTCGGCCTGCCCCCGAACGGTGATCTGTTCGGAGCGGACCGCTCCGAAGCATGGGAACGGTACGCAATCGAGGCGGTGTCCGACTTCGGCGCCGGTGGGGTCGGCGGGGAGTGGGGCGATGCCGTCGGCGCATCGTTCCGGGATGCGGTGGACACCGCCCAGCAGATCCAGCCTGCGTACACCGATGGCCTCGCCAGTGAAGGTCTGGCCCGCGAGCTGGGTCTCGCCGCCGAGGTCATCAATCTGAATCTCGGGACCAGGATCGTCTCCGTTTCGCTCGGTGGGTTCGACAGCCATGATGGACAACGCCCGGGCCACGACGACCTCCTCGCGGAACTGGATGCGGGAATCGACGCGTTCTTCACGAGACTGTCGCCGGCCTTCGCAGGCCGGACCGCGATGCTCGTCTTCTCCGAGTTCGGCCGCCGCGTCGAAGCGAACAACTCCGCGGGAACGGACCACGGCACGGCCGGAGCGATGATGTTCATCAGCGCTCGTGCCGCCGGCGGTCACCACGGGCAGCAACCGTCACTGACCAATCTCGACTGGCGGGGCGACATGCACCACCATGTCGATTTCCGATCGGTGTACGCGACCGTGCTCGACGAGTGGCTCGATGCAGACTCGCGGGAGATCCTCGGTGCCAACTACAGCCCGCTCAACATCATCGGTGAGAGCGGCAGCGCGTTCTTCGACGTTCCCGCCAACGCGTATTACACGGCGGCGGTCGGGTGGCTCGCCTCGACTGGCATCACGACCGGTACCGGGGCCGGGACGTTCTCGCCGAACGACAACGTCACGCGCGGTCAGATGGCTACCTTCCTGCACCGCTATCGCGGCACTCCGACGGGTTCCCCGGCTGCCGGGTTCTCCGATGTGCCGGCGGGGCGCTTCTACTCCGCTGCCGTTGACTGGCTCGCTCACGAAGGCATCACGACCGGTGTCGGTGGGAACCGTTTCGCTCCCGACGATGTCGTGACCCGCGGCCAGATGGCGACGTTCCTCTGGCGTCTCGAAGGGGAGCCCGGGGGTTCGCCTGCTGCCGGTTTCAGCGATGTGAGAGCCGGCGCGTTCTACGCCGATGCAGTCGACTGGCTGCTCTACCGGGGAATCACGACCGGTGTCGGTGGCAACCGCTTCGCGCCGGACGATCCAGTGTCGCGCGCTCAGATGGCGACGTTCCTCTGGAGGCTTGCGGGCAGTCCGGTCTAGGGGGACTCCAGATCGGCGTCCGGGTCGATCTCTAGGAACGTGTTGAGCAGGGCCCAGTAGCCCGCTGCGAACGCGGTCCAAGTCTGTTCCTCACCGTCGAGCCCGGTCTTAAGTTCGATGTCAGGAAGCTCGCTTCCGTCGAACCGCATCCTGATGGTCGCTCCTTCGGCAAGCGTCAGCCCCACTCGGGCAATGAAGAGATATCCCTCATCGGCGTCGCGGAAGAGGTCTCGACGCGGCGCTACTCCAATTGCGGTGGCGAGAAGCCTGACGAATTCGGCGCCCTTGACTTCGGTTTCGGAATACTCCGCGGCGGTCCGTTGAGCCAACTTCTGTCGGGTGCTTGGCTCCGTCGCCGAGTCCTTCGCGAGGCTCAGCGTGAATCCGACCCAGCTATAAAACAGCGGGTCTGCCGCCGCAATCTCGAGCACAGCCGTTGGGGCGAGGCGTGCTAGCTCGCGCATGCGTACCTCCGGAGGGAGAGAGCTGGTGGCGGCGAGGCTCTCGGCGGCTACATCCGCAGCGGCCCCCAAACCGGTCTCCATCCGGCTGACGCGGAGGAGAACGTCCACCTGAAACTCCTCCTGACTTGCCCACAGGCGTTCGTGGACCGACGCTCGGGTAATCCGCACTCCGGTCGTCGCCTCAAGGTGATCGAACACTCGCTGGTACGTGATGCTCGTGGGTTCAACCCCGAGGCCATGCTCTCGAACGAGCTCGAGAGCGGCCCCGACAACCAGTTCTCGGGTTTCGTTGCGTGTTCGTCGCTTCGGTTTGGTCATGGTCCTCATTGAGTAGGGCTTGTAGGACCCTAGCCCAACCAGTACGGTGCAACGCAAAGTCGCAATTAGAAGTAGCAACCTATGGTTGCGAATCGAGGAGCAGATGGTGACGTTGGAGGAGTGGAAGAGGGATGTGGCGGAGGTGGTCAAGGCCAGTTCACGCCAAGTTGGGGCCCAAAGCCTCCTCGAGTCGAAGGGGCGCGAGGTGGAGATAGAGGTAGTTGACGGGTCGGCGATTTGGCTACACGTGCCGACGGAAGGCACTTCGGCGGAAGGCACCGCGTTTGAACCTTTCCTGCTTGACTTCGGCAACGGCGTCTGGCTCCAGGGGTGGGCCGACGGGAAGACGCTGACAATCGCCTCATCCATGGGCGAGTCACTGGTTGCGCTCGGACTTGTTCGAGCGGTCCTGGGTGTGTCGACCTCGGGGGTTTCAGCGGCAAGTGGGGGCGCAGTTCCCGACGTATCGGAGCTACCGAGCTAGCGTCTGCCTTTGCCGAGCGGAGGTGGGGGCATGGCCGGGCCATTGACAGGTGTGAAAGTTGTCGAGCTGGCAGGGCTCGGTGCGTTGCCGTTCGGGTCGTTGAAGCTGGCCGACATGGGTGCAGAGGTCATCCGTGTCGATCGACTCGCCGACGTCCCTTCCGACAGGACGCCGAAGCCGCACTCGTCGTGGGACCGGGGTCGGAAATCGGTGGCGGTCGACCTGAAGAACCCAGATGGCGTTGCGACAGTCCTCGAGCTTGCGGCCCAGGCCGACGTCTTCCTCGAGGCGTTCCGGCCGGGTGTTGCCGAGCGTCTCGGCGTCGGACCGGAGCACGTCATGGATCGCAACCCGGCGATCGTCTACGGCCGCTTGACCGGATGGGGACAGACGGGTGCGCTGGCGAGCTCCGCTGGGCACTCGCTGAACTACGAGGCAATCACCGGTGTCATTCGGTCGGTCGGTCCCGTGGGCGGCCCCCCTGTCCCGTTGCTCCAGTTGCTCGGTGACTTCGCAGGGGGAGGACTCACGCTGGCCTTCGGTGTGGTCTGTGCACTGTGGGAGGCGAAGCAATCGGGGCGTGGGCAGGTAGTCGATGCGGCGATGACCGATGGCGTCGCGTCTCTCGCGAGCGTGTTCTATGGCATGCAGGCAAGCGGCATGCACACCACAGAGCTCGGCACCAACCTCTTCGACGGGGGAGCGCCGTTCTACGCCATCTATGAATGCGCAGACGGCGGCTACATGTCGATCGCCCCGATCGAACCGCACTTCTATTCACTGATGCTGAAGACGATTGGTATCGAAGAGAGTTCGTTGCCTCCTCAGTACGACCGCGAAAGATGGCCGGAGGTGAAGGAGACGCTCGCAGCGAGGTTCCGCGAGAAGACGCGCGACGAATGGTGCGATCTCCTGGAAGGCACGGATTGTTGTGCTGCTCCTGTGCTGACCTATGACGAGGCACGCCGATATCAGCACCATGTCGATCGAGGAACATTCGTCGGAGAAGACCACACGGAGGTCGTGCCGGTTCCGGTGCTCTCGCGCACACCCGGCGAGATCCGGCCGTCACCTTCGTGGACTGGTGCCGACACCGACGACGTGCTCCGGGCCGCAGGTTTCGACGATGAGTCGATTGCCGCCCTCCGAGCTGCCGGTGCGGTCGGGGGCTGATGTGGTTCTCGACGTCGACCGGGTCGAGCAGGCCGCAGCGGCTATTCCCCGGTCATTCGTGGCGACCCCTCAGTACCGCAGCGAGGCGTTGAGTCGCCTCCTCGGGGTCGAACTGATTCTGAAGGTCGAGACCGTGAGCCCGACGGGAACGGTGGCGAGCAGAGGGGCGGAATGGTGGTTCGAGTGCCACCCGCATGTGCATCGCGTGGTCTGTCCGAGTGCCGACGACTTCGGAACCGCGATGGCCCATGCCGGCCGCTCGAGAGGTATCGAAGTGGAGTTGTTCGGTCCGATGGATGCCGATCGGAGCAAGGTCGAAGTGCTGCGCCACGCAGGCACGATCGTACGGCTCGACGGGAACGACGCCGATGAGGCGCGAGCGGAAGCGCAGCGCTACTCAGCGATGGTGGACGGGCTGTTCGTCGACGATGGCGATCACCTCGAGTTGGCCGAGGGAGCGGCGACGATGGCTGCCGAGTTGCCGCGGCTCGGGATCGAGATCGAGGCGGTTTTCGTGCCGATCGGGAGAGGCAGCCTCGCGCACGGAACCGGTGCGTGGTGCCATACGCACATGCCTCGGACGAGGGTGGTCGGCGTTGGCGCCGAACGGGCGCCCGGCACCGTGCGCAGCGTCCGTGAGGGTCGTGTCGTTCCCTTGCCGGTGGGGCCGGGCACTGCTCCGGAGATGTCGGTGTCCGCTCCCTCTGCCGCAGCCGTGGTCTCCCTTGCCGATTCGCTTGATGACACTGCGCTCGTCAGCGACCGTCACCTCGAGCAGGCGGCTGCGGCGTTGCTGCGGCACGAAGGTATCCGAGCTTCGATGGATGGTGCCGCTGCTCTTGCCGCCGCGGCACTGGCAGCACCGGAGATGAGGGGGGCTTGCGTCGTGGTACCGGTGACGGGTCGGATCGCCGGCTGATCAGCGCTGCTTCTTCGCCCGGTTCGTGGGTCGAGCTGTGGTGGGGTCTTCAGGCCACTCGTGCTTGGGATACCGGCCGCGAAGCTCGCGTCGTACCTCCGCATAGCCGTCGGCCCAGAAGGACGCGAGGTCAGACGTGACTTGGACGGGTCGGTGGGCAGGCGACAGGAGATGGACGACGATCGGGACGGTTCCATTCATGACCGTCGGCGTCGTCGTGAGACCGAACACTTCCTGAAGGCGGACCGCGAGGACGGGGCCGGATTCGGCGCCGTAGTCGATTGGGATTCGTGAGCCGCTGGGGACATCGAGGTGGCTGGGGGCGAGGCGATCGACATCGCGCACCCTGCGCCAATCGAGCCGATTGTTCAACGCTGCCTTCAGATCGATCATCTCGAGATCGGCCCGTCGTCTCGCGTTGCCGAGCGATGGCTCCAGCCATTCGTCGAGCGAATCCACGAGCGTGACGTCGTCGACCGCAGGCCAGGCGTCCGGGTCGTGATCGTGGAGGAACGCAAGGCGTTCTCGCCACCTGACGTCGCTCGCACTCCAGCGCAGGAGCGACAGTCCCTCGCGGCGGACTCCGGCAAGAAGGGCGTGGTTCAACGCTTCCCTGCTCGGATCGGGGTCGGGTTCACGACGGAGAATCAGGGCGCCGATCCGCTCCTGCCGTTCGAACACCACGTCTCGTGCGCGTCGGTCCCACTCACCGCGTACCCGAGTCTCCAACCGGTGTCCGTGCAAGCGCTCGAGGTCGTCGCGCTCGATTGGTGCCGCAGTCACGATCCGGGCCTCGGCCCCGATGCCATCGGTCTCGGCGACGGCGAGGAGTGGCGCGCCCGAAAGGTCGTCCGCGTTGTTGACGGTGGCGCCGGACCCAGATGCGAGCAGGAAGCTCCCGGGTTCGGATCTGCGTTGTGCGATGCGTTCGGGAAACGCGAGCGAAGTGAGCGGTCCGACGACTTCGAGGTCGACGGGCTCGTCGACGCAATCGAAGAGGCGACGCCACCGTGCGGCCGTCTCACGGGCCCGTTGGATGCGGGCACGGTCGACGCCGCGCTCCGGACTGGTGAGTGCGGATACCCGAAGGCGGAGGTCGACCGGTCGATCCCGGCCGGACAGCACGTCTCGGTCGGAGAGCACGGCTGCGAGGTCGCACGCGGTGCCTGACGCCCCCAACTCGGTGGCTCTCACCATCATGTGGGCGAGCCGCGGCTCGGCTCCGATCGCCGCGATCGCTCTACCGTGATCGGTGAGCCGTCGTCCGTCGTCGATCGCTCCGAGCGATGTCAGGACGCCACGCGCCGCAGAGAGCGCCGCCGCAGGCGGGGGGTCGATCCAGGGAAGCTCAGCCTCGTCGACGACACCCCACGACGCGATCTGGAGTGCCAGTGAGGTCAGATCAGTCGTGAGTATCTCAGCCGGTTCGTCCTGTCGGCGCCGCTCCTGTTCGATCTGGGGCCAGAGCCGGACACAGATCCCCGGCCCCTGCCGCCCCGCTCGACCCCGTCGTTGGTCGGTTGCCGCCTGGCTGGCGTTGACGGTGCGCAGACGACTCATCCCTCGACCAATGTCATGCTCGGGTCGTCTTCGGCGTCCGGAATCGATCACGACATGAACGCCGTCGATGGTGACGCTCGTCTCGGCGATCGGCGTGGCGAGTACGACCTTTCTGCGTCCCCGCGGATCCGGCTGCAACGAGCGATCCTGCTCGGCCGGCGGGAGCGACCCATGGAGCGTTGTGATCACGACGGCATCCGGCAGCCGGGGGAACAGGGCCTGCTCGACTCGGGCAATATCACCGGCGCCTGCCAGGAAGACGAGCACATCGCCTGCTGTCTCCGGAAGGATCTCCATCACGGCGTCGGCAATATCGTCGTGTTCACGGCGACCGGGTGTCGGCGTGCGATAACGAGTCTCCACGGGATGAAGTGGCGCGTCGACCCTCACGATTGCGTCGGTTCCGAGGCGGTGAGCGAGTTGCGTCGTGTCGAGCGTTGCCGACATCACCACGATCCGCAGATCGTCGCGGAGCGCGCCGGCGGTCTCCCTCGTGAAGGCCAGGCTGGTGTCGGCATGGATACTGCGCTCGTGGAACTCGTCGAACACGACGGCACCCACGCCGGCGAGTCCAGGGTCGTCGAGGAGCATTCGGGTGAGTACACCCTCGGTCACGACCTCCAGCCGGGTCTCGGGCCCGACCCTGGTGTCGAATCGTGTGCGTAGCCCGACCAGACCGCCTACCCGTTGGTTCATCTCGGATGCGATCCGTTCGGCCGCCGCTCGTGCAGCGACACGGCGAGGTTCCAGCATCACGACCTTCGCGTCGCCGAGCCACGGCGCTGCGAGCAGGGCACCGGGTACCCGGGTCGTCTTGCCGGTACCAGGAGGGGCGTCGAGCACCAGTGTTCGGTTGTGCTCGAGGAGCTCGACGACGGCTGGCAGCACGTTGTCGACAGGGAGCGTGACCCTGTTCGCCACGGCCCCGGCGTCAGATCCGCGGCGTCGAGGTCATCGTGCGCACCGCGTCGGCGACGGACTCCGGGTGGGAGCGCATCACATAGTGGCGGGCGCCCGGCACCGTCGTGCGCGTCGCGTGCGGGAGCTTCTTCTCGAGATAGTCGTTGGCCCCGAGGTAGGTTCGGTCCCCGTCTCCGATGACGAGTGCGACCGGGAGCTGGAGTTCGGTCACCCGATCGATCACCATCGAGTCGACGTGGAACGCCACGGCCGCAGCGATGTCGGGGATGCCGTAGCCCGGTGCATTCTCTCGAACCGTGGCATTCCACTTCTCTCGTGCGTCCGGATCACGAAAGCCCGGGCCGGTGGCGACGAGTACCAAGCCGGCGAGGGTTTCCGGATGGGTCAGGGCGAACGCCATGCCGAGGTAGCCGCCGAGTGAGTGACCGACGAAAACCGTGGGCCCGTCGAGAGTCTCGATGATCGTGGCGATCTCCTGCAGCAGGGTCTCGCGTTCGTAGGCGCTCGGATCGTCGCTCGCCGGGGACTTGCCATGTCCCGGGAGGTCCACGGCGATGCAACTGTGATCCGGCAGCAGATCGATGACGGGGGCCCAGACGGCAGCGTCGCTATCGAGGCCATGGACGAACAACACGTTCGGACCGGACCCGGTGGTCTCGACGTTGAGATCCGATGACATGGGGAATGGGCTCCTGTCAGCGGCCCTCGAAGACCGCATGTCGTTTGTCGAGAAACGCCTGCACGCCCTCGCGGTAGTCGGAACTGGCGTAGCAGGCGCGCCGAGATTCGGACGCGCGGTTCGTGAGATCGTGGCGCGACAGCGCGTCGACCGAGAGCTTTGTCGCCCGATGGCTGAGTGGAGCGAGGCGCGCGATCTGACCGGCGATCTTCTCGACGTGGGAGTCGAGCGCGGCCTTCGGCACGACCTCCTGCACGAGTCCGATGCGAAGGGCGTGGTCGGCGTCGATGACTCTCGCACTGAACAGAAGCAGCTTGGTTTGCGCCGGGCCGACCAGTTCGACGAGACGCTCCAGCGCTTGCTCGGGGTACGCCAATCCGAGTCGGGCGGGAGGAACGGCGAATGTGGCGTCGTCGGCAGCGATCCGGATGTCGCAGTGAAGCGCCATCGCGATGCCGCCGCCCATGCACGGCCCGTGGATCGCCGCGATCACCGGGATCGGGATCTCGGCGAGGGCATCCCACGCGTCATGCTCGACCGCGTCGAACCGTTGCGTCTCGTCGCCCATTCGCCGACTCGGGAACTCTGAGATGTCGGATCCGGCGCCGAATGCGATGTCACCGGCCCCGCGCAGGATCACCACTCGTGTCTCATCGTCCAGCAGGTTCTCGACTGCGGGTCGAACCGATTCGTACATGTCCGCCGTCATGGCGTTGCGACGTGTTGGATTGTCGATGATCAGCGTCCCGATGGCGCCGGTTCGTTCGCCCCTCACTCCAGCCATACCCGCAGCCTGCCAGACCGGACACCGACATGCGGGTTCGGGGCGGGGGAGATGGGATCAGTGCGAGTGGCCGGCGAGCGCTTCGCCGTCGAGCTCGCGATCCAGAAGCTCGCCGATGACATCGGCTGGAGCTGGTCGTGCGAAGTAGTAGCCCTGGCCGAGGCGACAGCCGAGCGACAGTAGGCGGCGATGTTGGTCTGGTACCTCGATCCCCTCTGCAACGGTCTCCGCACCCATGGACTGAGCGATCGCCAGCACCGTGGAGACGATGGTGGAATCGTCCTGGTTCTCGAGTCGAGCGACGAAGGTCTGGTCGATCTTCAAGATGTCGGCGGAGAACTCGTCGGCGTACCGGAGCGTTGCGTAGCCCGTACCGAAGTCGTCGATCGCAACACGCAGCCCTGCGGCGCGTAGCGCGTCGATCCGTGAGACGACGAGGTCGAAGTCGTTGATGAGAGCCGACTCGGTGAGCTCCAGGACAACGGCGCTGCGTTCGAGGCCTGCACCATCGACGATCTCGAGCACCTCGCCGACGATGCCGTCACGCTGCAACTGGACCGGCGAGATGTTGACGCTGGCGTAGATGTCGTGACCAACGGCTCTCCACTTCGCAACCTGTGTCGCAGCCTTCTCGAGCACCGACCGGCCGAGTGGGATGATGAGACCGTTTCGTTCTGCGAGCGGGATGAATGCTCCGGGGTTGACCATTCCTCTGACCGGGTGGTTCCAGCGCACCAGAGCTTCGACCCCTGCCGTGCGGCCCGACCCCAGGTCGAGAATTGGCTGGAAGTACACCATCAACTCGTCGTTCTCGATTGCTGTCGCGAGCGAGTTCGAGATCTCGAAGCGTTCCACCGTCTGATCGGCCATCCCGGCCTCGAAGATCGCCCACCGGCCTTTGCCCTTGGCCTTGGCGTCATACATCGCAACGTCGGCTGCTCGAAGCAGGTCTTCCGGAGTCTGGGTGCCGTCGTCGTCGATCGCGATGCCGACGCTCACGCCGAGGCGCACTTCATGGCCCATCAGGTCGACCGGCAGCGACAGTTCCTCCACGATCCGGTCAGCAACGAGCGTCACGTCCGAGTGGCTGTAGACGTCGGTCAGCAGAACGGCAAACTCGTCGCCGCCGAAGCGCGCCGCCCGATCGTGGAGACGGAGACGACCCTGGAGCCGACTCGAGATCTCCACGAGAACCTGATCGCCTGCTGCGTGACCAAGTGAGTCGTTGATGTTCTTGAAGTCGTCCAGATCGATGAACAGCGCGGCGACGCTGCTTCCCGGTCGACGAGCCGACCCGAGTGCCTTCTCGAGCTGGTCGGTGAACTGCACGCGACTCCCGAGTCCAGTGAGGTCGTCGTGGAGAACCTGGTGTCGAAGGTCGTTCTCGAGCCTCTTCCGATCGGTGATGTCGCGCATGTTGAGCACGAGACCCTGGACGGACGGGTCGTTGCGAAGATCGGTCACCGTGACTTCGGTCGTTCGTTGGCCGCCATCAGCGCGTTCGAGCACGACCTCGACGGTGCGACTCCCGGGTGTTGTCGCCATCAGCGCATGCCTGACATCGTCGGCGCCGGTCGTCTGATCGGGGGGCAGAAGCTCGAGGAAGTTGCGACCCCGGAGTTGTTCGGGCCTCGCATCCAGGAGGGCTTCCGCCGAAGGGCTGATGTAGGTGAAGACCCCGGTCTCATCGAGTACCGCGATCACGTCAGAGCTGTTCTGGACCAGGCCGCGGAACCATTGCTCGCTGCGCTGCAGGCCGAGTTTCGCCGCGCGCTCCTCGTTCACATCGCGGGCCGTCACCACAACACCGCCTACCTCGGCATCGTCGGAGAAGTCTCGCGTCGTGACATCGAACCAGCGGTACTTGCCTTCGGAAGTGCGCAGTCGACACTCGATTGCGATCGGGATGTCGTCCGCCTTCGATGGCGAGTTGATGAGATCGCGAAGGGCCTTGGCTTCGTCCGGGTGTGCGAGCTCCACGGGGTCCGAGTTCAGCAGTTCGCCGGCATCGAGTCCGAGGACGCGGGTCATGTTCGGAGAGGTGAACTGGGCGAGACCGTCCTCGCCGACAACCAACACAAGGTCGGCGGACTGCTCCACCAGTGCGGTGAGGCGCTGTTCAGCCCTCCGAGCAAATCGCGCTTCAGCGAGCCGCATCGATGCGAGTGCCTGAGTGATCTGAGCCGACATCGTCTGGAGCGCCAGATTGAACGCGGTGTCGAGGTTGCCCGTCACTTCGACGATCATCTCACCGAACTGCCCGTGATCTCCCAGTTCCAGAGCTACGAAGTCAGGGTGAGCGCGCTCGAGGGCGAGGCAGTCCCATAGGTCAGGCGACTCTCGATCCATACCCAGTGGTTCGATGTGTGCCGTGGAAGTCGCATCGAGACGGACGACAAGTTGACGGGCCGCTTCCGGATTGCCGACGATCGCGGCGTAGCGAGCGTGCTCGCCCACAACCAGACGGATCGTCTTCGAGGCGGCTACGGCTACTTCCATGCCGGTGGACGCGTCCAACAGCTCCCGGCCCGACTCCGAAAGAGCAGCGTCCAAGTCCGCCACGCGTTCTTTGGCCCGGAACAGTAGGGAGATGCGGACCAGGCTCAGTAGAGCCAGGGCGCCCGAGCCGATAACGAGCACGGGCAAGTCCGGATCTGTGTTGCGGACCAGCGCAGCCAGCAGCGCCGCCGGCAAGGTGAGGAGCGCTGCCGCAAGCATGACGATCCTTCCCTTTGTGAGGATCGGGGACGCGTACATCGGTGTCCGAGCGATATCGCCGGCCTCTGGATGTTGGATCGCAGCAGCGGCCAGCACGAATGCGGTCGGGGAGGCTACATAGGCCAACGTCAGGCTCCATTCAGAACCGGTCGTGTTCAAGAGGAAGAAGAGGTCGTTGAGCAGAATGAGGACTGTCGCTCCGGCGATCAGTCGCCATGCCGTATTGCGCACGCCCGGTCCAACCGCAAGACGGGCAACGAAGCCGATGAGGGTCAGGTCGAGAATCGTGTAGGCGACATTTCCCGTCCTAGCCCAGGCGTCGATCGCAGAGTCTCGGATGTAGTCCGACAAAATTGCGGAGAACACGACGACGGAGGCAGCCGCAGCGACGAGGAGTCCATCAAGCGCCGAGTCAATGTCCCGCCGCTTCGCTCGATGGTTCCAGAAGCTTCGCGCGGCGAGGATGATGAATACATACCCGACCATTCCGGGGACCTCTGCCGGGCTTGGAAAAGGACCGTGCACGTCTACCACGAAGCCGTGCACGACTCGCACAAGCGCAGAGAGGAGCGCGAGGGAGCCGCCAACGAGGATCAGCAGCCACGGGCTGCGTTGGAGAGACTCGTCTTTCCGTAGCCGCACTGAGTAGATGACCAGCAGGAAGATGCCCGCGACGGCACGCGCGGCAACGAGCGCTGCGTCGCCAACCAATGTCGCAGCAACCACGCATGTAAGTCCGACGGCCACTGTCGTGGACCAGGCCTTTCCCATAGTCCGATGGGTCGGCCGGAACGAGCGAAAAGTAAGGGGCCTGGGTTAGGTAGCGCTTATCGGAGCCCGCAGCTCAATCACGTTCGACCGATGCTCAGGCACGTTGGTTCGAAGGTCGATCGCGACGTCGTTGAGGTGATCGAACGGGATGTCTCCCGAGAAGAACCTGAGCGCGTCGGGGTTCGAGGAGCGGAGGACTTCGATGGTCCGAGGGAGGTACATGGATACCGGCGTCGACTCCGAGCCCATGTACATGGACGACTCGCCCAGTGGCTCGAAAGGAAATTCGAACCATCGGCGCATGATTCGCAGGAGACGATTGTCCATCACTGCGAGCATGTACGCGCGGCCGTGAAGAATCGACTCCTGCCAGACCAGGCCATACAGCGACGCGGAGATGGCCATGTTCTGCGCTCCGATCCGCGGTGTCGCCAACGCGGACACCTCGACACAAAGCGATGGGTCCAGGCGGGAGAACACCTCTAGGGCCTCGTCGCTCGTGGTTGTTTCTTGAAAGGCTGGAAAGCCCCTGACCGACGGTCGGATTATCCGGCATGTACCGACGATCTCGTCGTCGGAGGTCGTGTCGTGGGCGGCGTAGTAGTCGCTGTAGGGCACCCAGGGGTCGTCGATGTACCCATCTGCATCAAGGCTGTCGGCACTCACGTACCCTGCCGCCACGTAGCACTCGGCGTGGAGTCGCCGAACGGCGACCATCTCTTCGTCGGTCTCAACAGGCCGGACAACTAGGCCTGGCACACTAGGGACTAGGGCCATAAGGCCTAGAGGCTAGCTCCCTTCGGTGGGGCTGGGTCAACTCACGTCCAGCGCGAGGGGAGAGCGAGCCCACACTCTTCGTGGTGACACGGGTGGTCAGGATCCCCTAAGGTCGTGCGGTGCCGGAGCAGGGCAGAGTTGGTTTCGTAGGAAAAGCCTGGATCGTTGGAGTCTTCGCGTACGCCATCGTGCGCGCTCTGATCGTGTGGCCGACGCTGGGCGACTACGGGATCAATCCTTGGGCGTTCCTGGTCGTCGATGTCGGGACCGCGTGGCCGTACGCGTACGGTCAGGTCCGGGTCGTCAACGAGGCGCGGATGAGGAACTGGGGAGGGACGCAGCTCTGGGCGGCGATCGCGCTCCTGTCGTTCATCGCCCCCTACGCGTACATCGCAGGCGCTGGTTCCGGAGAGATGCCGCTCATCGCCTGGATCGTGATCGGTCTCCTGATGCTGTTCTTCGGAATCGCCTCGCTCGTTCGCATCATGAAGCAGATCCGGAGCCCGGAGCCGCGGGCCGAGTCTGCATAGTCCGAGTGGCTTTGGTGAAGGCCAACGAAGCCGCGAGGACGGAGGACTCGACCCGCTAGAGCACACACGCCGAAGTTGCTCGCGGGCGTTTCCAGCGTTGACGACGACGGCGTTGATGGTCGAGGTCGAGTGTGTGGGGAGACATCCCCGAAGCCGAGTGGGTTGCCCTGCCACCCCCGCTGCGAGGTGGGGATCGTCGAGGTGCCGTCGTCCTCTGCGGGGGCGCTCCGATAGCGTGGATGCATGACCACGGTCTTTGCCAACCCTGACGAACTCCTCGATGCGGTGGGGCGAGATCTCGGCGCCAGCGAGTGGATCACGATCGAGCAGGATCGGATCAACCAGTTCGCCGAGGCGACGGGCGACCACCAGTGGATTCACGTGGATCCGGTCGCCGCAGCCGAGGGCCCGTTCGGCGCCACGATCGCCCACGGCTACCTCACCTTGGCGCTGACCAACCAGTTCCTCCCCGAGGTCATGCGGGTCGACGGCGTCTCGATGGGCATCAACTACGGGACCAACAAGGTCCGGTTCCCGCAACCGGTCACCGTCGGGAGTCGCGTGCGGGCAACGGCGACGGTCACCGAGGCCGAGGAGATCGCCGGCGGGGTGCAGGTGGTCGTCACCATCACTGTCGAGATCGAGGGTCAGGCGAAGCCTGCATGCGTGGTCGAGTCCGTGAGCAGGTTCCTCCGATGAGTGAAAGGGTTGGCTGATGGCAAAGCGAAAGCGCCGCAACGGCCCCGTGTCGAGAGTTGCCCCCTCGTTGCCGCCCGTCACTGCCGGGCTCCTGAGTGCGACGCGTCGGGTGCCCGCCGAGATCGCCCGACCTCCCTACGCCGTGTCGGGCAACCCCGGTCCGTCCGTGAGCCCGCTGACCCGCACGCCCGAGGAAGCCGAAGCGATGCGCCGCACCGGTGCTACCGCGGCCGAGATTCTCCTGCGGGCCGGCGAGATCGTCAGGCCCGGGATCACCACCGACGAGATCGACCGGGTTGTGCACGATCTCAGCATCGAGGCCGGTGGCTACCCGAGCCCGTTGAACTATCGCGGCTACCCCAAGTCCGTGTGTACATCGGTCAACGAAGTGATCTGCCATGGCATCCCCGACTCTCGCCCCCTCGCCGACGGTGACATCATCAACATCGACGTCACCCTGTATCGGGAAGGTGTTCATGGCGACACGTCGGCGACCTTCCTCGTCGGCGATGTCGATCCCGAGTCGGTGCGTCTCGTCGAGGTCACGATCGAGTCGCTGAACCTCGCTATCGCTGCGCTCACTCCCGGCTGTCCGGTCCGTGACATCGGCCAGGCGATCGAACGCCATGCGTCCAAGCACCGCCTCGGTGTCGTTCGTGAGTTCATCGGTCACGGCGTGGGGACCGAGTTCCACACGAGCCTCCAGATTCCGCACTACTACGACCGACGGTTGACCACGCCGCTCGAGGTCGGCACATCGTTCACGATCGAGCCGATGCTGACCCTCGGGGATCCCGAGGGGGTCATGTGGGACGACGGGTGGACTGCGGTGACCATGGACGGCACGCGCACCGCTCAGTTCGAACACACCCTGTTGATGACGGAGAAGGGGGCCGAGCGCCTGACCGTCACGGCCGCCGGCGAGTGCGCTCACGACCGCTGGCGCACCGCCACCGTCTGACACCTCGCCGGAGCCGCAGGTGACACCGGACGCGCGACTTCTCTGCGCGACCTAACGTCGAGGCTTGTGGGACGTCCCCCATCGCGACAGGAGAATCCACATGGCCAAGATCGAGACCATCGAAGGAATCGGTGCCAAGCACCGCACGCAGCTGGCCAAGGCCGGAGTGTCGACCACACAGGGTCTGCTGAAGGCCGGCGGCGACAAGAAAGGCCGCAAGGCGCTGTCGGCGGCCTCGGGCTGCACCGAAGCGCAGATCCTCGGGTGGGTGAACCGCGCCGACCTGATGAGGGTGCGAGGAGTGGGAGAGGAGTACAGCGATCTTCTCGAGGCCGCGGGGGTCGACACGGTCAAGGAACTCCGCACCCGCAAGCCGGCAAATCTCCACGAGAAGATGCTCGCGGTCAACACGGCCAAGAAGAACCGACTCGTGCGGCGCCCGCCGTCGCTGTCCGAGGTCGAACGCTGGGTGGCTCACGCCAAAGAACTGAAGCCTGCGGTCAGCCACTGACCAACGAGAAGCGGACGACCCGCTCGTCGGGCAGCGCTTCGTCGAGGCGGACCGTGATCTCCGAGCCGAGGGCGAGACCTTCGGCGGGGAGCCAAGCGACCACTGCAGGGTCGCGCAACTGCACCCGCCCGCGCCCACGGTCGCCGTCCACATCCGTGACGATTGCGTGGAACTGGTCGCCGACTCGTGGCGCGAGCACCGTCGCTTCGACGAAGTCGATCACCGCCCGCTCCAGATTCCGGTCTCGCTGACCGGCTGCGCCCATCAACTTCGGTAGCTCCTCGAGCGCCTCCACCGCCCACGACGGCGGCACGCGATCAGCACAGTGCGCCACCACGATCTCGTTCGCGAACCGATCGCACAGGCGCCGCAGCGGAGCGGTCACATGGGCATAGGTCGAGGCAATCGCCGAGTGAAGCGGATCTGGGGGGAGTTGGTGGTCGTCGAACGCCACATAGCCGGCACCGCGAAGCCCACGCGCAGCCTGGCTGAGCAACGCGGCTCGCCCCGGTGTGTCGGGTCGTAGTTCCCGAACCCGTTCTGCGTAGCCGACATCGTCGGGCCACTCGACGCCGAGGGCCCGTGCCGTGCGGCGAATCTGATCGACCGTCCCCTTCTCCGGCACGGGGAGCGTCCGGAGAAGACCCACACCCGCGTCGATCATGATGCGGCTGGCAGCGATTCCGGTCAGCAGCGAGACCTGGGCGTTCCAGTCTTCGACCACGAGGCTCTCGTCGTACTCGAGTGCAAAGGTCCCGTCCGGGTGATGGACGACCTCCTGCGCCGGCAACGCCAGGCTCACGGCGCCCCGCTCGCGTTCGAGGGAGAGTCGGCGTTCGCCGATCGTCTTCAGGAGTCGGAGTGATGCCGACGCGGATCCGTCGTCGATGCGTCGTTGCGCTTCGGCATAGCTGAGCTGAGCGGTGTTGACGACCCGCGCTCGTTCGAGATGGGCGTGGACGAGCTGACCCGATTCGTCGAGGTCGATGGTCCACAACAAGGCCTGGCGTTCCTGTCCTTCGAGCAGGCTTCCGGCGTCCTCGTTGATGGACTCGGGGTGCAGCGATGTGCGCCTGTCAGGGCTGTAGAGCGTGAGGCCACGGGACCGGGCTTCGAGATCGATCGGCCCGCCCGGTGGCACCAACGCCGCGACATCGGCGATCGCGTAGTGGACGCGGTGCCCATCACCACGAGCCTCGGCCGCGAAGGCCTGATCGAGATCGCGTGACCCTGGCGGATCGATGGCGACCAGTGGGATGTCGCGGGCGTCCCGAACCGAGCCGGATGCGCCGGGAGGGATTCCCGGCCCGGCCTGGCACGCGTCCGCCGCGGCTTGTTCGACATGGGTAGGAAAGGCCGGCGGTATGTCGAGTTGTTCTCGGATGCGACGGAATCCCGAAACCATCGCCGGGTCGGGCGGGCATCGGACTGCTTGGCTCGGCACGGCGGCGACACTAGCGGCCGACTCAGCGGGTGTTCGCCCTTCCGGGTCGAGGCAACTCGATCCAGATCTTTCCGGGGAGGATGGCCGCTTCGCTGCCGCTCGACAGCGTGAAGTCGGTCTGGTCGGCGAGGCTCTGGCGGGTCCATGTGGTCGGCACGAGCTGTCCGGCGGTGAGCACCCAAGCCTGGCCGTCACCGACCGTGACGGCCTCGGGTGACGCTGCATCGGCACTCGACGCGACATAGTCGACGAATTGGACGACGACGGTGGTCGGAGCGACTCTGACGCCATCGGCGTCGACGGTCGGCTGCCCGTCCTGCGAGCGCTCCCAGCCGGTTCCGTTCCACGAATAGTCGACGCTCGAGTTGCCGTAGTTGATCGTCGCTCCTGCGATCGGCCGAGCCTCCGACGGCAACTCCTGGCCGGCAGGGCGGAACTGGAAGATCGGGCTCGGTGTGCCTGCGCCCTCGAGATCTCGACCGACCACCCAGAGGTTGAACGCGTTGGTGAAGAGGTTGTGCGGTGCCTGGCGGCTCGACTCGCGGTAGTAGGAGCCGCTCTGTGCGTTGACCCCGACATCGACGAGGGTCGAGTTTGCCAGCGCGCCGCGTGCCCCTCGGTTGCCGCCCGAGTTCGCGAAGAGGGGGCCGTTGAACTGGGCGAGAAGATCGAAGTCGCCAGTGCGCATCGATCGAACCGGGCCGACGACATCAGCACCTTGGGAGTGGAAGACGGCAGCGAGCCGAGTGAGGCCGCCCTCGACCTCCTCGACGAACACGATGTCGGCCTGGTTGATGCCCGCCTGGGGGCGAGCAGCCGAGACATTGTCGATCTTGACGGCGAGGGCTGGTCGCGTCGGATCGTCGAACGTGCTCATGCCGGTCAGCACGGCACGCGCTTCGAGCGCCTTGAGCTCGTCGATCCGACGTTGGATCTCGGTCAGCTCGTCGGCGAGCTCGCTCCGGCGGACACCGCCGGTGCGACGTGCCTCGATCGCGTCGGCGAGGGCTGCGCCGGTCGCGCCGAGTCGATCGCGGGTGGTCGCGAGATCGTCACCGAGGTCGGCGAGCCGGGCATCGATCACCGCCAGCCGGTCCATGGTGTCGTCGATCACCGACTCGTAGAGGGCGCGGCGGCGGCTCGGCTCGTCGTCGCCCTCGAGCGTCAGGATCTCGTTGAGGAGCTCGTTCTGGCGTGGATCGCCGCGGGTGAAACCGAAGATGGCGATCTGGACCCGTGTTGCTGCCGGTTCCTCTCGGGTGAAGGCGGTCCACTCGATGTCGTCGGCGAGCAACTCGACCTCGACGCGTTGGGTGGCCTGTTCGTCTTCGAGGGCCTTGATCTCGACGGCGAGCACCTCGAGTTCCGCGTCGATCTCGCTGATCTGGACGGTCAGCTCATCACGGCGACGCTCGAGCTCACCGAGTTGCCCCGGGTCGATCTGTGCCCGCGCGGGAGTGGACGCGAGCAGCGCCCCGATGGCGCCGACGCACAACGCGCCCAGAAGTGTCCGATGGTGTCGACGCATGTGGATTCAGCGGTTGGTCAGCGCCCCGCAGGCTCAACCGTACCGGGCGGACTCCAGCCGGTGGGCGCGAGCTCGAATCCGGAGAACTCGAATCCGGGCGAAACCGTGCAGCCGACCAGCGTCCACGCGCCCAGCGATGCGGCCGACTGCCATTCGTCGGGGGCAACGACCGCCTGCGGACGTTCGCCCGCAGCGAGGTCGGGGCCGAGAATTCGACGCTCGCGGCGACCTTCGCCATCGGCCGTCGACAACGCGAGTGGGGCACCGGCGTAGTGATGCCAGATCTCCGTGGCGTCGACGCGATGCCAATGGGAGGTCTCTCCCGCTCGGAGCATGAAGTAGATGGCCGTACCGCTCGCTCGCTCGCCGTCGGGTGCGGGGGCCCGCCAGGTCTCAGCGAAGCGGCCGCCCTCGGGGTGCGGTTCCAATCCGAGGAGCGCGATCACATCATCGGGGCCGAGGCGCGGGTCGCTCATGCCCCGATCGTGGCAGGTACGGTCGGGCATGGCCACGACCGCGCACGTCATCGAGTTCACGAGGGACGACACGTCACCGGTCATCGCCCGCATGCAGCAGCTCGAATCGCTCGGATCCGGTTGGATCAATCTCGGCCCCGGACTCACCCCGGAGGACTTCTCGACGCTCCCGACGCAGTCGACGGTGGGGAAGTGGATTTCGGGTCGGGGGCCGGCGGTCCCGATGGCGACGTGGACGCCGGCATCGCCGAAGGGGCGAGCCCGTTCGGCCAACATCGGGATCGCCCACGGAACCGGACCGAACGCTCTGGACCGTTTGGCCGACGCAGGCGTCGCACTGCCGTCCGGATGGCAGAAGCGTCAGGACCACGCCAAGAACGGCATCGTCGCAGCGTTGCCCGACACTGTCGACCACGCCGGGGTCGTCGATTGGGCGCTGCGGGCCATGGTGGTGCTGTCGCCGCGGGTCGCGATCGGTGACGAGTGGATCGCAGAGGTGTTCGGCGCGGATTGAGGGGTCAATCGTCGGTCGGTTGCGTCCACGCCCGATCGAAACTCACCCGGACGACCAGGTCCGGTCCGTCGCCGTCATGGCCGTCGTGACAGGCCAGACCGAGGTCGTCGCCTTCGTCGTCGACATCGATCCAGGCTTCACCATCCCAGGCCTGCATGAGATCGCCGTCTTGCCAGACATTCCACATGCGGAGATCGCCGGCCTCGCTGGTCGCGAGCGACACCTCGGCGGGGGCGGTGTCGGCCCAGAGCACGATCCTCGTCGACGTGACGTCGCCGACAACGAGTTCGTGATCCGCATCCAGCACCAGTCCCTGCGGCCGTTCGTCCGACGCCGACGCGCGGGTCACCGTGATGGTCGTTTCGGCCGCCGTGCCGACCACGACGAACTTCCGGGGGTTCATGTCGATGTTCCGAACGGGTCGATCGGTTCGCTTCCCCAGCTCGCTCGACCGGTCTCGATGTCGACCGCCGCGCGTTCGTGGCGGCCCGTGATCGGATTGACTCGCCGTGGGGCCTTCCCCGCAGCGAGCCGGGAGCGGTTCTCCTCGCTCCATGCCCCCACCAGCCCGTGGTTCTTCCACACGCGGGACCGGATCGTTCCTGGGGCGGGTTCGGTGCCGCGGGCCGTGAGTGCCAGCGGATCGCCACCGACACTCCATCCCGGAGCCGGTTCGTCGTCGTCGACGTCGTCGTCGGCCTCGTCGGCCTCGTCGTCGTCAGGCTCGTCGGCCCCGTCGATGTTGGGGAGGGGGTCGCCGATGATGGCGGTGCGATCGATCGACGCGATCTCGCGGGACGTGACATCGACCGCGATGCGCTCGTCGACCACGAGCGCATCGTCGAGTTGGCGAGCGCGAGTCTCGTGCTCACTCGTCCAGGTGAAGCGCAGGCTCGAAGCGCCGTAGGCGTCTCGGAGCGCAGCGCGCACCGAAGCATCGTCCTCGAGTCGACGTCGAGCGCGTTCGGCCTTTCGCGTCGCTCGGTCGTTCGGTGGACGCTCACCCTTGGGTCGGAAGGCGCCGCGGTTCGGGTTGCCGAGCCAGTCGAGCGCGATCAGGACCGCGAGAAGCACTATCCATCCGAGCACGAACGAATAGACGACGCGATCGGGTGACATCTGGTCAGCCGCTCCCGAGTGAGGTGACGGCATCGACGATGATGTCGATCACGGCGGGCGCATCGACACCGCGCAACACGTCGATGTCGGCCGGGCCCGGTGCGTCGTGTCGGATGTCGACGACCGTCATCCCGCGGGTGTGGGTTCCGTGGAGCTCCACCTCGACGGTGTGGCGCGAGCCCTCGAAGAGTTCGGGATTGGTGACGGCGATGACCGCGCACGCATCGTGGATCGGCGCGCCCGCCCACCCCCGGATCTCGCCGGCGCGTTCGACGGCGTAGTCGAGGAGATCGGCGGCCAGTCGGGCGGGCGCGGTGTCGGCCGCTCGCATCGCGTCGCGTTCGCTGCTTCCGAGCAGGACCTGGTGGGTCACGTCGAGTCCGACCATGGTGATCGGCCCTCCGTCCCGAAAGACGATGGCTGCGGCCTCGGGATCTGCCCAGATGTTGAACTCGGCCGCCGCGGTGACGTTGCCGCCCGTGGCCGCTCCACCCATGATGGTGATCCCGCTCAGCAGCGACGGCAGTGACGGGTCTGCCTGCAACGCCAGAGCGATGTTGGTGAGCGGACCGATGGGCACCAGGTGGAGACCGTCGACCGATCGGGCCATGTCGAGAATGAACGTCACCGCGTCGTCTGAATCGATCGAACGGGAGACCGTCGGGATCGACACCGACCCGAGTCCGGTGGGTCCGTGCACGTGGGCGGCGTCCATCGGATCGTTGACGAGGGGACGAGCCGCCCCGCGATGGACGGGCACGGCGAGGCCGGCGACCTCGGCGACGGCCAAAGCGTTGTGCGTCGTGTGATCGATCCCCACATTGCCGTTGACGGTCGTGATGCCCACGAGGTCGGCGATGTGCGCGGCGGTCAGCAGGGCGATCGCGTCGTCGAGACCCGGGTCGCAGTCGATGAGCATCGGCACGTGGGACATGGGGAAAGGGTACGTCGCGTCGGCGGTTCGACGACCGTCAGCTCAGGAGCGCATCGACCTCGGCCGGGGTCGGCAGCGATGGCTGGGCCCCGGGGCGCAGCGTCGTGGCGGCTCCCACTCTGACGGCCCAGCGCACCGCGTCGACCACATCGAGACCTCTCACGAGGCCGTCGGCCATCGCTGCGCAGAAGGAGTCGCCGGCCGCGGTCGTGTCGACCGGGTCGACCTCGGGAGCAGCGACGTGTTCGACGGCGTCGTCGGTGACCACCAGCGCGCCAGCGGCTCCCAAGGTGACCACGACGACGGGCGAGGGGAGGCGACGGGCGAGCCGCGCGGCAACGGCAGCGTCGACGGGGCCGCTGTGGCCGGTGAGTGTGGCCAACTCGGTCTGGTTCGGAACGAGGATGTCGACCGCGTCGAGGAGTTCCCGAGGAAGCGGGGCGGAGGGCGCCGGTGCGGGATTGAGGATGACGGTGCCGCCGGCGGCGAGCGCGGCCGCTGTCACCGCGCCGACGGGGACCTCGAGCTGGAGCAGCAGCACGGCGGCCTCGGAGACGAGCGTGCCGGCGCGAGCGACGTCGTCGGCGTCGACTCGCCCGTTCGCGCCGGGGCTGACGACGATGGCGTTGTCGCCGTCGGCATCGACCGAGATGAGCGCCACACCGTTGGGTGTGCCGACTGTGGTGATGAGTGCGCTCGTGTCGACCCCGTCGGTTTCGAGGGCGGTGCGCAGCGTGGCGCCGCCCTCGTCGTCGCCGAGCCGCCCGACCATGGCGACCCTGCGCCCGAGGCGGGCCGCGGCAACGGCCTGGTTGGCGCCCTTTCCTCCCGGGATGCGGCGCAGGTCGCCGCCGAGCACGGTCTCGCCGACGAGCGGTACGCGCTCGACGTCGACGACGAGATCGAGGTTGGCGCTCCCGACGATCGTGATTTCCGGGGTGCTCATGGTTTCCTCAGTCGAGCGCGCCCACGAGGGCATGGGCGCGGTCCAGCAGCAGGTCGGCTCGGTCGGCGATCTCCGAGGCCGGTCCGGTCTGACGCATGCCGCCCTGGCTTCCCTGGAGACGGCGGGCGTAGACCCCCTCGACGATGCAGCCCTGCTTCCACCACGAGAACGCCTCGTAGAACGGATAGTCGGACAGGTCGAAGCCGGTGGTCGACGCATAGCGGCCGATGATGTCGGCTCTTCGCGGGAACGCCGCAGCGGTGGTCGGCGGGTCGGTCAGCCAGGTGATGTCGTCTCCCGGGTCGGCCCAGTACTGCGTCGACCACGCGAAGTCGGCGATCGGGTCCCCCGTCGTGCACAGTTCCCAGTCGAGCACTGCCGCGAGCGAGAAGTCGGCGCCGAGCACGACATTGTCGAAGCGGTAGTCGCCGTGTGCCAGAGCGGGGCTCGCCCGTTCCTCGGGGATCCGCGCCGACAGCGCGGCATGGAGCTCGTGAACGACCGGGATCGGGCGGGCGTCGGCCCGTTCGATCTGCGTCTTCCATCGCTTCAACTGGCGGGCGATGTAGCCGTCGTGTCGACCGAGACCGGCGAGACCGACCGCGTCGAGATCAAGTGTGTGGAACGCGACCTGGCCACCGATGAGCGCCTCGGTGGCCCGTTCGGCATCCGCCGGCGAGAGCCGGGCCGCGTCGTTCGCGGTTCGCAGGATCGTGCCGTCGACGAATCCCATCACGTAGAACGGCGCCCCGGTGACACCGACGTCGTCACAGCGTGCCAGGCAGGCGGGTACGGGCACGGCGCCACCTGCGTCGAGGGCGGACATGATCCGCCATTCCCGATCGACATCGTGGGCGGTCGCGAGCGTCGTGCCCTCCGGTGGTCGTCGGAGCGCGAACACCCGACCCTGCGCGTCGAGCACGCGATAGGTCAGGTTCGATCCGCCGGCCGCGATCAGCGAGTACTCGAACGGACCGCTGGCATCGAGATGCTCGTCGAGCCAGCGGCTGACGGCCGCGGTTTCGAGGCCCCGCGCGCCCCCGGTCTCGCTCATCTGACGCTGCGTTCTACTTGACGATGCCCTCTTCGAGTTCGTGGAGTCGTTTGACCGCACCGACGAGGATCTTCTTCGCCAGCTTCGAACTCTCGTCGAGCATCGAGCTGAACTCGCGGCGATTGAGCGCCTCGACGACCATGTCGGTGTCGGCGGTGACCGTCGCGGTGCGAGGAACGCCGGCGATGACGGCGAGTTCCCCGAAGAAGTCGCCGGGTTTGAAGTGGGCGATGACGCGGCCATTGCGACGCACCGTCGCCTCGCCCTCGGCGATGATCATGAACTCGCGACCGGGCTGACCCTGCACGGTCAGATCGCGGCCGGCCTTCACGGTGATGGGCGTCATGTACGACGCGACCTTCTTGAGTTCCTTCTTCGTGAGCTCCGAGAAGAGTTCGATTTCGGCGAGCTGCTCGATGAGCGCCATGGCTACCTCCCGGCAGGCCCGATGCCTGCGTTCTCCCGTGATGTCATAGCACCTGTGTCACGTCGAGGTCAGAAAACCGCGACCGGCACGACGGGCGCGCCGGTGCCGCCGACGAACGGCTCAGGGGTGGCATTGAGGAAGAACGTGTGGCGCCCGTACTCGTTGCAGACCTGCGCGAGTTCCTCGAGATGCCAGTTCTGTCCCTGAGTGAACCCCATGTCGACGATGGCCAGACAGTGCACGGCGAGTGCGTTGTCCCAGTCGGATGGTGGGAACACTTCGAACATGTAGGTGTCGGTCGCCGCGGCCGCGATGTCGTTGCGGCGGAACCATCGCACGGCGTCGATTCCGGGTCCCGGACTGTCGGCGGTGCCCGCTTCGCCCATCGTGTAGGTGTGGGCGCTTCCCCCCAGGTAGTACTGCATCCGACCCGTGCGGATCAGCACGATGTCGCCCGACTGGATGTCGACGCCGGCCCACTCGGCGGCCGCATCGAGGTCGGCCCCGGTGACCTCGTGGTTGTCGGGCAACCGGCCGAGCCCCTTCGAACCGGCGATGTCGAGCAGGACCCCGCGACCGACGAGCGCCTTCACGTGCTCGATCCCGAGCACCGTCGAGCCGTCGCGTGCCGTGATGGTCGATGCGGGAATGCCGTTGTAGAGCTTGTGGTCGTAGCTCACGTGCGAGAGTCCGTCCCAGTGCGTGCCCGCCTGCAGTCCCATCGTGACCATGTCGTCGGAGAAGTGCGGCACCATGCCGTTGCCGTCGGCGTCGCCGAGATCCGCATGGTCGATCGTTCCCATGACATGGACCGGATTGATGCGAGTGGGGATCTGCCCGATCTGGACACCGTCGTGCTTGAGGTCGATCGCCAGTGAGATCGCCCGCCCGTGTTCGACCGATGCCGCGGCTGCGGCGATGGCTTCGGGAGTGATCAGGTTGAGCGTTCCGATGCGGTCGTCGTCGCCCCACCGGCCCCAGTTGCGGACCTCGGCGGCGACCTCGTGGAAGAAAGCGTTGAACGACATGGGCGGGAGCGTAAACCAGCTCGGCGCCGCCCCGCAGACTCGAATCCGTACTAACTTCCGCTCAGATACGAAATGAGCGGGCTCTACCTCTTCTTCCTCGCCGTCGGGGCGCCGTTGTTGCTCTGGATGGTCTTTGTCGGGGATTCCGACGGCGGCGACGGCTTCGGTCTCGATGGCGACAGCGAGCTCACCGTGCTGCCGTTGTCGGCCATCGCCGCCTTCATGGCGACCTTCGGTGGCATCGGGGTGATCGGAGAGCTGACCGGAGCCGGCTTTCTCGCCACCTTCGTTCTCGCGATCGTGCTCGCGCTGGGCGTGGGCTACGCCAGTCATCGCCTGTTCAAGTGGATCAAGACCCCGGGTGCGTCGAGCGAGGTGACCGACGCCGAACTCGAGGGAAAGATCGCGCGGGTGTCGCTCCCCATCAGCGGCGAGTTCCGCGGCAGGATCGTGCTCGACGTTGCCGGTGCTCGCGAACAGATGACCGCGTCGCCCTTCGACGGCTCGGCGATCGATGTCGGCGAACCGGTCGTGATCGTCCGGATCGAACACGGCGTGGCGCTCGTGGCACCGATGACCCCCGATCTCTCACTCGAATGACCGACAATCCTCGGCGGCATGGGCCGCCTCGTGAACGCGTCGTAGACGCAGAAGGAATCTCCACATGGGACTCATAATCGGCGCAGCACTCTTGGTGGTCTTCGTGTTGCTGGCGATCATCTCGATCGCGAGCTCGGTGCTGGTGATCTGCCCGCCGAACCAGGTCGCCATCATCACGGGGCGCAAGCGGGTGCTCTCCGACGGTCGGACCGTCGGCTACCGGATCATCAAGGGTGGTCGGGCCTACAAGATGCCCATCTTCGAGCAGGTGGCGTGGATGGATCTCAACACCATCCCGCTCGAGGTCTCGGTCACCAACGCGTACTCGAGAGGCACGATCCCGCTCAATGTGCAGGGCATCGCCAACGTCAAGATCTCGAGCCGGGAGGGTGTCCTCGAGAACGCGGCGGAGCGTTTCCTCAACGTTCCGAACGCCTCCATCGGCCAGATCGCCAAGGAGACCCTCGAGGCCAACCTCCGGGGCGTGCTCGCCACGCTCTCGCCCGAGGAGGTCAACGAGGATCGGCTGAAGTTCTCCCAGCAGCTGATCGACGAGGCCGACGACGACATGAAGACGCTCGGGCTCGACCTCGACGTCATGAAGATCCAGAACGTCACCGACGACAACCTCTATCTCGAGTCGGTGGGTCGGCGACTCACCGCCGAGGTCGTGAAGGAGGCGCGCGTCGCGGAGGCGAATCGACAGTCCGAGTCGGAGCGGGCCGAGGCCGACGCTCGTCAGCTCGCCGAGATCGCGACGGTCCAGGCGCAGCGGAAGATCGTCGAGGAGCAGAACATGCTCCGCGTCCGCACCGCCGAGCTCGACGCTGTTGCCCGGGCCAAGGAAGAGGAAGCCGCGGTCGCCGGCGACATCGCTCGTGCGGTCGCCGAGCAGGACCTCGAGCAGCAGCGCATCGAGTTGGAGCGGCGCCGACTCGAAGCGAACGTGGTCACGCCTGCCCGCGCCAACCTCGAGGCCAAGCAGCTGTCGGCTCAGGCCGATGCGGCCAGGATCATCGAGGACGGCAAGGCCCAGGTCGAGGTGTTCCGCCGGCTGACCGAGCAGTACAAGGAGGCCGGCGACGACGGCCAGCGGATCTTCGTGCTCAACATGCTTCCCGAGCTCGTCGACAAGATCGTCTCGACCGTCAGTGGCATCTCGATCGACCGGGTCGCGGTCGTCGACGGCGGAGGCGGCGGTGGCGGCGGTGGCATCCCCGGCCTGGTCTCACAGCTCCCGGCTGCAGTCGTGAGCCTCACCGAGCAGATCGAGGCGGCCACCGGCGTCGACATCTTGAAGAGCATGCGACCGGACGACGCGCCGGCCGTGAATGGCGATGACGGTCCGAGTGGATCCGAACTTCCCCCGCCGCCGCCTCCGGCACCGGGTGACGAGTAGCCGCTACCGGGCCAGCCGTTCGAGCAGGGCACGGTCGAGCAGCTCGACCCGGCCCCGACCCACCACGATCGCCCCCTCGGCCTCCGCGGCTTTGAGGGGGCGATTCGCCGTCTGGCGACGAGTGCCGGCCATTGCCGCGATGTCTTCCTGACGCACCCTGATGACGATGGGGGTCGTTCCCTCGTCGAAGGCATCGGCGAGCCTCAGCACGACGCGCAGGACCCGGGTATCGACGGACGTGAAGAGCACTTCCATGAGCTGCGCCATGGTCTCGGCCAGCTTCTCGGCGAGGATCTCGAGGAGCCGGCGATCGACATCTGGATCGGCCCGTCGGAGTTCGTCGAGGCGGGCTCGGGGGAGTGAGAGGGTCTCGGTCGGCTCCAGGGCGGTGACCTTGGCCGTACGTCGTCCGTCGCCGACGATCGCCAACTCGCCCAGCACCTCACCAGGGCCGCGCACCGCGAGGGCCGCGACATCGCCGCGGACCGTCGACACCTCGACCAACACTCGGCCCTTCTCGATGACGTGGAACGTGTCGCCGATCTCGCCCTCGTGGAAGATCGGTTCGTCGCGGGCGTATCGCCGCCGGACCATCTGCTGCCGCCAGGCCGGACCTGCGGGTCCGAGCTCCTCGAGGAATCCGACCATGGGCGAAGCGTACCGGTTCCGCTGTTCGCGGATTTCGCGAACCCGGTGGGCGTCCGGCACACTTTCAGGCCATGTCCACTTCGGCCGAGACGACCACCCCGCCCCGCGGGGCCGACGGAAAGGCGGCTCGCCGCGTCCGTGTGGTCGAGGCGGCGATGAACCTCGCCGCAGAAGGCGGCTACGAAGCGGTCCAGATGCGCGAGGTCGCCGACGCGGCCAATGTCTCGCTCGGAACGATCTATCGCTACTTCGGTGGGAAGGACGACCTGTTGCTCGCCGGACTCGCCGGGTGGGTCCATGTGCTGCGGCGCCAGATCGATCCCGACGCCGTCGGCGAGGAGTCGGCCGCCGACCGTCTTGCGAGGGTGCTCGGGCAGGCGGCGCAGGCGGCGGAAGGCGCACCCGTTCTCATGACGGCGCTCATCACCGCCCTGAGCACGACCGACCCGGAAGCCAAGCAGTACAAGCTTCACATCGAGTCAGAGGTGCGGGCGATGATCGTCAGCGCGATCGGCGACGCGCCAGGGGTCGACGCAGTCGGCATCTCGCGTGTGGTCGGTCATGTCTGGTTGTCGGCCATCACCAGATGGGTCGGCGGCCTCGCGGAGCCGGGCAGTGTCGAGGCCGAGCTCCGCCATGCCGTGACGATGCTCATTCCGGGCGCGTCGCCCATTCCGGGCGCGTCGACCGGCTGACCCGACTCGGCCGGTTCAGTTGGCGCTGAGCGCGTGATCGAACGCGGCGGCCTCTCGCGGTTCGGAGAAGAGGAAGCCCAGCGCCTGGTCGCAGTCGAGCTCGCGGAGCACTGCGAGCTGGTCCTCCGACTCAACACCCTCGGCGATGACGATCAGGCCGAGCGCGTGCGCCAGGTCGATGATCGCCGCCACGATGGTGGCGGCAGCGTGGTCGGAGGCGAGACCCGAGACGAACGACCGGTCGATCTTCAACACGTCGAGGGGGAGGCGTTGGAGGTAGGCGAACTGTGACCAACCGGTACCGAAGTCGTCGATGCCGAGGCTGATGCCGATGCGCCGGAGCTCATCGAGCTGCTCGGTCGCCGCCTGCGCGTCGTCCATGAGCGCCGACTCGGTGATCTCCAGACAGATCTCGTCGGTCGAGATTCCCGCCGCCGCCACGGTGCGCTCGACGAACGGGACCAGATCGGGATCACCGAGCTGACGGGCCGAGAGATTGACCCAGATCCGGACCGGCTCCTGGTCGGGTGTGCGGTGGACCCGCCACAGCGAAGCCTGGCGGCACGCCTCCTGGATCACCCAGCGACCGAGGTCGACGATGATGCCGGTCTCCTCGGCCAGCGGGATGAACTCGCCGGGCGGCACCAGGCGGCCATCGGGACGCTGCCAGCGGACCAGTGCCTCGAATCCGACGATCCGCCCCGAATCGAGGTCGAGTTCGGGCTGGTAGTGGAGCCGGAGTTCGCCATTGTGCACCGCGCGTCGCAGGGCCTCCTCGGTGTCGATGCGTTCGAGGGCGAGCGACTGGTCGGTCTCGTTGTGGATGGCGAACCGACCGCGGCCTTCGTGCTTGGCCTCGTACATCGCGGTGTCGGCATTCTCGATGATGCGATGGGGATCCTCGGAGCCGATGGACGTCGCGATGCCGATCGATGCCCCGATCTCGATCTCGCGACCCTCGAGCACGAAGGGCTGCGCGAAGGCGTCGAGGATCCGACGGGCGACCGCGGTGGCGCCGCGGGCGCCATCCGTGCCGGCGCAGAGCATCACGAACTCGTCGCCGCCGATACGGGCGAGCGTGTCGCCGGGGCGCACGATCGCCGTGAGCCGCTCGGCGACCTTCGTGAGTGCGGTGTCGCCG
Organism: Acidimicrobiales bacterium; assembly: GCA_041394245.1. Lineage (NCBI taxonomy): Bacteria > Bacillati > Actinomycetota > Acidimicrobiia > Acidimicrobiales > Acidimicrobiales bacterium. Next base: position 293,454 of record JAWKIR010000004.1, read on the forward strand.
ACGGGATGGCCGAGCGTGTCGTTGATGGTACGGAAGCCGTCGAGGTCGATGAACAGGACACCGATCGGCTGGTTGGAACGCTCACTGATGGCGAGCGCGTGGGTCATGCGATCGAGCAGCAGGGCCCGGTTCGGCAGGCCGGTGAGCTCGTCGTGGAATGCCTGCTTGATCAGGCTCTGTTCGGTTTCGCGTTGCTCGGTGATGTCGCGACTCGACGACTGGAGCTGTCGAACGCCGCCGTCGGGCGCCAGGATCGGCGTGATCACCGACTCGAACCAGCGGAAGGAACCGTTGCGGTGGCGCAGGCGGTGGCGGAACCGGGTCGGTTCCGAGCCGCGGCGACCGGCGTCGTGGATCGCCTGGACGAGCGCGTCGCGAGTGCTGCTGTGGGCGATGTCGACCGGGTGGGTGCCGAGGAGCGCGGCGGGATCGAGATCGAGCAGTCGTCGACACGATGGCGACAGGTAGGTGAACGCGCCGCTCGGATCGTGGAGGCAGACGAGGTCGGAGGTGTGCTCGGCAACGGCTCGGAAGATGTCTTCCGCGGCCGCGAGCGCCTGGGTGGTGGCCTCGATCAGGGCATCGGTCTCGCGAGTGTCGGCGAGGCCACGCAGCTCCACGAGCAGGAGCGTCACCGAGCGGGAGTCGTCGAGGACCGGGGTGAGCGACACGCGACCGGGACGGGGTGCGGCACCACCGATGTCGATGGTTCGCTGCCCGGCGCGGCCCTCGGCGCCGGCCTCGACCAGCGGTGCCAGCGTCGACGAAGGATCGTCGTTGGCCCAGATGGGGGCGGCCCACAGGGCGCGGCCGCGAATCGAGGAACGTTCGACACCGAGCCCGTCGGTGTTGCCGTTCATGTCGAGAATGGTGCCGTCGAGGTCGACGAGCAACGCCGGACCGGACAGGCGGTCGAGCGCATCCCGAGCGGTGATCGCCCTGTTCAGATCGTCGGTTTCCGGGTCGGTGATCCGAGCCAGACGCGCAAGCACGTCGGCGCGGGATCGGTCGCCGGTCACGGTCGCGGTTTCGCGCTCGTGGGTCACGCCTTGCTCCTGCGTCGGTGGGGACTCCAGCCCGCCGCAACGCTACGCCCAGCGACCCGGTCGAGCGCGGATGCTTGTGACGCGCGGTGTTGGATTCGATCACGCGCGGTGAGGGCGCGGCGAGGCGGTGCCGCGAACTAGGGCACGGATGTGCACCGTGGGTAGTCTCGGCGTCGCACTCGTCCCACCCAACGAACACAGGAGCACACGGCTGTGGCCGGATTCCTCGAAGGCAAGAACATCGCAATCACGGGCGCCGGCGCCGGCATCGGCAAGGCCATCGCCCTGGCCGCTGCGGCCGAGGGCGCCAACATCGTCGTCGCCGACTACGGCGTGTCGATGGACGGCAGTGATCCGTCGAGCGACGTCGCCGACGCGGCCGTCGCCGAGATCGAGGCCGCCGGCGGCAAGGCCGTCGCGGTCGCGGGCGACATCAGCCAGTTCGACGTCGGTGAGGCGGTGGTCGCCGCGGCCGTCGACAACTGGGGCACCATCGACGGCGTCGTCTGCCCGGCAGGTGTCCTGCGCGAGCGGATGCTCTTCAACATGAGCGAAGACGAGTGGGACCATGTCATCGCCGTGCACCTCAAGGGTCACTTCAACATCTACCGGGCCGCGTTCGCCCGCATGCGCAAGCAGGAGACCGGCGGCTCGCTCGTCGGCTTCACCTCGGGTGCGTTCACCGCGTCGACGGCGCAGCCCAACTACTCGGCGGCCAAGGGTGGCATCGTCAGCCTCACCCGTTCGGCGGCCATGACCGCGGCGAGCATCAAGCTGCGCGGCGGACCGGCCATCAACGCCAACTGCATCGCTCCGGTCGCGAAGACCCGGATGAGCGAGAACGTGCCGTTCGAGATCGAGACGGGTGAGCCCGAAGACATCGCGCCGATGGCGATCTATCTGATGAGCGACGCCGGGCGCGAGGTCAACGCGCAGGTCTACACGGTGGTGGGTCGCCGCATCTCGGTGTGGAACCAGCCCCAGGAGCTGCGGACGATGTGGGCCGGTGGCGACCAGTGGTCCCCCGAGGAGATCGCGAAGGTGTTGCCCTCGACGGTCGGTCAGGAACCCAACCCGTTCATCGCCGACCTCGAGCGACGGATGGCCGACATGGCGAAGAACGAGGGCTGACGGTGCCATCGCTTCCCCAGGAGCCCGAGGGTCGCAACCTGCTCGCGGGCAAGCGTGTCGTGGTGACCGCGGCCGCGGGCACCGGCATCGGTTCGGCCGTTGCCAAGCGATGCCTGCTCGAAGGAGCGAGTGTCCTCATCTCCGACATCCACGAGCGACGGCTCGGCGAGACCGCCGACCGACTCGAGGAGGAGACCGGCTCTCGGCCGCTCACCCAGATCTGCAACGTCACCGTGGAAGCCGACGTGCAGGCCCTGGTCGACGCGGCGATCGGCGGTCTCGGCGGGATCGACGTGATGATGAACAACGCCGGACTCGGTGGCTCGGTCCGCCTCGTCGACATGACCGACGAGCAATGGAGCGCGGTACTCGGTGTCACCCTCGACGGCACGATGCGCTGCACCCGCGCCGTGCTCCGGCACATGATCGACGCCGGGATCGAGGGCGCCATCGTCAACAACGCGTCGGTGGTCGGCTGGCGGGCCCAGGACGAGCAGTGTCACTACGCCGCGGCCAAGGCCGGGGTGATGGCGCTGACCCGCTGTTCGGCGATCGAAGCGGCCGAGCACGGCATCCGGGTCAACGCGGTCGCGCCGAGCATCGCGATGCACGCGTTTCTCGCGAAGGTGAGCGACGAAGCGTTCCTCGATCAGCTCTCGCAGCGGGAAGCGTTCGGTCGCGCCGCCGAGCCGTGGGAGGTCGCGAACGTGATGGTTTTCCTCGCCAGCGACCTGGCCAGCTACATGACCGGCGAAGTGGTGTCCGTCAGCAATCAACACCCGTAGTGGCGCTCGGTTCCGGTCGTTGCCGCAGCGAATCGGAATTCCGCGCGAAGTTCTCTCGGTGAATGCTTGCGCGTGACGCATTGCATGCACCACAGTGCTAAACCTTGTGGCGCGAGTCACACGACCGACGTTGGTCACCCCCCTGGAGGAGTTCCCCATGTTCACACGATCTTCACGCTCGAGGATGGCGAAACTGCTCGCCGTGCTCTTGGCGTTCACCCTCTTCGCTGTCTCGTGCGGCGACGACGGCGACACCACGGCGACAGACGACGACACCGATACCGACACCACGACACCGGACGACGGTGTGGCGCCGACGACCTCGCTCGACACTGTCGGAGAGGGTGAGGACGAGGCGACCGAGGACAGCCCCGGCGTTCGTGGCGGCACCCTGCGCGTCGCCGTCGAGGCGCCGTCGGACGGCCTGAACCCGACGGCCAACAACTTCGCGACGTCGGCCTACGTCATGGGTTACCAGATCTACGACCCGCTCTTCTATGTCGACACCGACGGCAACTGGTTCCCCTTCCTGGCGGAATCGGCCACCCCGGTGGGCGACGGTTCCAGCTGGGACATCAAGCTGCGTGAGGGCATCACGTTCCACGACGGCACCCCGCTCAATGCCGACGCGCTGATCGCAGCGTTCGAGGCGACGCTCGCCGACCCGATCATCTCCCTCGCGGTGGTGCCGAGCTATCCGGCCGAGAACCGTCAGGAGAAGCTCGACGAATACACCGTCCGCTACAACCTGATCCGGCCCAGCCAGCACTTCCCGGTCAACCTGACGAGTCAGCTCGGCTTCATCCCGTCGCCCGACTATCTCGCAGCGGCTGCGGACGATCCGGCTCTCGACCAGATGCCGATCGGCACCGGCCCGTTCAAGGTCGTCGAGCGCGAGCAGGGCGTCCGCACGCTCCTCGAGCGCAACGAGGACTACTGGCAGGGCACCGACGACATCTATCTCGACGCGATCGAGGTCTTCCCGATCACCGACACCGTGATCGCCGCGGAGCGGGTCGGACGTGGTGAGCTCGACCTGATCATCACCAGCAACCCCGAGGCCCAGCTGACGCTCGAAGACCTCGGCGTTCCCTTCACGTCGAACCTGCTCGGCGCCGAGGACGACATCATGATGAACACGTCGAAGCCGCCCTTCGACGACATCCGGGTCCGTCAGGCGCTCACCTACGCGACCGATCGCCAGACCTACGCCGACGTGATCGCCCAGGGCACCAAGCCAATGGCCGAGACCATGTTCCACCCCGACCTCAAGTGGAACAATCCCGACATCCAGCAGGTGACCGACAGCCCTGAGCTCGCCGCACCGCTGATCGCCGAGTACTGCGCCGAGGTGCCCGAGAGCTGCACCAACGGCAAGGTCAACATGGAGCTGCAGTACTCGGGTCCGTCGGTCACCCAGACGCTGATCATGGACATCCTGGTCAACGGTTGGGAGGACTACTTCAACATCACCCGCGAGGAACTCCTCCAGACCGACCACATCACCGATGTCGCCTTCGGCAACTACGACGTGGTCATCTGGCGCCAGTTCGGTCAGATCGAGCCCGACAACGAGGTCGTCTGGCTCGAGTGCGCGACCGCGAGTTCGGCCATCGCGCTGAACTGGGTCCGGGTGTGCGACCCGGCCCGCGACGAGTTGTTGTACGAGCAGCGGGCCACCACCGACGAGGCCCGCCGGATCGAGATCTGGAAGGAGATCCAGCAGAACATGTTCGACACCTACTCGTACATCTTCACCTTCCACTCCAACTGGGTCCTCGGGTACAACGACAACGTCAAGAACATCTGTGGCACCACCGGACCCGACGGTGAGGACGTCGTCTGCAACAGCGACGGTTCGATCTTCCTGCACAACGCGTGGATCGAGTAGACGACGGCAGTATCTGACCGAACGACGAGCAACGAGGACCAGTTGATGCACGAGGGACGTCCCAAGTAGATGCGCAGTTTCATCCTGCGCCGCGTGCTGCAACTGGTTCTCGTGCTCGTCGCGGTCACGTTCGCGACGTTCGCGTCGCTCAACGTCATCGGTGATCCGCTGGAGAACCTGGTCGGTCCGATCATCGCCGGCACCGACTGCGACGCCGTCGATCGCGGGGAGATCCCCGACGCGAGCTCGACGGGTGGTGGTCGTACGGACTGCGAGATCATCCGGGAGGCCGAGGCCGAGTACAACCTCGACAAGTCGATCCCAGTCCGCTACGGGATCTGGGCCGGCGAGATGCTTCGGGGCGACTTCGGGCGGTCGTTGATCACCGGCGTCGAGACGAAGCAGCTGGTCACCGACCGCCTGCCCCAGACCCTCAAGCTCGTCGTGTTCTCCCAGATCATCGCCCTGGGGATCGCCATTCCGTGGGGCGTGGCGACGGCGCGACGGGCCAACCGTGGATTCGACCGGGCCAGCACGATCGGCTCGTTCGGGTTGCTCTCGATCCCCAACTTCGCCCTCGGGGTGATCCTGTTGTGGCTGTTCGCGCTCCGATGGGAGTTCTTCCCGGCCGGCTACGACGACGACAGTTGGAGCCAGGAGCTGAAGTCGTTGACCCTGCCTGCGCTCACACTGGGACTGGGCCTGGCCGCCACCTACCAGCGCTTGTTGCGCACCGATCTGATCACGACGCTGCAGGACGACTTCGTCCACATGGCCCGGGCCAAGGGCATGCCCACCAACTGGATCATGTACCGTCACGCCCTGCGGCCGTCGCTGTTCTCGGTGGTCACCGTCTTCGGCGTCAACACCGGCGCCCTGATCGGCGGCTCGCTCGTGATCGAGCAGATCTTCTTCATCCCCGGCGTCGGCGCAGCCATCGTCGAAGCGGTGCTGCGCCAGGACCAGCCCGTCGTCGTCGTCCTCGTCGCCCTGGTCGCCGTGGCCTTCGTCGTGATCAACTTCTTCGTCGACCTCTTCTACGGCTGGCTCGACCCGCGGGTGCGCGCGGGATGACGAACATGCACATCGGACGGGGTGCGGCCCCAACGACGACAGCGAGGATCCGGTGACCGACACCATCGATGCGACAGCGGGGGGAATCCTCGAGGATCCGCTCCCCGCCGACGCGGTGAAAAAGTCCCTCGGGTGGGGGTTCTGGCTGTGCATCGGCTGGCTCGCCGGACTGGCGCTGGTCGCCCTTCTCGCGCCGATCCTGCCGATCGACGACCCGACCGATTTCGGCGCCGGCCCCAACAGCGAGGGCCCCTCCTGGGCGCACTGGTTCGGCACCGACAAGGGTGGACGCGACGTCTTCGCCCGAGCAGTGTGGGGAGCCCGTATCTCGCTCGTGGTCGGCGCCTTCGCCATCGGTTTCGGGCTCCTCGTCGGCGGTTCGCTCGGGATGCTGGCCGGCTATCTCCGCGGGTGGGTCGACCAGCTCATCAGCTTCATCTTCTTCACGGTCCTCTCCTTCCCCGCCCTTGTCCTCGCCATCCTGATCGTCACCTCGACCGAGCGCAGCCTGACGACGGTGTCGCTCACCCTCGGCATCCTCGCCGTTGCCCCGGTCGGTCGGTTGGCGCGTGCCCAGACCCTGGTGTTCGCCGAGCGCGAGTTCGTCCAGGCGTCGCGGG